>CAZYWA010000253.1:0-10506 GCA_964650975.1 uncultured bacterium
GATGGCGGTCGAGCTCGGAATTCCTTACGTCCACAGCGCCAACTCGTTCGTCCAAATGGTGAAGGGAGCGAGCTGGCTCCGGAAGGCCACTCCCACCCATCCGGGAATGGCGCGAATTCCCAGGGTCGAGGCTCCCTTTCCTTCGTATCTGCTCATGATGAAGGCGGCTGAGGACGGAAGATTCCGGCGGGCGCCGCCAAGCTTCAGCCCGCTCACGTCCGAGCCGATTCGCGCCGAGTACCGGCCCGATCCGGATCGCGATCTGAACGGCGCGGGACTTCTCTATTACGCGTACTATCCGCTGATCCTGGACCTCGCGGAGCGCGAGCTTCTGACGACGAAGACGAAAATCCTCTTCGACCCTCACGTTCTCGATCGCCGAACCGTCGTGCGAAGGCAAAGCGCGTATCTCGCGAATATCACACCCGACGACGTGATCGACATCCAGCTCGAGGGGTGGATCGAAAACCCGCAGTTGAAACGCATTCATTCGGAATCGGATCCGATCCGCCTGTTCTTCAATTTCGGGATGTTTCGGCGCTCCGACGGAAGAAAAATGATGGTGTCGACGGTGGAAAAGATCGTTTGGCGCACGTCCATCGTCGACGCGGGACTGAGCGACCAGATCAGGGGGATCGCTTGAATCGAGCAATGTCAAAAGCGCGTCTTCCGAGCCTCTCGCGATCCAGTGCCAGAACGCCGAGTACAAATGTTTCCGGATGCAGAGTCTCGCCGAAATCGGCATGCGAGGCCAATTGAGATCGCTCGTCGACACGGGTCGACCCCCGAGCAGCGCTGGTGGGATGGGTGCATCGGCGACGCGGGCGACGCCGCGATGGACACCTCCGCCGTTTCCGAAACCGTGCGGAGCCGTGCGCTACCCGTCCGGATCGTGGGCCTCGGCCTCTACCTTCCGGCTTCTGTCGAGACCTCGAGCGATCTCGCGGATCGAGTCGGCCGGTCCGCGGACTGGATCGTGTCGCGGGTCGGAGTAGAGCGCCGTCACATCGCCGACCGGCCGGTCGAGGAAATTGCCGCCGCGGCGGCGCGGGAGGCGCTGAGCGGGGGACCTCCGCCAGACCTGATCGTCAATGCCTCCGCGACGCCCCGCCAAGCGATTCCGGATACTTCGGTGTTCGTGCAGCGGGCACTTGGGCTCGGCGGCATCGCGTCGTACTCGATCCACGCGACGTGCTTGTCGTTCGTGGTGGCTCTGCACGTCGCGGCCACCCAGGTCGTGTCGGGCGGATTTCGGCGGGTGCTGGTGGTGTCGTCGGAGATCGGCAGCGTGAGGCGCAACATGGCGCAGCCCGAGAGTGCCGCGCTCTTCGGTGACGGAGCGGCTGCGGCGGTGATCGAAGCGACCCCGGCGGGCGGCCGAGTGCGTTGTTGTCGTGGGTGATGACGACGCTACCCGCTGGCGCGCATCTCACGGAGATCCGGGGCGGCGGCACCCATCGCCATCCGACGGACCCCGCGACGACCGAGGCCGACAACCTCTTCGATATGAATGGTCCGGGCGTCTATCGCATGGCGCTGCCGCGGAGCGGAGCCGTGATCGATCGCGCCATTGCCAAACCGGGTCTCGATGGCCGAGGCGATATCGACCTCGTCATCCCCCATCAAGCGTCGGGTCGGGCGCTCGCCGCACCGCCTCGTTTCGGATTTCCGGTCGAGCGCGTGGTGAACGTGCTCGCGGAGTACGGGAACTGTGTGGCGGCATCGATCCCCATGGCCCTCGCGATCGCGAATCGAGAGGGTCGGCTCAAGCCTGGCGATCGCGTGTTGCTGGTGGGAACGGGCGCGGGCCTGTCCATCGCGGCGGCGGTGCTGCGTTGGTAGCCAGCGCGGTCGTGCGCAGCCTTCGAAGTCCGGGCCGGTCCCCGTTCAACGCGGTCCTATGCACGGCGACTCACCGTTTTCACCGACGACCGAGACGCTCGTGACGTTGCTCGACTCCCCGTGAAACCGATTCTCGCCACCTCCACACCTACCCAAAGGTTCAGACCATGCAAAACCACCCCCGCGGTCTCGTGGGCAACAATGGAAAAGCACCGCCCCTGGGTGGTGCCAGCCTCGGGGATCCTGAGCCCCACCCCCGGCACGACGCACGAGGTGCTGGTGATCGGCCTCGAACCGGAGAAACGCTACAGCTTCACCGTGGCCGACACCGAGCACAAGCTAGTTCCGGATTCGTCGCTGACCTATGACACCGGTGCGCTGCCGGCAGATTTGCCGGAGATCGACATTCGCGTGAGCCACCCCGAGCTGCGCTCTCCTGGTTACGTGGTGGTAGTGGACAACGACATCGCCTCGCTCAAGACCTGGCTGATCATCCTCGACGAGGAAGGTGGTCCGCGCTGGTACTGGAGTGAGTCGGTGAGTGTGAACGAGGGCACCACGGGCATTCGCCGCCTCGCCAACGGCGAGATCGCGCTCCTGACCTACGACTGGACCCGCGCGCGCTTCGTGAATTCGCTTGGGCAGGTTCGTGAGGTCGTCGCCAAGGACATCGGCCTCGACAGCCTCCATCATGACCTCGCCACCATGCCGGGCGGGAACCTGCTCGCGGTGAGCACCGAGCTACGCGAGATCTCGGGCTTTCCGGGCGAGACGGGACCCCTCAACATCGTCGGCGACATCTTGAACGAGCTCACGCCGCAAGGCGTCGTGGTCCGTCAGTGGAAGCTGCTCGACATCCTCGACCCGCACCGCCTTCCGTTTCCACAGGACAGCCGCTTCTGGGATGGCATTTACCCCGGCGTGACCCACATCAAGGACTGGGGGCACACCAACGGTCTCTTCCACGACGACTCCGACGACGGCCAGGTGGTGAGCTCGCTCAACCAGCAGTTGCTCTTCGAGATCGACGCCAAGACGTCCCAGATCCGCTGGGTCATCGGCAATGACGACCCGGACACGTCCGGTGACGACGCTTGGCCCTTCCTGAAACTGACCGGAGGGGGCAAGACATCGACCCGCCACCACAGCGTGCAGGTGACCGACGGCCGTTACCTGACCACCTACGACAACGGCAACGGCGGCGGAAGTCGAGGGTGGGGGGTCGATTTGAATCCGGCGGCTCGCACGTACAGCCAGGTCTTCTCGTGGCAGGATCCAGACTACAACCCGCCGATCACGAGCCTGGTGGGCGGCGATTGCGACGTGCTCCCGAACGGCAACGTGCTGGTGTTCGACGCCACGACACGGATCGACGGCGTGACCGCCCAGCGATTGTCGGAGGTACGTTCTTCCGACAACGAGAAGATCTTCGAAGCTGTTTTCCCGGGGTCGGTTTCGTTCAACATCGATCCGATCCCGGTCGACGGCCAGAGCGTTGCCAGCTCGACGGCCCGCGAAGCGGCGCTCTATCCGACCGCTCTCGATGTGCCTTCCGAATGACGCCCGGCGTTCACGATCTGCCGTTTCGGCGGGCGCAGGCGCTCGAAGACTCGCTCAATACTTTCGTGGATCAGACGTGCCGCTCGGGCACCGATATCCGTGAGCATTTCGGGCGCCCACCGGGCTTGATGAGGTCAATAGATGACGCGCGGACGTCCTCGGAGCATCCGAGAAGAGGAAATCCTCGATGCTGCACGAGATGTCTTCCGCGAGCAGGGCCACGCGACGACGAGCGCCAAGATCGCGGAGCGCGCCGGCGTGTCCGAAGGGATCCTCTTCTATCGCTACAAGACCAAGCGAGCCTTGCTCGCGGCCGTCATCGGTCGCGAGACCCAGCCGCCCGAGGCGCTGGGCGATTTCATGAAGACTGCCGCAGGGAGGGGGAGCCTCGCCGGGAATCTCGAGCAGGTCGTCGAGACGCTGCTCGACGCGGTCTCGCGCGCCCACCCGTTCCTCGAGCTCGCGCTCACCAGCGACGGCTCGGGGGAGATCCACCGGATGCTCTTCACGAAGACCAGGAAGCCGCCACCGCAGCGCATCGTGGAGCTCCTCACCGATTACTTCGAGGCGGAGATCCGCCTGGGACGCGCCCGAGCGGTCGATGCGGGCGCCGCCGCGCGCGCGACCTTCGGTGCGTGCATCGACTACGTACGCTCCGGGCAGGCCGCGCGGGACGGCGAGCCTTCGTGCGTGGACTGGTCGACGTCCTCGGGCACGGGGTCGACCGGGCCGCGCCGCCGAGACGACGAGGATGAACCGAATGCGACTCGCGAACCAGAAGTGATTCGTTCAAATATTGAGCAAACGGTCAATAACGGTGATTCGCAAGCGAGGAGGACTCGAGCGTTGGCCGCGCACCCTGATGGGGCTCGCTCTCGCCGGCTGTGCAGTCGGGCCGGACTACCGCGCGCCCGGGCCGGATGTGCCGGCCGCGTGGAGTCGCGTCGAATCCGAAGCAGGCATCACGAACGAGGGGGCGCGCTCCGAGCCCGGATCGGCCGCGGTTGGGCTCCGTTCGGACCTGAGCCAGTGGTGGAGCGTTCTGAACGACGCGTTGCTGTCGGAGCTGGTCGAGAAGGCGCAGCAGCAGAGCTTGGACCTGCGCAAGGCACGAGCCCGTCTGCGCGAGGCACGCGCACGACTCGCGGTCGCAGGCGCCGCACGCTACCCAGAGCTCGAGGCGACCGGCTCGGCGAGCCGTTCCGAGTCGAGAGTCGGTGCGGATCTCGCCGGAAGTCAGAGTGCCAGCGTCGAAGACAACCAGTTCAGCGCTGGTTTTGACGCGAGCTGGGAGCTCGACGTCTTCGGCGGCGTACGCCGCGGCGTCGAGGCCGCGGCGGCCGATCAGCAATCGGCCGAGGCCAGTCTCGAGGACGTCCGCGTGTCCCTCGTCGCCGAGGTGGCGCGGAACTACGTCGACGTCCGATCACTCGAGATCCGCCTCGGCATCGCGCGCGCGAACCTGGCCAGTCAGACGGAAACCCTCCGACTCACGGAGTTTCGGGCCCAGGCCGGCCTCGTGAGCGCCCAGGACGTGGAACAGGCGCGGACCAATCGCGAGCAGACACAGGCGCAGGTCCCGGCGCTCGAAATCGATCTCGCCACGGCCGAGCACCGTCTCGACATTCTTCTCGGCTCTGCACCCGGGACGCTGCACGCGCGCCTCGCCGCCGGTGGGTCGCTGCCAGAAGTCCCGTCTCGAATCGCGGTGGGTATTCCCGCGGACACGCTGCGCCGGCGCCCGGACGTACGCGCGGCGGAGCGCACGCTCGCAGCCGAGACCGCGCGAGTCGCCGTGGCCGAAGCGGCCAGATACCCGAGCTTCCAGCTTTCCGGCTCCATTGCTGCCGAGGCGCTGGTTGAGGGCGCGACCGGCAACAGCGCCGGAGCGGCGTACTCGCTGCTCGGCGCCGTCACGGCACCGATCTTCGACGCCGGGCGCAGGAAGGCCCAGGTGGAGGGCCAGGACGCGGTCCGAGAAGAGGCCGAGCTGGCTTACCGGCAGGCGGTTCTCACCGCCTTGCAGGATGTCGAGGACGCCCTGGTCGAGCTCGCCCGCAACCGCGAACGCGGCCGATCCCTGTCGCACGCGGCCGAGTCGGCGCGCAGCGCGGCGCAGCTCGCCCGACAGCGCTACGCCGCCGGCGTGATCGACTTTCAGTCCGTGATCGACACCGAGCGCACGGCGCTCGCGGTCGAGGACACCCTCGCCACCACCCGCGCCGACGAGGTGCTGGCGCTCATCCGTCTCTACAAGGCGCTGGGAGGCGGGTGGTCCGGCGAAGCCGGCGAGCCCATGCCCGGGACGAAGAGCGAGGGGACGTCATGAAGCCTTCCGATACGTCGAATTCCACACAACAGCCCACCCTGAATGTGCTGCTCGCGACTCACCCGGAGGGGCTCCGTTCGCGGCGCACGGTCTGGTTCCTCCGTGTCGCGGTGATCCTGGTCCTGGTGGCGGGGATCGCGTTCTTCTCGCTCCGTTCCGGCGCACGATCACGCGGCCCTCAGTACGCGACCCAGCCGGTCACGGTGGGCGAGCTTCTGGTCAAGGTGTCCGCCACCGGAAATCTGCAGCCCACCAACGAGGTCGAGGTGTCGAGCGAGCTCTCCGGCATCGTGAGCGAGGTGCTGGTCGACGAGAACGACAGCGTGAAGAAGGGCCAGATCCTGGCGCGCCTCGATCTCTCCAAGCTCGAGGACGCCGTCACGAAGTCGCGCGCGAACCTGGCGGCTGCCGAAGCGCAGGTGCTCGAAGCGCAGGCGACCGTCGAGGAAACGCGCGCGGCGCTGTCCCGGTTCGAGCAGGTCTCGGAGCTCTCGGGTGGCAAAGTCCCGTCCAAGGCCGAGATGACCACCGCGGAGGCCAATCAGAAGCGCGCCGAGGCGAACCAGGCCAGCGCCCGCGCGAGCGTCACTCAGGCACGCGCGAACCTCCAGTCGGACGCCACCAATCTGGCGAAGGCCAGCATTCGTTCGCCCATCGACGGCGTGGTGCTGAGTCGAAAGGTGGAGCCGGGCCAGACCGTGGCCGCCACGCTCCAGGCGCCGGTGCTCTTCACGCTCGCCGAGGATCTCTCGAAGATGAAGCTCGAGGCCGCCGTCGACGAGGCTGACGTCGGGCAAGTGCGGGTCGACCAGAACGCCACGTTCACCGTGGATGCGTGGCCCGGACGCACGTACACGGGCGTCATCCGCCGGGTCGGATACGGCTCGCAGACCAAGGACAACGTCGTCTCGTACCCGGCGGTCCTCGCGGTCGACAACGACGATCTGAGCCTGCGCCCGGGGATGACGGCCACCGCGGACATCCTCACGGTCAAACGCGAGAACGTGCTCTTGCTTCCTAACGCCGCGTTGCGATTCAGCCCCGCGCCGGCGCGGACTGCGCCGGGCGCGGGGTCCGCAGGCATCGTTGGCAAGCTCATGCCCCGGCCGCCGAGCCAGCCGTCGAAAGCGGCCCCCTCCACGTCGCAAAGCGCTCCCAAGGTCTGGACGCTGCGCGACGGCCGGGCCACCGCGGTCGAGGTCCAGGTGGGCGTGACGAACGGTCAGGTGACCGAGTTGCTCGGGGGATCGATCACCGCTGGCACACAAATCATCACCGAGGCCGTCGACACACCGTCATGAGCGACGCCCCGCTCATCCGTTTGTCCGCCGTGACGAAAACGTACGGCCAGGGCCCCGCTGCTTTCGGAGCGCTGAAGGGAATCGATCTCTCGATCGACGGCGGCGAATTCGCCGCGATCACGGGGCCGAGCGGCTCCGGCAAGTCGACGACGATGAACATCCTCGGCTGTCTCGACACGCCGTCGGGCGGCAGCTACGAGTTCCAGGGCGTCCACGTCGAGCGGTTGTCGCGCGGCCAGCGAACGCTTCTCAGGCGGCACTACCTGGGGTTCGTGTTCCAGGGATTCAACCTGCTCGCACGAACCACCGCGCTCGAGAACGTCGAGCTGCCGCTCGTCTATCGCCACGAGCCCGCCGCGGCACGGCATGCAGCCGCGCGTACCGCGCTCGCGCAAGTGGGGCTCGAAGGCTGGGAGCATCACAGCCCGTCCGAGCTTTCCGGAGGCCAACAGCAACGGGTCGCGATCGCACGCGCCGTCGTCACGCGGCCTGCCGTGCTGCTCGCCGACGAGCCCACGGGCAACCTCGATACTGGCACCAGTCGGGAGATCATGGACCTCATCAGGGCGCTCAATCGCGAGCAGGGGATCACCGTCTTGATGGTGACCCACGAGCCCGACATCGCCGCCTATGCGAATCGGGTGATCCGGTTCGTCGATGGTCGGGTGGCGAGCGACCAGCGAAACGGCGAGGTCGCCTGATGTCCTGGAATACGTTGCTGCTCGCGCTGCGGGCCATCCGGCGCAACATGATGCGCTCGTTCCTCACGGTCCTGGGGATCGTGATCGGCATCGCGGCCGTCATCACGCTGGTCACGCTGGGGAACGGCGCGACGAAGGCCGTGGCCGACCAGATCGCCGCCATGGGCACCAACCAGCTCATGGTGATTCCCGGACAGCGCTTCGGACCGGGATCCGAGCTGGGAGCGGCGAGCTTCAAGGCCGCCGACGTCGACGCCATGCGCAGCCAGATCAGCGCGGCGCGCGCGGTCGCGCCGGTGGTGAGTAAGTCGGTCACCGCGGTCCATCAAGCTCACGCGTGGTCGACGCAGGTGGCAGGTACCAACGACGACTACTTCGTGGCCAGCGGCTGGGAGCTGGCCGACGGCCGAACCTTCAGCGAGAGCGAGGAGCGCGCCGGAAAAGCCGTGTGCGTGATCGGCGAGACCGTGCGCGGCAAGCTCTTCGGCCACGAGAACCCAGTGGGCAGCGAGATTCGCCTCAAGGGATTCGCGTGCGAGGTGATCGGCCTCTTGAAGGCGAAAGGCCAGGCCGCCATGGGCCAGGACCAGGACGACACGGTAGTGATGCCGTTGCGTACCGTGCAGCGCCGCCTCACGGGGACCCAGGACATTGGCCGCATCATGGTCTCCGTGACGCGGAGTGCGTCGATGGACGCGGCCAAGCTCGCGCTCACCTCGCTGTTGCGCGAACGACGGAAGATCGGCGCGAACGAGGACGACGACTTCCGCGTGATGGACGCGCGGCAGCTCGCCGAGACCCTGACCGGGACGACCCGGCTCCTCACGGCGCTGCTCGGCGCGGTGGCGGCGGTGAGCCTCCTGGTGGGCGGCATCGGCATCATGAACATCATGCTGGTGTCGGTGACCGAGCGAACCCGCGAGATCGGCATCCGGCTCGCCGTCGGAGCCTTCGAGCGCGACGTGCTGCTTCAGTTCCTGATCGAGGCGGTGGTGCTATCGGCGATCGGGGGTGGGATCGGCATCGCGCTCGCGACCGGCGCCTCGATCGGCCTCGCGAGTCTGATGGCGGTGCCCTACATCTTCGACCCCGGCATCAACCTGTTGTCGTTTCTGTTTTCGGCGGGAATCGGCGTCGTCTTCGGCTTCGTTCCGGCTCACCGGGCGGCCGGCCTGAATCCGATCGAAGCCTTACGGTACGAGTGACCCCGCAGCGAACGCTCCGCTGTCGGCGCGAGCGACCTGTGCCGCGCGCCTGCACTTGGCAGAGCTTGTGCGGCCGGGCGTCTGCGCCAGCACCTGCCGGGCCACCTCTCATCGATCTCTCCAAGTCGCCTGCCAATTCGGGCTCGGGACCGGAATCTCCGAACGTCGCTTCGCCTGGCCGACTCCGCGCGTCTCCCCTCACCTCTCCTCGGAAGCCGTGAGTCGGCAGCCCATAGGTACGTTCCTGGCGATTGCACGGGAAAGATGAGAACCAAGTCTTACGCAAGTCGTGCTCCCAAGTGTGCGGTGTCGCACCGACAAGGAGGGCCGCATCCGTCGTGCGTTTGGCGCGCTCGCTCGGTACGACGAGCGCGCGCGAGTCACGGTGCCACCGTCGAGCCGGCCCCGGGGCTACGCCGGGCGTGGATCTCTCCCGCTTGGTGGTGGCTTCAAGGTTCTTCACAGTTGCGCAACACTGCCGCAAACGTGGGGCCTCATCGTTCCCCTCGGACGCCGAGCAATATGCCGGCGCATTGAGGAGCCATGCTAAGCATCTCTCAGACGCGCCGCACGAGGCATTCTCTTCCCCTCTTCAGTCTGTTCGTGTTGATGGCGGCCTCCTGTGGCTCGAAAACCGACAGCGTCTCGACAACCCTAGCCCCTGGCCAATCGGCCCTGGTGACGCTCAACATTTCAGATCCGCAGGGTAGCCAAATCTCGAGCTGCACTTCGGAGACGATCGATACCAGTGATGCCCGTACTCAGCTCGCGCTCCAGAACATGTCGGTAGAGGTGACATCGTTCGAAGTGAGCAGTTTGGGGTGCAGCGTGCAGGCAAGCGTAACGGCCGACACCGCGGCTACAGCCGGGGGCTACCGAGTCAAGGTCGACGTCGATTACGACTTTGTCGATTCGAGTGGCGACGCCGGGGCCAACGCTGTGGCCGGCTACATCGACGTCAAGGTCAACTGAGCCTACGAGCTGTGGGAAGTTGGACCATCCAGCCTCGGCTCGTTGCGTGCGGTCGACGGGGAAGTCCTCCCGAGCCTATGCCGCCTACCACCTGTCTGGACCCGGGTCGAGCCTGAACGACCCCGAGGAGCTTTCACACACAGATCGGGACTTGACCATCCCGGCTGCGGCGATCTCGGTGGGGCCCCGCGCCTGCGCAGCGCCCCGACCGAGCCGCCCAGCCTCAGAAGCCGCCCCGCAGCCGAGAGACCACCGCATCGAGCGACTCCCCGCGCTCGAACCCAGTCTCGACCCCGTGCACGCGAAGCACCTCGGCCCGCCACGCCATCTCTTCGGCAATGAGCTTTGCCCTCTCGGCAGGCGGCGGGTAGGTCAGCCCGAACGGCACGCGGCTGCGCTCGCCACGGTGGTGCTGAACCGCCAGCGCCAGCGCCATCACGCAGTCGTCGTGAATCCCGTGTGGCGCTGAGTACCGGACGCCCCGGCCCGTGTACTCGTACTCGAACGCCTCTAGCTCCGCCCGAATCGGCCCGTCGGGAAACTGAACCTCCCCCGTTTCCGTGGACACCCCAACAAGCGCGAGAATGCGCTGGGAG
>CAZYWA010000254.1:0-10472 GCA_964650975.1 uncultured bacterium
CGTCGGTGCCGCCGCGGTGCTCACCGGTTGCGAGTCGCCGACCAGCGGCGAGATCTTCGACGCCGCGCTGCTCTCCGACGGCCGCATCGCCACCGCCGGTTACGTCGGCCTCGATACGTTGCGCCGCCCCGCCGTGACGCTCTTGAGCGCCCAGGGTGAGGCGCTCTGGACGCGCTACCTGGGGACCTCGCAGAGTGCCGACGGCCTGCAGCTCGGCGACGCGACCGAGGTGGCCGTCGACGACCAGGACCGGATCTACGCCGCCGGTTACGTGCAACCGGAGCCGAGCGACGAGCACGGCATCGTCGCGGCTTTCGACGCTCAAGGCTCGTTCCTGTGGGAGACGGCGCCGTTCCCCGACGGAGCGAGCGAGATCCGCGCGATCGTGTCGCGCGGCAACGATCTCTTCGTGACCGGTGAAGCGCGGCCCGCGGCGCTCGCCGGCGCGGCGCAGACGCAGGCGGTAGCCACCGCGAAGCTCCGGGCCAGCGACGGCGACGTCGAGTGGCTCGACACGCTGGAGGCGCACGCCGATCCCTCCGGCGCCACGAGCGGGCTCCACATCGCCGCCAGTCCGGAGGGCAACGTCGGCGTCACCGGCGTCGCCACGGCCGCCGACGGCCACAGCGACTGGCTGGCGGCCGGTTACTCGAACGACGGCGAGCGTCGCTGGGAATCGTTGCGTCGCGGCGCGGGCGACCTGGGCGAGGACGCCGGCAACCTGAACGTCGCATGGGAAGGCGAATTCGACGGCGCCGGCCGCTTCTTCGTCGCCGGATCGCTCGCGAACGGCCTCGACGGCTCGAACGCCGAGCTGGTCGTCTACGATGCCGGCGGTCAGATCTCGTGGCTCAAGACCGTCGACGCGGTGCTCCCGGGCGGTCAGCCGAGCTTCGACCGCGCGGCCGCCGTGGCGCTGGCCGGCGAGCGCGTGGTGTTCGGCGGCTCGACCGGCGCCGTGGGCAACGACTGGATCCTCGACGAGAGCTTCGTCGCCAGCTACGACGGGAGCGGTGGCACGCCGTGGTCGAGCGGTTTCCCAGGCGTCGCGGAGAGCGGCGAGGAAGTGCTCGACATCGCCACCGACGGCGCCGGGAATTCGTATGTCGCGGGCATGGCGTCCGATCACGGCTTCGGCAAGGATCTGGCGCTCCTCAAGCTCGATCCGACCGGTGAAATCGTGTGGTCCAAGGAATACGACGGCACCGACAACATCCTCGATCTCGACCGCATCGAGCGCCTCCTGGTGCGCGGCGACGGTACGCTGATCGGAGTGGGTAAGATCGACTGGGGCTTCGGAGCGCACGTCGCCGCCGGGATCGCGGTCGATTCGGAGACCGGCGCGCTCTTGTGGGCGTTTCCGGCAACCTTGCAAGGCAACCAGAAGATCCACGAGATCGAATGAAGCGCGCGGCTCCGGTCCTGATCGTGGCGCTCGCCGCCGCTTGCGGCGGGGGCGGAGGCGGCGGCGCGGCCGCGAACGGATCGCCGCTGGTGCGAGTTTCGGCGCCGACGCCGTTCGCCGCGGATTGCGGCGGCAGCGGCCAGGCCGGGACGCTCTATCCCAACGCCGAGGTCGAGCCGCACGTCGCCGCGAATCCGGCCCGTCCCGGGAACCTGATCGGCGTCTGGCAGCAGGACCGGTGGTCGAACGGCGGCGCGCAGGCGCTGATGACGGCGGCGTCGTTCGACGGCGGCGCCAGCTGGACCGCTCCCGCGGGCTTGCGCACCGATCGCTGCGCGGGCGGCAGCGCCGCGGACGGCGCCAACTACCAGCGCGCGTCCGATCCGTGGGTGACGTTCGCTCCCGACGGCACGGCGTACGCGTCGTCGCTGTCGTTCACCGGCGGCGTGCAGGTGGCCGGCTCCTCGAACGGCATCCTGGTGGTTCGCTCGACCGACGGCGGCCGCAGCTTCGGCGAGCCCGCGGTGCTGATCGCCGACGGCAGCGACGCGTTCGACGACAAGGACTCGATCACCGCCGATCCCACCGACGCGTCGTTCGTGTACGCGGTGTGGGACCGGCCCAGCACCAACACCAACGGCCCCACGTACGCCGCGCGCACCGCCGACGGCGGTCTTTCGTGGGAGCCGGCGCGAGCGATCTACGATCCAGGCAGCACCAGCCAGACGATCGGCAACGTGATCGCGGTGCTGCCGGACGGCACGCTGCTCGATCTCCTGACCCAGATCGACACCGCATCCGACGGCAGCAAGGCCTCGTTCCTCGCGGTGGTCCGCTCGCTCGACCACGGCGCGACGTGGTCCGGGTCGGTGAGGGTCGCGGACCTCGAGGCGGTGGGCGTCACCGATCCCCAGACCCACAAACCGGTGCGCGACGGCGCGGGCCTGGGACAGATCGCGGTCACTCCCAGCGGCCAGGCCTTGGTGGTGTGGCAGGACGCGCGCTTCAGCGGCGGCGACCACGACGGCGTGGCACTCTCGCGCTCCACCGACGGCGGGCTCACCTGGAGCGCGGCGGTGCAGGTGAACGGCGCGCCGCAGGCGCAGGCGTTCACGCCGACCGTCGCCGTGAGCCCTGACGGATCGATCGCGGTCACGTACTACGACTCGCGCGACGATACCGCGAGCGGCAACACGTTCCTGACCGACGTGTGGCTCGCCGAGTCGAGCGACGGCGGCGCCACGTGGAGCGAATCGCAGATCGCGGGGCCCTTCGACCTCGACCTGGCGCCCGACTCCGACGGTCTCTTCCTCGGCGATTACCAGGCGCTGGCGGGCGGCGCGGCTGGCTTCGCGCCGTTTTTCGTGCAGACCACCGCCGCGAAGTCGAATCGCACCGACGTGTTCGTGCTGCCGGAGGGAAGTGCCGGCGCCGGCGCGCTGTCGAGCACCGAGTTGCGCGTCGCGGCACCCGCAGCCCCGCTCGTGCCGCGCGCCGACTTCGCACGCCGCGTGAGCGACCGGCTGACACGGCTGGTGACGTCACGCCGCCGCGGTCGGTGAATCGCGTCTCGCGCTACGAACGTTTCGGACGTCCGGAGCTCCGTCGAGTCGTTGCGCGCCCGGGACTGGCCTCCTCCAGCGATTCGCCGAGCGACTGGAAAAGGAACGCGGTGGAGTGGACGAGGTCCTCGATGGGCCTCCGGTAGCCCTCGTCGTGCCAGGTCCGCACGATCGTGACCGCTGCACCCACCAGCGCCTTGCTCATCAGGTCGAGATCGAGACGGCGTTTTCGCGCGGCGTTCTCGTACCAGTGCATCGACGCGCTTCGCACCAGATCGGCGAAGAGGGCGGTCACGTCGCGGTAGAGCGTGTGGAAGCGCTCGCCCATCACCAGCGGCTCGTGAAGTTGGATGCGGGTGCGCCGTGGGTCCGCCTGGAACCACCGAAAGAAGGCGAGCAGCATCGCGCGCGCGTGCTGGTTCCGGTCGTCACCGATCCGGCCGGCGGCGGTCACCAGCTCGTTCATGAGCCCGGTCACGCACTTCAGGCCGACGGCCTCGAAGAGCGCTTCGCGGTTCTCGAACGACTCGT
This sequence comes from uncultured bacterium, assembly GCA_964650975.1. Classification (GTDB taxonomy): domain Bacteria; phylum JADJOY01; class JADJOY01; order JADJOY01; family JADJOY01; genus CAZYWA01. The sequence continues at coordinate 3,499 of CAZYWA010000254.1, forward strand.
AGAAGTAGCGCTCGGTGAGACGCGCCTCGGCGCAGATCGCCTTCACGGTGGTGGCGGAGAATCCCTGCGTTCCGAAGAGCTCGAGCCCGGCCGCGACGAGCCGCGCCCGGCGCTCGGCGTCCCGATCGCTCCGCGCCACCCCGCGGTAGATCCGCCCACTGCCTGAGTCGCCCGGCCTCACGGTGCGTACCGTGCCAGCCGGCCGATCGCTCCGCGTCGCGGTCTCGGCGACAGGGGTTTCATGGTGGTTCATCTTGACACGAATCGTTGTCAGATAGAAACTGACATGGTTGCATGTCAGATGAATTCGGATGTATCGCACGTCCACGAGAGGCGAGAAGGCCATGGCGGAACAAGCGAGACAGCGGCAGAGGAAGCGGCCGAACGGCTCCGCCAGCGGGCTCACGGCGCGGATCGGGATCCTGGGCTCGGGATTCTCGGGGCTGGGCATGGCCATCCGTCTCAAGCTCGACGGCTGCGAGGACTTCGTGGTGCTCGAGAAGGCCGCCGACCTGGGAGGCACCTGGCGCGAGAACACCTACCCGGGCGCCGCGTGCGACGTCCCGTCGCATCTCTACTGCTACTCGTTCGAGCCCAACCCCGACTGGTCGCGGCTCTTCGCGCCGCAGGCCGAGATCCTGGCCTACCTGCGACGCTGCGCCGACAAATACGACGTTCGGCGCTTCATCCAGTTCCAGACCGAAGTGGTGTCGGCGCGCTTCGACGACGCGGCGCGGCTCTGGGAAGTTCGGACCCGCGACGGCCGCGTCATGCACTTCCAGATCCTGGTCGCGGGAAAGGGCGCGTTGCACGTGCCTTCGGTGCCGAAGCTCGACGGCGCCGAGCGCTTCCGCGGCCCCGCCTTCCACTCCGCGCAGTGGGACCACTCGGTGGACCTCACCGGCAAGCGCGTGGCCGTGATCGGCTCGGGAGCGAGCGCGATCCAGGTGGTGCCCTCGATCGCACCCAGGGTCGCGCGCCTCGATTACTACCAGCGCACGCCGCCGTGGGTGCTGCCCCGCGGGGACCGAGACTACTCGCGCCTCGAAAAGCAGCTGTTTCGCGCGCTGCCGTTCGCCGGCTGGCTACACCGCCAGCGGATCTACTGGACCCTCGAGCCCCGGGTACTGGCCTTCACCGTTGATCCGCGCATCATGTCGCTCGCGGCTCGGCTCGGCCGCCGCAACATCGCCAGGCACGTCGCGGATCGCGAGCTGCGAAGCAAGCTCACTCCGCGGTACACGATGGGTTGCAAGCGCACGCTGATCTCGGACGACTACTACCAAGCGCTGGTGCGGCCCAACGTCGAGGTCGTGACCGACGGCATCGCCGAGATCCGCGAGAGCGGCATCGTGACGAAGGACGGACGGGTGCGCGACGTCGACGTGCTCGTCTACTGCACCGGCTTCAAGGTGAGCGAGTTGCTCTCGGGGATGGACATCCGCGGTGCCGCGGGACGCAGCCTCGCCGACGACTGGTCCGAAGGCGCGCGCTCGTTCTACGGGATCACGGTGAGCGGCTATCCCAACCTCTTCTTCCTGATGGGCCCCAACACCGGCCTGGGCCACAACTCGATGATCTACATGATCGAGTCGCAGATCCACTACGTACTGGGGGCGATCCGCTCGCTCGACGAGCGCGGCGCGGCGACCGCGGACGTGCGCCCCGACGTCCAGGAGCGATTCTCCGAGCGCTTGCACCGGCGGCTCGACCGCTCGGTGTGGGCGAGCGGCTGCCAGAGCTGGTATCTCGACGAGCAGGGACGGAACAGCACCACCTGGCCGGGATTCACGTTCGAGTATCGAGCCCGCACCCGGCGCTTCGATCCTGCGCATTACCAGCTCGCATGAGCGACGCATGAGCACCGACGCCGGGTTCCCGCCGCAGCTCGACGCGATGAGCGCGGCGCCCCACCACCACGCGGTGCTGCTCGAGAACGACCGGGTGCGGGTGCTCGAGTCGTGGTGCGCGCCGGGCGACACGGTGCCGCTCCACACCCACTGCTGGTCGGGCGTGCTGCAGCTGGTGAGCCCGGCCCACTTCGTGCGCCGCGACGCGAACGACGCGGTGCTCGTCGACACCCGGACGCTCACGTCACGGCCGGCGCCGTCGCCGGGAGCGGTGGTGTGGGCAGGCCCGCTTCCGCCTCACACCCTCGAGAACGTCGACGACCACGAGCTGCGCGTCATCACCGTCGAGATCAAGGACTGAAGGTCACGGGGCGCCCAGCTCATCGGCCAGCCGGCGCAATCCGTCGAGCGCCTCGCGCGAGCGTTTCCAGGGCGCCACCACCAGCCGATCGATCCCGAGGTCCTCCCACCGGTGGACCTCGTCGCGGGTAGGAGACGGGCTTCCGAGGCAGATCTGGAACGGTGCCGGATCGCGTTGTCGCTCGCCGAGCAGCGCGCGGAGCCGGGCGATGCGTGCCGCGCCCGACTCGAAGTCGTGATTCATGCCGAGCCAGCCGTCGCCGATCCGCACCGCGCGGCGCAGGGCGGCGTCGCTCTCGCCTCCCACCAGCAGCGGTGGCCACGGTCGCTGCACCGGCTTGGGCTCGAACACCACCTCGTCGAACGCGAAGAACTCGCCGCGATGCGCCACCCGGGGCTCGCTCCACAGGCGCTTGCACACCGCCACGCATTCGTCCACGCGCCGCCCGCGGCTCGCGAAGTCGAGCTGTGTCGCTGCCCATTCCTCGGCGAGCCAGCCGGCACCGATACCGACTTCGGCACGCCCACCCGACACCAGATCGAGCGTCTGGACCGCGCGAGCGGTGACGAACGGATGGCGGAGGCCGATGTTGAAGATGCCGGTGCCGAGCCGGATCCGCCGGGTGTGCGCCGCGAGGAACGCGAGCTGGACGAACGCGTCGAAGACCGGCGTCGTGGGTGGGATCGGGGGATGCGCCGCGCCCGCATGGGGTGAGCCCGACATCGTCTCGGGCAGGATCAAGTGCTCGGGGAGCCAGACCGACTCGTAGCCGAGCCGCTCGCCTTCCAGCGTGCACTCGAGGAAATGCCGGGGGTCGAGCCGCCCCAGCGCGATGCCGAGCTTCACGATCGCTCAGCCGTGCGCGTGGGCGAGCCAGGCGAGCGCCAGCGCCACCGCGCCTGGCACGGCTTGCACCACGAGGATCGAGCGGCTCGCGGTCGCGGCGCCGAAGAGGCCCGCCACGATCACGCAGCCGAGGAAGAAGGCCTGCACCGCGAATCCTCCGCCGGCGAGTCCCCACACGAGCCCGGCCGCGAGGAAACCGTTGTAGAGCCCCTGGTTCGCGGCCAGTGCGGCGCTCGCGTAGGCGAACTCGGCGGTGGTGCGGAACACCTTGCGGCCCGCCGGCTTCCGCCACAGGAACATCTCGAGCACCAGGAACAGCACGTGGAGCCCTGTGACCACGGCGATCGCCAGCTTGGCCAACACGTCGATCATGGGCTCGCCGTCCTTTCGCGGTGCTCCCGCCGCATGAAGAAATTCGGCACTCCGAGCACCGGCACCGTGACGGTGGTCTCGAAGCCGAAGCGCCGGTAGAGCTGCACGTTTTCCGGCCGGTCGGTCTCGAGATGACCCGCGGCTCCGGCTCGATCGAGCTCGGCGCAGTAGAGCTCCAGCAGTCGACGACCCAGATGGCGGCCGCGCGCCTCGGGCACCACGCCGATCGGTCCGAAGTGCACGTGCAGCGCGGGCGGATCCCGCCTCGACCAGGCACCGAGCCAGCTCATCAGCCGCGCGGACGACGCCGGACCCAGCCCGCGCAGCATCGCGGGCACCAGCGCCAGCTTTCGAATGGGCGAGAGCTGGCACGCCGTGGAGTCCACCCAGTGGACGACGCCCACCATCCGCTCGCCGTCGATCGCGGCGTGCTTCGGTCCGCGCATCGTCGAGAGCCCGACCCGGAAAAAGGCCTCGTTCTTGGTCAGGTTGGATGCACCGAACGCCGCCACGTGGAGCGGGTTGTCGACGAACGCGCGGGCGAGGACGCGCGCCGCCTCCGGCTCGTCGTCGCGGGAGAGCGGCACGATTCGAGCTTCCGGCATTGGCGAGTCCAGGGCGCGGCCTCCGCGCCGGCCGATCATGCCGGATCTCGCCGCGCACGGCGACGGGCGAGCCCGTGAGCTCGTCAAACGTAGCCTCGAAATTGGCACCGCGCCGTTAGGCGGGCGGCGAGCGGAGCGAGCCGACTCGGGGGTGGGGCCCCAAAAAATCGCAGTTTTTTTGGGGCGGCGGGCTTGAAAAGCCCCCCGAAAAAACTACGTCGGCAGCGCCTCTCGCAGCAGGTTGTGCAGCTCCGCCGTGGTGGGCCGGTGCTGGGGGCGTTTCGACATCGCCCAGCCGACCGCCTGCTCGACCGCGTGGGGCAGGCCGCTCCGGAGCTGCTGGAGCGGCACCGGCTGCTCGCGCAGGTGGAGCAGCGCCAGCGCGATCGGATCGTGCTCCTCCACCTGGAAGGGAGGACGGCCCGCGAGCATCTCGTAGAGGATGACGCCCAGACTGTAGACGTCGGAGCGAACCTCGCACGGCTCGCCCAGGAACCGTTCGGGGGCCATGTAGGTGGGTGTGCCGACCCAGCCCTCGAGCGTCAGCTTTCGGGATTCGGTGGTGCTCTCCGCGATCCCGAAGTCGAGCAGCTTCACCGTCTCCTGGCCGCGGCGCACCGAGAGCAGGATGTTGGACGGCTTGACGTCGCGATGGACGATCCCCGCGGCGTGCGCCGCTTCCAGCGCCGCGCACACCGGGACCACGATCGCGAGGCTGCGCTCGATCGACAGACGGCCCTCGCGTCGCAGCAGATCGTCGAGCCCCTCGCCGTCGAGCAGCTCCATCACCAGGAACGCGAGGCCGTCCGAATCGATCCCGAAGTCGAGCACCGCCACGGCGTTCGGATGGCGCAGCGTCCACGCGGCCACCGCTTCGCGGTGGAAGCGCACGCGGCTCTCCGGGCGCGACGCGTGCTCCGGGTGCATGACCTTGATGGCGACCTCGTCCTCGAGATCCAGGTGGCGCGCGCGATAGACGACGCCGAAGGTCCCCGACCCGATTCGCTCCTCGATCTGGTAGCGCTGCCCGACGATCGATCCGCGAGCGAGCGGCAGCGGCGCCCGCGGCTGAGCCGGGTCGTGGGCCGTGACCGGATCCACGCGAGCGGTTTCGCGCACCCGCATGTGCGCGCCGATGCGCGCGGCCACCACGTCGAGGTCGACCGGCTTGGTGACGTAGTCGCTGGCGCCGAGGCGGAACGCCTCGAACATGGCGCTGCGGCGGTCACTGTCGGTCTGCACGATGATGGGGAGCTCCGCGGCGCTGCGGCGGGCGCGGATCGCCTTCAAGAGCTCGAGACCCGACATGTCGGGGAGGCCCAGCTCGAGCACCACCAGATCCGTGGCGTCGCGGGCCAGCACTTCGAGCGCGGTGCGGCCGTCCGAGGCGGACTGCACCGCGCAGCCGGTCGGCCCGAGCTGACGGGCGATGTCGTCGGCCGTGGCTGGATCGGAATCCACCACCAGGATGGTGCGGGTGGGTGGGGGGCGGGGGACGGGAGGCGGTTCCATGGGTTGGGGACGAAGCAAAGAGGGTGCCGGGGACGGCTCGCTGCCCAGACTTCTAAATGCCCGAGTTCTCGATGAAAATACGGATCCCGGTCCGGAGAGGTCTCGAAGTGTGGCCGACGGTGTACGGAAAACGAATGCCGGAAACTGAACTAGCCAGACAGCGAGCCCGGGCGTCGACGATGACCGGCTTCCGGGCATAGGATGAGCCGCGATGAGCCATGAACCAACGCTCGAGCTGGGTACGCTCGACGGCACGTTTCGCGAGCGGTGGCCTCTCGAGATCCTGCTGGTCGAGGACAACAAGCTCAACCTGAAGCTCGCGCAGGCGCTGCTAGCGCGCCTCGGATATCAGGTGGACACGGCGGGTAACGGTGTCGAGGCGATTCAGGCCGCCGCGCGCAAGCCGTACGACGTCGTGCTCATGGACGTGCAGATGCCGGTCATGGACGGGCTCGCGGCGAGCCGCCAGATCCGGGCCCGGGCCGGGGGCTCGCCGCGGCCCAGGGTCGTCGCCATGACCGCCGCGGAGAGCGAAGAAGAGCGCGCCCAGTGCATCTCGGCCGGCATGGCGGATCATCTCGCCAAGCCGGTGCGGGCCGAGACGCTGGCGGCGGCACTGGTGCTGGCGTCGCGAGCCATCGGTCCGGACGCCGCCGGGTGACCGCGGCATCGCCCATGTCGACCGCGGCAGCGCCGGCTCCGGCACGCGTGAGCGGCCTGATCGACTGGTTCGTTCCGCCGCCGGTGCGCGAGCGCGATCTCGACACGGCGTTCCGCGCCCGCCTGGTGGTCGCGTTCGCGCTCATCTCGGTGGCCGCGGCGGGGGTCTTCGGCACGATTCACGTGTTCCTGCGAATCCTGCCGGTGGCGGGCGTGCTGCTCGGCACCGGCGTCCTGATGCTGGGAGTGCCGCTCACGCTGCGGCTCACCCGTTCGGTGGCGTGGGCGGCGAACTACGGGATGCTGCTCACGTTTCTGGTGCTGGCCTTCTGCTCGGCGGTGTCGGGTGGGCTGGTGGCGCCGGCGCTGCAGTTCAACGCGGTGCTGGTGGTGGCGTCGCTCTTGATGGGTGGGACCCGCTCCGCGGTCTTCTGGACCGGGATGAGCGCCCTCGAGGTCTACGTGTTTTTCCGGATGGATCGGGTGGGGACGCCGCTCCCCACGATGGTTCCGGAGAGCGACGTTCGGTTCCTGTGGCTGCCGATCACCGTGGCGATCCAGCTCATGGCGTTCGGCATGGCGCGCCTCTACGAAGCGTTCAAGGATTCGATGCTGGGTGAGCTGCGCGAGGCCAACCGCGCTCTCGAGCAGGTGAACCGCGAGCTCGCGCGCACCAACCACGATCTGGGCGTGGCGCGCGACGAGGCGTTCGCCGCGACCCGCGCCAAGGCCGAGTTCCTGGCCAACATGAGCCACGAGATTCGCACC
>CAZYWA010000255.1:0-10470 GCA_964650975.1 uncultured bacterium
CTCCGCGCCCTGCTTCGCGACCGCGAGCGCCGCCCTGCGTTTCCGGTCGGCGCGGTCGGGGATGGAGGCGAGCAGCGCGCGCCCGCCTCGCCAGGTGGTCTCGGTGGTGCGGAGCTCGGCGTCGAGGATGGTGCCGTCGCCGCGCGCCACCTGTACCTCGGAGAGACCCGACTCCGAGAGCGGTCCCACCGTGAGCCCCAGCAGGTCCGCCGCCTCCTTGCCGAGCAGCCGCGACGCCGCCGGGTTCGCGAACAGCACCGAGCCGGCCTCGCTCAGCACCAGCGACGGGTCGGCGTCGCGCCACACCACCGAGTAGATCTGCCATTCGAGCTTGCGGCGCTCCACCGCGTGCAGCACCGAGCGGTATAGCGGAATGGCCACGAGATGGGTCTTGCTGATGAACTCGTCGGCTCCCACCTGGAGGGCATCGAGTCCGTCCGCGTCGGAGTCGAGGCCGGTGAGCACCAGGATCGCCACGCGGTCGTCGACGGCGCGGATCGCCGTGACGGTGGACATGCCGTCGCTGTCGGGAAGGTGCAGGTCGAGCAGCACCGCGTCGGTGCGATTGGCCCGCAGCCACGCCAGGGCCGCCTCGAGGGTCTCGACGTGGTGCATCTCGACCGGGTGATTCCGCAGCCGGATGCGGATCAGCTCCGCGTCGGCCGGATTGTCCTCCACGACCAGGGCGCGAATCGGCTGGCCGTTGCTCATGGTGCGGACGGTGGGGTGGGCAGCGTGAAGTGGAAGGTGGCGCCCGCGCCTAGCTCGGATTCTGCCCAGATCCGGCCGCCGTGGCGATCGACGATCCGCTTCACGATCGCGAGCCCGATGCCGCTGCCCTCGATTCCGCCGACCGGGTGCAGGCGCTGGAAGATGGCGAACACCCGCTCGGCGTGCTTCATATCGAAGCCGATGCCGTGGTCCTTGACCGAGAACCTCGCGTGCTGCGGATCCTCGGCCGCGGCCGAGACCTCGATCCGGGGCGGCTCGCCGCCCGCGAACTTGATCGCGTTGCCGATCAGATTCTGGAAGAGCTGCGTCACCTGGGACCGGTCCGCTCGGATCCTGGGCAACCGCTCGCGAACGAGGGTGGCGCCGCTCTCGCGGATCGGCAACTCGAGGTTGGCGAGCGCCTCGTCGAGTGCTTGGTCGGCGTCGATGTCGGCCGCCGACTCCGCCTTGGACGAGACCCGTGAGTAGGCGAGCAGGTCGTTCAAGAGGCGCTGCATCCGCGTGGCGCCGTCGACCGCGAAGCGGATGTACTCGTCGGCGTCGGCGTCGAGGCGTCCGCGGTAGTCGTCGGCCAGGAGCCGGGTGTAGCTCGCGACCATGCGCAGCGGCTCCTGGAGGTCGTGGGCGGCGATCGAGGCGAACCGCTCCAGGTCCTCGTTCGAGCGCTGGAGGGCCGCGGTGCGTAGCTCGACGGTGTGCTCGAGCGCCGCGTAGGCCTCCTTCACGGCGTCTTCCGCGGCCTTGCGCGCCGACACGTCGACCACGCTGGCCACCACCAGCTGCTGGTCTCCGATCGAGAGCGGACTGAGGCCGATCTCCACCGGCACCTCGGTTCCGTCGCGCCGGACCGCGCGAAGATCGCGCCCCGCGCCCATGGCGCGCGCGGCGGGGTCGCGCATGTAGCGTTCGCGCAGCGCGCGATGCTCTCCCTCCCGCAGGCGCAGCGGGACGAAGCTCTCGACGGTCTCGCCCACGACCTGCTCCCGGTCGCTGCCGAGCAGCGTCGCCGAGGGTTGGTTCGCCTGCACGATCTTCCCGTGCCCGTCGATCACCAGGATTCCGACCGGCGCGGCTTCGATGGCGCGATGCAGCAGCTCCCGCGTCTGGAGGTACGTGTCGGCCGATTCGAGCGGGACCCCGCGATCCACCAGCGCTCGGGTCCCGCGAGCCAGGGTCAGGGCTTGCGGCGTCACTCGCCACAAGAGCAGCGCCGTTCCCGCCGACACGGCGGCGGTCAGCATGCGCACCGCCGCGTCGAAGTAGTAGTTGGCGCGCCAGATCGTCCACACGTCGAGCATGTGGGTCACGCCGCACAGCACGATGAAGGCGCCGAAGCACAGGTAGAGCCACGAGAACGGCAGCACGCCGCGCAGCCGGTGCACGATGTAGGCGAGGGTCCCGGAGATCGCCACGTAGGATCCGGCGATGACGCCGTTGGAGGTGACCTGCAGCCACACCATGGTGGGCTGCCACACGTAGCAGTGGCCGTGCGGGAAGAACGTGGTCGCTTCCATCAGCCCCTCCAGGTGAGGGTCGCGGTCACTCGGGCGGCATGCGCACGATCGCGAACCAGTAGATGTGCAGCGCCTTGAGCGCGTCCGAGAGCTCCGTCAGGCTGGGTGGCTTGGTGATGTACGAGTTCGCGTGCAGCTCGTACGAGCGCAGCACATCGCTCTCGGCGCTCGAGCTGGTGAGCACCACCACCGGGATGCGCCGCAGATCGGGATCTTCCTTCATCTCGCGCAGCACTTCGCCGCCGTCCATCTTCGGCAGGTTGAGGTCGAGCAGCACCAGGTCCGGTGTGGGCGCCTCGGTGTGAGCGCCGCGCTTGCGCAGGAAGTCCATCGCCTCCTCGCCGTCGCCGACGGTGTGCAGGATGTTGGCGATCCGGGCCCGCTCGAACGCCTTGCGGGTGAGCAGCACGTCCCCCGGGTTGTCCTCGACCAGCAGGATCTCGGCCATCTTCATCTCACACCTCCGTGTGTTCGGCGGGCAGCGTGAAGTGGAAGCTGGCGCCCGCTCCGGGAGCGGCCTCGGCCCAGACGCGCCCGCCGTGGCGATCGACGATGCGCTTCACGATCGCGAGCCCGACACCGCTTCCCGCGAGCTCGCGCGACGTGTGCAGGCGCTGGAAGATCGAGAACACGCGCTCGGCGTGCTTCATGTCGAACCCGATGCCGTGGTCGCGCACCGTGATCCTCACCAGGTCCCGGTCCTCGGCGGCCGCGACGATTTCGATCCGCGGCGGACCGTCGCCCGCGAACTTGATCGCGTTGGCGATCAGGTTCTGGAAGAGCTGGGCGATCTGGGGCCGGTCGGCGCGCACCCTGGGCAAGCGCTCGCGGGTGAGGGTGGCGCCGCTCTCCTGGATCGGCAGCCGCAGGTTCGCGAGCGCCTCGTCGAGCGCGTCGTCCACGTTCATGTCCTCGAAGGTGCCGCCTCGCGCGGTGATCCGCGAGTAGGCCAGCAGGTCGTGGAGCAGCCGCTGCATGCGCTTGGCGCCGTCGACCGCGAAGCGGATGTACTGGTCGGCATCGGCGTCGAGGCGGCCGCTGTAATCGTCGGCCAGCAGCTGGGTATAGCTGGCGATCATCCGCAGCGGCTCCTGGAGGTCGTGCGCGGCGATCGAGGCGAACCGCTCCAGATCCTCGTTGGAGCGCTTGAGCGCCGCGGTGCGCAGCTCGACGGTGTGCTCGAGCGTCGCATACGCCTCTTTCACCGCGCGCTCGGCGGCCTTGCGCTCGGTCACGTCCACCAGGCTCGCGACCACCATGTGCTTGCCGCCGATCGAGAGCGGGCTGAGGCCGATCTCGACCGGGATCTCGGTGCCGTCCTTGCGAATCGCGCGCAGGTCGCGTCCGACGCCCATGGCGCGAGCGGTGGGCGCCGCGAAGTAACGGCGGCGGTGCGCCAGGTGGTCGCCCTGGATCGTCCCCGGCACCAGCCTCTCGACCGGGCTGCCCAGCAGCTCGTCGGCGCCGTAGCCCAGGAGTCGCCCGAGCTGCTGGTTGGCGAGGATGATGCGACCGTCCTCGTCGACGGCGAGAAGACCGGAGGGCGATCCCTCGACCGCGAGGCGGAACAGCTCCTCGGCGCGGTTCCGCTCGGAGACGTCGACGATGCTGGCCACCACCATGGGCTGCCCGCCGATGGCGACCGGGCTGAGCCCGATCTCGACCGGGATCTCGGTTCCGTCCTTGCGGATCGCGCGCAGGTCGCGCCCCGCGCCCATGGCGCGCGCCGATGGATTCGCCATGAATCGCGTGCGCAGCTCGATGTGGCCCTGGCGAATGCCGTGCGGCACCAGGTTCTCGATCGGCTGCCCGATGAGCTCGCCCGGCGGATATCCGAGCAGCTGCTCCAGGTGCCGATTGGCGAGCAGGATTCGCCCGCCGGCATCGACCGCCAGGATCCCGTTGGGCGCTGCTTCGAGCGCGCCCCGGAACAGGTCCTGGGCCTTGCGCGTGGGACTCTCGAGATCCGGGTCGCGCCAGTTCACGGAGCCGCCGGCACGACGCGGAAGACGGGACACGGGCGGAGAGTCATGGAGCGCGCCTCCTCGAATCCCCGCACGGGGCCCGGCATCACCACGGCTCGGTGTTCGTGAATCCTCGCGGTGATGTGCCGGGCGAGGCGCCCTTCGATCCGTCCCCCACGGGCAGCATACAAGGATACCCGCGCCCAAGCTCGGCAATGTCCGCGACGGCTCAGCGGACGTCTGCGATCTGGAAGTCGTGATCGTCGAGCGCGGCGAGGGCCAGGGTCTCGGTGAAATCGATCTCCAGGCCGCCGTCGTCGCTCACGTGGCGGTGCGCCAGCGCGATCGGTCCCAGCGTGCGGTAGTCGGACCAGTCGAAGCCGTGAGGCGGCGGCTTCTGGGTCTCGAGGATCATCTCCCAGCGCACGATCCGGTCGCTCCTGGGATCGACGATCAGCCAGTAGGTGTCGCCGGGTGTCAGCCCCACGTGGTCGAAGCGCAGTCTCAACACCTGGCAGGTCGCGGCGCCGCACGGGCGATCCGGCTCGAGCTCGCGCTCGACGCCGGCATCGAGGACCTTGAGCGGCACCATCAGCCAGTAAGAATCGTTCACCCAGCGGGCGTAGGCGTCGGTGGCGAGGCCGTGCAGCGACTCGCCGGAAGCGGGCACGGCGTCGACCAGGCCGGTCGCTTCGCGGGAGCGCAGGTCGACGACCGCGTCGAGCTGCCGTCCGACCTTGTCGGTCCAGGTGACGTGGTCGCGGTTGCCGCGCAGGTCCCAGCGGTGGAACGCGGCCATCCGCTGCTGGCCGTGGTCGAGTACCACGAAGCGGAATCGAAGCTCCGCCACCTGGCCCAGGCTCTCGCCGCCGGCGGCGCGGAAGATCCGCCGCGCCAGCGCGTCGGCGGGCGTGGGGGCGGGCGTGGACGCCGACGATGAAGGCTCGTGGCCCGGCGCGCCCAGGTCGCTCGCGGCGCGCGGGCCGCAAGCGCAGGCCAGCGTCACCACGACGGCGACGGCGAGAAGTGCTCGAGACTCGCGCGGATCGATCACGGAATTTCCTCCCTCGGCGACTCGGTTGGCTCAGCTTGACGCGGGCCTGGCTCGGCGGCACAATCGAGAATGCGATTCTGATTTTGATCGTGAGGCCGTCCCGCCCATGGCTCGCTACGCGACGCTGCCGCGAACACCGCCCTCCCTCGGGGCGGTGGTGCAGCCCAAGCAGGCGCGCAGCGAGCGGACGCTCGAGCGGCTGCTCGACGCGGCCGAGGCGCTGGTGGTCGAGCACGGTGTCACCGGGCTCTCCATTCCCGAGGTGGTGCGCCGGGCGCGCTCGTCGGTGGGCGGCTTCTACGGCCGGTTCCGCGACAAGGACGAGCTGTTGCGCGCGCTCGAGGAGCGCTTCCTGCGCCAGCTCGAGGGCGAGCTCGAGGAGTTCATCCGCCCGGCGCGCTGGAAGGGCGCCAGCATCGACGACATCGTGCGCGGCTCGGTGCGGCGCATCGTCGAGGTGTACGCGGCGCGCAGCCGGCTGATCGCCGCGTTCATCGTGCGCGCCGCTCACGACGCCACGATCTGGGCGGAGGGCGAGCGGTTCCGCGCGCGGGTGGGCGAGCAGATCGCGGCGCTGGTGCTCACCCGTCGTTCGCGCATCCACCATCGCGAGCCGGAGCTGGCGGTGGACCTCGCCATCCAGCTGGTGTTCGGCCTGATGTTCCACCGGGTCGTGTTCGGCGAGATCCGCGCCGGCGGCCGGGTGCTCGACGATTCCGAGCTGATCGACGAGCTGGTGCGGAGCTCCCTGGCCCAGCTCGGTGTCCGGGCGTCTTGATCGAAACAGTCTGATCGAAACCGGAGGTGCTCATGCAATTCACCCAGAAGAACCCGCTCACGATGCCCCCCGGGGGCGCCTATCGCTCGGTCAAGTCGAGGATCGACACGACTTTCGACTGGCAATACGGGCTCGAGGAACGAAAGCTCCTCGCTCTTTACGAGAAGGGCACGCGGCTGCAGTGGCGCGCCGAGGACCTCGACTGGACGGTCGACGTGGACATCGCGCGCATCGCCCGCGAGGGCGGCACCGACGAGTTCATGAACGACGTGATGAAGGCCCCCACCCGCATGTCGCTCGAGGAAGCCGTGGACTTCCGGCTCCACTCGGTGGCGTTCATGCTGAGCCAGTTCCTGCACGGCGAGCAGGGAGCGCTGGTGGCGTCCGCGCGCATCGTGCAGTCGGTGCCGTGGGAGGAGGCGAAGTTCTACGCCGCGAACCAGGTGGCCGACGAAGCGCGCCACGTCGAGGTCTACCACCGCTACCTCACCGAGAAGCTCCAGGTCTCGTATCCGGTACACGCGCAGCTCCAGACGCTGCTCGACCAGATCGTCGAGGACTCGCGCTGGGACATCACCTACCTGGGCATGCAGATCCTGGTCGAGGGCCTGGCCCTCGCGGCGTTCGGCACCATGCGTCTCACCCTGCCCACCGAGCCGCTGCTCATGGACATCACCGACCGCATCATGGCCGACGAGGCGCGCCACGTGGCGTTCGGCGTGCTGTCGCTCCAGAAGCTCTACGAGGGCTCTCTCACCGAAGCCGAGATGCGCGAGCGGGAAGAGTTCGTGATGGAGGCGGTGACACTGCTCTACGACCGGCTGCTCATGGACCCGGTCTTCGAGCGCCTGGGCTACGATCTCTCGCTGTGGCGCCCGTGGAACCAGGACAACCCGTTCCAGCAGGGCTTCCGCCAGATGATGTTCTCCAAGATCGTTCCCAACCTGCGGCGACTCGGGCTGCTCACCGACCGGGTGCGGGCGTTGCTCGGACGTCTCGATCTGCTGCGCTTCGCCGACGGCAAGGATTCCGTCGAGGAGCCGGGTATCACGATGCCCGAGGAAGTGCTGCGAATCATGGAGCAGCAACTGGCGATCGGCGAAGCACGCCAGGCGGCGGCCACCGCGTCTTGATCCGGGTCAGCGTTCTCGCGGCGCTGCTGGCGCTCGTGCCGCTCGCCGGCCCGGTGGACGTCGCGCGGGCGGAGACCGTCCAGGGCTCGCCGGCCCAGGCCACGCCGGTCCAGCCGACGCCTCGCGGCAACCTCCAGATACCCGACGCGGCGCGTCCCGGTCCGGGGTTCGACGTCGAGGCCGCGACCGGCGCCTATCTCGACACCCTACCCGCCGCCCTACGCGCGCGGTCGGACGCCTACTTCGAGGGCGGATACTGGCTCAGCCTCTGGGACTCGCTAGCGGGTGTCGCGATCGCGTGGCTGCTGCTCGGCACCCGGGTTTCCGCGCGGATCCGCGAATGGGCGGAGCGGCGCAGCCGCTGGGTCTTCCTTCAGGCGGTGCTCTACGTCGCCGTCGCGATGGTCGCGGCCACGCTGCTCGAGCTGCCGCTCTCGTTCTACGAAAGCTACGTCCGCGAGCATCGCTACGGCCTTTCCAATCTCGCCCTCGGCGGCTGGTTCGGCGAGCAGGCCAAGGGGCTCGGCTTGTCGGTGGTGCTCGGCGCGCCGGCGGTCGCGCTGGTTCACGCCGTGGTGCGCTGGCGACGCGGCGACTGGTGGCTGCCCGCGTCGCTGGTGGTCGTGGTGCTGATCTTCGTGCAGTCGATGATCGAGCCGGTGTTCCTGGCCCCGGTCTTCAACGACTACCACCCGCTCGAGCGGGGCCCGGTGCGCGACGCGATCGAGCGGCTCGCGCGCGCCAACGGAGTCCCGGGCGAGAACCTCTACTGGTTCGACGCGTCCCGCCAGACCACCCGCATCAGCGCCAACGTGAGCGGCTTTCTCGGCACCACCCGCATCAGCCTCAACGACAACCTGCTGCGCGACACCTCGCTGCCCGAGATCGAGGCGGTGCTCGGCCACGAGATGGGGCATTACGTGCTCCACCACGCGTTCAAGATCATCCTGGAATTCGGCCTCTTGATCGCGGCGGGGTTCGCGGCGGCGCAGTGGGCGCAGCGCCGTCTGGTCGATCGCCTGGGCGCGCGCTGGGCAATCCGCGACGTGTGCGACGTGGCGGGCCTGCCGCTGGTCATCGCGCTCCTGGCCACGTGGTTCTTCCTGACCACGCCCATCTCCAACTCGATCATCCGCACCCACGAAGCGGAGGCCGACATCTTCGGCCTCGATGCGGTGCGCGAGCCGCATGCCTTCGCTTCGGTGTCGATGCGTCTCGCGACCTATCGCAAGATCGCGCCGTCGCCGCTCGAGGAGCTGCTGTTCTTCGATCACCCGAGCGGGCTCACGCGGGTACGGATGTGCATGCGGTGGTTCCGCGAGCACCCCGACGCGGGCGTCGGCGGGCACGCCGATCCGTGCCCGCGAGGCGGCGCGGAGGGCGGCAGCGGCTAGTGCGCTAGGCGCACGCGATCGGCAGGCGGGTCCCGAAGGTCGTCGAGGGACCGCGGGCGGCCTTTCCCAGGTGGGGCGATCTCGTCGCTACACCTGGCTTGTCGGTGGTCCGGAAATGGGAGAGGCTCGACGCGCCGCGTTGGTTCGAGCGATCGGCCGCCTCCCAATGGACCTCTCTCGCCGTGCCCTGGGATGGTTCGAGCGGTGGCGGGCTCGATACGTCACGTTCGACGCCGACGAGCCGGCCGAGCGCGCCGAGTTCGCGCGCTTCGCCGAGGAGACCACCCTCTCGTTCGCGCGGGTGGCGGTGCTGATCGCCGCCGCGCTCACGATCGTGTGGTGGCCCACCGACTGGTGGCTCTTCGCCGGCGCTCCGACCGGCGTGCGCGCTTTCGTGGGATGGCGTCTCTTCATGCTGACCGCCTGCGCGGTGAGTTGGATCGGCCTCTGGGCGATCGAGCGGCTGCGCATCCCGCCCGAGCTGCCGGTCCTCGGCATGCTGCTGGTGATGGTGGCGCGCAGCTACTACGTGTTCGGGACGCTCGGCGATCTGCGCTCGCCGTGGATCCACACCGCGATCTTGCTCCCCACCACCAGCTCGGTCCTCACGGTCCGGCTCGGCTACCGGCTGGCGGCGTGCTTCGCGATCGTGACCACCGCGTTCATCGCGTACTTCGCGGCCTTTCCCGGCTTCTGGGAGTACCCCTACCTGCGTCACGTGATCTGCTACGTGGCGATGACGTGCGTCTTCTGCGCGTGGCTCGGCCACGGGCTCTACATGCTGCTGCGCCGCGACTTCCTCCAGCGCCGCGAGCTGGTGCGCCTCGCCACCATCGACACGCTCACCGGAACCGCCAACCGCAACCATTTCCTGGAGCGGGCCGAGCGCGAGGCACGGCGCGCGCGGCGTTACAAGCGGGCGCTCTCGGTGCTGATGATCGACGTCGATTCGTTCAAGCAGATCAACGACACGCACGGGCACCACGCGGGCGACGAGGTGCTGCGCGCGTTCGCGCTGGCGGCGCAGTCGATCCTGCGCCAGAGCGACGTGCTGGGCCGGCTGGGCGGCGACGAGTTCGGGATCGTGCTCGCCGAGACCGCACTTCCGGCCGGGCAGGCCGTGGCCGACCGGCTGCGCGCGGCCGCGTCGGGCGCCGGCCTCGTCGTGGACGGGCGACCGGTCAAGTTCAGCGTGAGCATCGGCTGCGCCGAGCTGATCGCGGAAAGCGAGCCCTTCGAATCGGCGCTGCGCCGGGCCGATCAGGCGCTGCTGCACGCCAAGCGCCTGGGCCGCGATCGAGTGATCGGAGCGCCGCAGCACTCGGCACTGGACACGGTGGCGGCGGAACCCGTGCTCGCGCACGGCGCGCGCGCCGCGGGGGCTTCCGACGATGGGTCGATGGCCTGACCGGTTTCGGCTGACCGGCATCCAGCCTTGGTGGTTGCTGGCACTGGCCGCGGCCGGCTTGGCGGGCAGCGCTTCTCGAGCCGCGGGCGAAGCGCCGCAAGCCGCGGGCGCCGCGGACGCCGCTTTCGAGAGTCACTGGCGCGACAGCAAGGCCGAGCTCGACGGCTACCAGCTCACCGTCGACCGCTACGGGCATCCTCGCAAGGGAAACGCCGTGCTCATCTACGTGACCGAGCCGATGAGCCGCTCGAAGCACGTGAAGCTCGACGATGCCTCCAAGGCGGAGCCGAGCGACGTGCTCGACGTGCTCAAGCTCAACTTCGTGCGCCGCTTCCAGACAGGCATCTACGACTACCACGCGATGGTCTCGCTCTTCACCAGCGCCCGCGACTTCACGCCGGTGAAGGTGGCGTTCACCAACACCGAGTGGTGCGGCCAGGTCTACGAGCAGCTCGACTTCGATCGCGGCACCGTGGCCGAGAAGTATTTCAGC
>CAZYWA010000256.1:0-10465 GCA_964650975.1 uncultured bacterium
ATGCGCTCCAGCGGATGCGTCTCGGGCGCGACCACGTGCACCTCGATGCCGCGCGCTCGCAGCGAGGCGGCGACCTCGAGTCCGATGAAGCTCGCCCCCACCACGACCACCCGCTTCGCCGCCGCGGCACGCGCCACGATTGCCTGGCTGTCGGAGAAAGTACGTAGATAGTGGATGGATTCCGGAGAAGCTCCCGGGATCTCGAGCTTCACCGGATCGGCGCCGGTCGCGAGCACCAGCGCGCCGTAGCCGCGGGACTCGCCGCCCTGCATCACCACGCGCCGTCCTTCGACGTCGAGCGACTCGACGCGCGCGTTCAGCACCAGCTCGATCCGCCGCTCGGCGTAGAACTCGGCGGGACGCAGCGGAATCCAGTCCGCCGGAGCGGTGCCCGCGAGGTAGTCCTTGGAGAGATTGGGACGGTCGACCGGTGGCGAGTCGTCGGCGCTCAGGATCGTGACCGGGCCCTCGTAGCCGAGCCGGCGCAGCATGTCGGCGCACGCAAGCCCCGCAGCACCGCCACCCACGATCACCACCGAGCTCGGCGTGTCCCCTGGTTTCGCCGCCGCCGGGGGCGTGAGCTTCTCGCGCACGTACGCCTTGTCGCCGGCCCGCTCGACTCGCCAGCACGGGAGCGAATCGAGCGCGGGCGGGCGCGCGGCCTCGCCCGTGCGCAGGCTGAAGCACGCGTGGTGCCACGGGCAGCGCACCGAATCGCCCACCACCAGCCCGTCGGCGAGCGGTGCGTGGTAATGGCTGCACTGGGCGCCGATCGCGAACAGCTCGCCGCCGCTCTGCACCAGAATTGCATCCTCGCCGTCCACGGTGCCCGCGAGCGGGTGGCCGTCCGTCAGGTCGCTGAGGGCGATTCCCTGCTTCAGATCGGGCTTGGGCTTGTCATCGTTTCTTTCGGCGTCCGTCATGTCGGTCTCTCCTCCGCGCGGCTCAGCGCGAATGCTTGAGGAACGTGCCTCGATCGAGCTCTTCAAACGCAAGCCGCAGCTCGGCCTGGGTGTTCATCACGATCGGTCCGTACCACGCGACCGGCTCGCCGAGCGGCTTGCCGGAGACGAGCAAGAACCGGATGCCGGCCTCGCCGGCGTGCACCGTCACTTCGTCGCCGTCGCCGAAGAGCACCAGCCAGCGGTCCTCGACCTTGGAGGGCGGCGCGGCCGAGCTCCACTCGACGGCGTCGGTGGGAACCGTGAGCGGCTCGGTGGCATTGCAAAAGGTACCGCTGCCCTCGAACACGTACGCGAAGACGCTGCGGCCCTTCTCGACCGGGATCGCGAGGCGCTCGCCGGCGAGAACCGATACGTCGAGATAGCTCGGGCTCGCCGCCACACCCTCGACCGGTCCCTTCGTTCCCTGGAAGGAGCCGCACACCACGCGCACCGTGCCGCCGCCGTCGCTCACCACCGGAATCTCTGCGGCGTGGATCTCCTGGTAATGCGGCGTGGTCATTTTGAGCGACGCCGGCAGGTTTGCCCACAGCTGAAAGCCGTGCATGCGACCGTCGGAGTCGCCGTGCGGCATCTCCTGGTGAATGATGCCGCTTCCCGCCGTCATCCACTGGACGTCGCCGGCGCCGATGACCCCGCGGTGGCCCATGCTGTCACCGTGCTCGACGGTTCCAGCGAGCATGTAGGTGATGGTCTCGATGCCTCGGTGCGGGTGCCACGGAAAGCCGGCGACGTAATCGGCCGGGCGATCGTTCCGGAAATCGTCGAACAGCAGGAACGGATCGGTCTCCGCGGTCTCTCCGAACCCGAAGCCGCGCCGGAGCCGCACGCCGGCTCCCTCCATCGTGGGTTTCGATTTGACCAGCCGTTTCACCTGTCGGATCGTCATGCGGTGTCCCCCTGCTCCGCCTCGAATCACCCAAGCTCTTCGACGCCGCTCACGTTGTCCAGGGTGAGGGCGTCACGCGCGCGAGCCATGAGCACGATGGAGCGAGGATGAAACCGGCAACACGAGTGGCGCTGGTCGGCGGCGGGTACGTGGCGGCGTTCCTGCTCGCCTCCGGGGTCACGGCGACCCACGTCGCTCTCACCAGCGAGGTGGACCCCGCGGCCTCGTCGGGCATGTACGCGTTCGGCGACGTGCTGCTGTTCGTCGCTGTATTCGGCGTGGCGGCGCTGATTCCCACCGCCGCCGGCCTCTATTTTCTGCGCTCCCGGCCAGGCGTCTGGCGGCTGCTCGGCGCGGCGACCGTCGTGGTCTCGGCGTCCGGGGTCGCGGCGCTCTACTCGTACGTGTCGGCCCCCCCGCCAGGTGCTTCGCTCTCGCCGCAAGACTGGCTGCACGAGCTGGCCCCATTCCGGATCCTGGCCGCGCCGCTGGTGGCGGGCGGCTTCCTGCTCGTGAGCTTGCTCGCACCGACTCGACCCACCCGCTGGCTGTTTCTCGCCGCCGCGGGAATCGAGCTGATCCTGAGCGTCTACATCGGCATCCACTGGTTCGGCGCGGCCGGCGCCTCGTGAGCCGAGCCCGGGCAGGCCCGGCTCAGACCGGAAGTAACCTCGGCTCGACCAGTCCTTCGCCGACCAGCCGCTGGAGGTCGCGCGCGAACGTCGTCATGCCCACCTCGGCATTCGTCTCCAGGACGTTGCGAAGCTCGAGCATGCGGTCCTCGCGGATCAGGTTCGAGACCGCGTTGGTGCGGACCAGGATCTCGCGGTTCGCCACCCGTCCGCCGCCGACCTTGGGCAAGAGCTGCTGCGCGACGATCGCGGTGAGCGTCGACGCGAGCCGGTTCCGCACCAGGTTCTGCTCGTGGGCCGGGAAGTTCGCGACGATCCGGTGGATCGTCTGAACCGCGTCGGCGGTGTGCAGCGTCGTCATGACCAGATGTCCAGTCTCGGCGAGCGTGATGGCGTTCCGCATGCTCTCGAGGTCGCGCATCTCGCCCACCATCACGATGTCCGCGTCCTGCCGCAGCAACCGGCCGAGCTCGGCCGAGAACGAGTGGAAATCGGCGCCTAGCTCGCGCTGGCTCACCAGGGAGCCGCCAGATTCGAACCGGAACTCGACCGGATCCTCGAGCGTGACCACGTGGAGCGGGATCTCGCTCATGACCGCGGCCAGGATCGCGGCCATCGACGTCGATTTCCCGCAGCCGGAGGGACCGGTGAAGATCACCAGCCCGTGGCGCTTGCGGCACAGATGGACCACCACGTCGGGCATGCGCACGGATTCGAGCGTGGGGACCGAGCTGGGAATCAGCCGCGCCGACATCACGTGCTTGCCCTCGACGATCTGCGCGCTGATCCGGAATCGCTCGCCCGACTCCGTCTGGTAGGCGCATTCGAGCGTGCCGCGCTCTTCCAGCTCGCCGCGCTGCTCCTCGGTCAGGCAATCGCCGAGCAACGCCACGACCTCTCGATCCGTGAGCGGGTCGCCGGAAAGAGCCTGCAGCAGTCCATCGATGCGCAGCATCGGCCGATGCCCCGGAGCGGCGTGCAGGTCCGACGCTCCCTCGCCGATCGCGAGCCCCCAGAGCGATCCACCGTTGGTCTGTCGCATCGTGGTCCCCAAGTGCCTCGCCGAAGCGCGCGGCCTGGCACCGGTCCACGCAAGGCTCGTGCCGTCGAGGACTCGGTGCGTTTTCGCGTGGATTCGACCTTTTTCCAGGCGTGCGCCAGCCGGCCGCTGCGCTCCGCGAAGCGAGTATTGTCTACATAAGAAAGGGAAACCCGCGAGTGCCCCGGACCATGTGCACGCACCGCTCGTGCGACCCGCCCGCGGGCCGAATCGAAACGTCGCAGCCGAGCGAGGTGCGACAACCCGCGACCGAGCCGCGCCGGCCGAGGGAGCTAATCGACGCTCGATGCGCCGAACACGATCATCAGCCGGTCACGGCGCGCGATTCCGACGGCGCTTCCGCGTGCTCAGCCGGAGACCGGCGACGATCACTCCGTAGAGCGCCAAGTCCGACGCCGCCGTAGCGGGCGCGACCGCGCCGCACGCCGACACCGGGAGCACCTCGACCGCCCCGCGGTCGACGATCTTGGTGCCGTTGTTGTCGCCATCCTGAGGACGGGCGGCACCGGTCTGATCGACCGTCAGCGCCAGCGTAGTGTCGCCGGAATCGATCGCGGGACTCCCGGTGCCCGGCTTCATCGAGTCCGTCTCCCCGCCGTTGTTCGCCAGCGCGCCGAGCAGCGCGTCCGCGATCTGGTCCGACGGGCCTGCCACGCCGCAGCTCGATCCCAGGATCGAGAAGCCCAGCTCCACGGTCTGCCCCGCCGCCGAGGCCGAGCACGCCAAGCCCTTGGCGATCGCGTTCCGGAACGTGACCTGGGTGTTGGGATCGGTGGTCATGCCACCGAGCGAATTCGGGATTCCGGTCTCCACGTCGACGCCCGATGTTGGCGTCACGGTCGCGGCCTCGACGGTGAGCGGCGCGCCGAAGGCGAAGAGCTGGTTCGTCGTCTGGTTGGTCACGGGCGGCGTGACGGTCGCGACGTTGCCGGTCACGGTGCTGTTTCGCACCGTGGTCGCCGCGGTCGCCGCGATGCCCGCTCCCCGGCCCGGGCTCGCGACGCCGCTGGTGCCCGCGGCGTTGTCGACCGAGTTGTTGGCGATCAGCGACTGGTCGATGAGCGTCGGGCCCTCGGCGTCGACGCCGCCGCCCGACGGACCGGTCGAGTTGCACGAGCTCAGGAAGCAGGTCGCGCCGAGATGCGTGGCGTTGCCGGTAACGGCGACACGACGTAGCGTGAGGTTCGCCGCGGGCGCCACGCGCACGCCTCCGCCCGCGCCCACGGTGGTCTGCGACGCGGACCCGGTGAGCACCGGATAGGCGCCCTGGTTGCCGCCGGTGATGGTGAGGCTCTGGATCGTCACGTTGCCGGCCAGGATCTCGAACACCCGGTCGCGGAAGGTCTGCTGCACGATCGTGGTGCGCGCGCTGGCGCCCTGGATGGTCACGTCGTCGGTCACGTCGAGGTCGCCGTCGATGCTGGTGGTGTCGTTCCACGGGCAATTCTCGGGCGGAGTGCCACTCGGGCACGTGAGCGAGAAAGCGCGCGTGAGCGTGTAGGTGCCGGCGGGAACCACGATCTTGTCTGCGCCCGGCGACGCGTTGGCCGCGATCACCGCCTCGCGCAGCGAGCAGTCGGCGTCGCAGACGCCGTCGGCGGTGTCGGCGGTCTTGGTGACGGTGAAGACCTTCGCGGTGCGTCCCTCGAAGGCACCGCGATCCGCCACCAGAGTCCCGTTGCCGTCACCGTCCTGGGGTACGGCCGAGCCGGTCTGATCGAGCGTGCGTGGATCGGCGGGATCCCCCGAGTCGATCGCCGGGCTGCCGGCGCCGAGCTTCATCGAGTCGGTGCCGCCGCCGTTGTTGGCGAGCGCGTCGAGCTTCGGGTCGCCCGTGAGGTCGGCCGCTCCCAGGAAATGGCAGGAGCCGTCTTGATCGAGGTTGTGGCCGTTCGACGTCGACTGACCGGCCGCAAAGGTGGAGCAGCCCGAGCGAGCGAGGATGCTGTTGCCGGCGTTGACGTGCGTCCCGGGGTCGACGACGAACCCGCCGTTGCCGTCCGAGACCTTGGTCTCGAGGTCGACACCGCCCGCCACCGCAGACACCGTGGCGTCCTGCAGCGTAAGCGTCGCGCTCCGCATGAAGACCTGATTCGACGTGGTGTCCGACGTACCCTGGCCGATCGCCGTGTTGTCGGCGACCGTGCTGTTCCGGATCGTCCCGGCGGCGGTCATGGCGACGCCCGCGCCGGCGCTGTAACCGACGAAGAGCGCGGCGCTGAACGCGTTGACCACCACGTTGTCCGCCACCAACGACTGCTCGAGATCGAGCGTTCCCTCGGCGGCGATGCCGCCTCCGGCCGAGCCCAGCGCCAGGGGGGCGGCCCCGCCCGCCCGGGTGTTGTTGCCGATGACCGCCGAGCGCTGGAGCAGGAGCGACGCTCCCGCGGCGACGTGAACGCCGCCACCGAGACCCGGATCGACGGAGATCAGCGGAGCGCTGCCTCGCGGGTAGCCGCCTTCGTCGCCGCCCGTGATGGTCACGTCGTCGATCTCGACGCTGCCCGAGAGAACGTCGAAGACGCGGTCCTGGAAGGTCTGCCGGATGATCGTGTTGCGTGCGCCCGCGCCGTGGATCACCAGACTGCCGGTGATGTCGAGGTCGCCGTCCTTCGCGGTGGTGTCGTCCCACGGACACGCGGTCAAGGGCGGGCACGTGAGGGCGAAGCTGCGCGTCAGCTGGTAGGTGCCCGGAGGCAGCGTGATCGTGTCCGTGCCCGGATTGGCGTTCGCGGCCACGACCGCATCGCGGAGCGAGCAGATCAGGATGGTGCAGAAACCGTCGAGCGAGTCTGCGGTCGTGTTGACCGTGAACGTGGCGGACCACGCGGGTACAGAGCACGCGAGAACGGCCAGAAGCGCCGCCGAGATTCGCCCTTTCATGAATCCCCCCCGAGAGACGCGCCTCGCGCGGGCGCGTCTCCGAACGCGATTCGCGGAACGCTAGCACGGGGTCCGCGACGATCTCGCGGGGAGGGAATTGGCGATCGGCCGCATCGCGTTGGGCGAAACACGAAGAGCAGGCGGCGCCTCGACGAAACTCGTGTTACCGTCCGGTGCCATGGCTACCGTATGGTGTCAGACTCCGGCGCCCCACCCCTGACCGTCGCCGAGCTGATTCGCGAACTGGTCGCGGACGATCCCGGCCGCCGCTACGTGGCCGCGCACCACCTCGCGAACCTCGAGCGCGGCTCTCTCGCGCCGGCCATCGGACCTTTGCTCGCCACGCTCGAGAGCGATCCGAGCGCCATGACCCGGAACGCCGCGGCCTGGGCGCTCTTCAAGGCGAACCCGCTCGCCTCGAGCTTCCTCCCGCAACTCCTGCTGCTGCTCAAGAGCGACCAGGCGGACGTTCGCGGCTGGGCCTCGAGCATTCTCGCGCGCTCCGCTCCCGGCGACCCGCGAGTGAGGCCACTGCTCGAGGTCATGGCCAGCACCGACCTCGACTCCGAGACACGCTGGCGCGCCCGCGAAGCGCTTCACGATCTGGGCGTGACGCCGGTGAGCGACGAAGGGTCGTGAAGGCGGGGTCGCGCCGTCCGCCGGCTAACGGCGGCGCAGCATGGTGCGCGCCAGGGTCAGGCGCTGCTCGAGCTGCTTCACGGTTCCGACGCTGATGCGCCGGATGCCGACTTCCGCGTTGAGCTCGGCGTTGAGCTCGGCGTGCGTCTTGCCGAGCACGTGCACCAGCGCGCGCACCGCTTCGCTGTTGGCTTCGCGCAGCGCGCGGCGCCGCGCCAAGCCTCCCCGCGCCGGCGCAGCGGGCGCGGGCGGTACGTCCGGTGGATGCGGATCGGCCTCGGGAACGGGCACGACGGGTGTCGAGCGGTGCACGATCAGCCCGATCGGGTGCAGACGCTCGGGCGAGCCGCCGCCCCGCGGGGCACCGACGAGATCGGGGATCTCGTCGGCCCCGCCCTCGGTGCGCGCGGGCTCACCCGCGTCCGCGCTCGCATCGACTTCGTGCTCGGCGCCATAGACGCGGACCGCGTCGAGCGGCCGTCCGTCCTCGTCGAGCGGCACCGCGGAGATCGCGGCGAAGAGCGAGAGCTGCTCGGGTGGATCGGCATCGCGCTGGCCTCTCGGGTCGAGAGGGTCGAGCCAATCGCCGTTCACGTCGCGCCGGCGGTCGCGGCTCAGGTTGTGACGGCGCTGTTCCGCGATCGCCGAGCCGAAGGTGCGAAGCCGCACGTCGTCGGGGATGAACATGTAGGCCGCTTGCTGGCGAAGTCGCGCGTTCCAGCGCACCAGCCGCCCCACCGCCTGCCGGAAGAAGAGCTCGGTCACGGTGTTGGTGGCGTAGACGCCCACCCGCAGCCGCGGGATGTCGACGCCTTCCGACACCATGCGCACCGCGACGATCCACGGCGCCGATCCCTCGGCGAAGCGGCTGATCTTCTGCGACGCCGCGGGATCGTCCGAGGTGGCGACCACCGGCGCCACTCGCAGGCGCTCGCGCAGGATCGCGGCGATCCCCTTGGCGTGATCCTGGTCGATCGCGATCACCAGCCCGCCAGCGCTCGGGTCGCGAGCGCGCAGGTGCACGAGCTGCGCGTGCGCCTGCGCGAGCACCGTGGGCAACCAATCGCCCGAGGTGTCGAGCGCGGTGCGCAGACGCTGACTCGCGAGATCGCGCGTCAGGCTGTCGCTGAAGGTCGCATCGTGGGTGACGCCGTCGGGCGCCACCCATTCCATACGTCCGTTGATACGTGGGAAATAGACCGGCCGCACCACCTGCCCGTCGCGGAGCGCGTCGCCGTAGCCGTATTCGAAATCCGGCTGCGCGACCTCGCCGTGGTAACGGATGAAGGGAATCGTGATCTGATCCGATCGAAAGGGCGTTCCCGAGAGGCAGAGACGCCGCCACGCGGGCTCGAACGCGTGCCGGACGCCGTCGCCCCACGAGCGGCTCTCGCCGGCGTGGTGCACCTCGTCGAGCACCACGAACGCGCTTCGAACCAGCTGACGAAACACCTCGGGCGAACCCGCGACCTGCGGATACGTGACCACCACTCCGTGCACGTCCGACGGCAGCCCGCCATAGGCGACGGTCCACTCGGGGTCGAGATGGATGTCGAGGCCGTCGGCGGCGTGCGCCCACTGCTGCTTCAGGTGCTGCGTCGGAACCACGATCACCACGCGCCGGATCGCGCGCGCCACCAGCGCACGGCGCGCGGCGGTCAGCGCGAACGTGGTCTTGCCGGCACCCGGTGTCGCGACGGCCAGAAAGTCCGCCGCCCCGCTCGCTTCGAACTGCTCGAGCGCCAGACGCTGCCAGGGACGGAGCCTGAGCCCGTCGGGCCGGCGCCCGGCGCTCGACCCGCTCAGCCCACCTGGGCGCCCGCTGGTTCGATCAGAAGCGAGCGTCGGCACGAGATCGCAGAACCGAGGAACCGGAAGGCCACGCGCGCGCGGGTCGCGACGACGATGACGACGCGCTCCCGACCCGCTGCATGGCGAAGCCGAGCGTAGCACGCAAGTCGTCGACGGATCGGTTCGGGGCGAAACCGAGCTTCGAGGAGATCGATCGCTGCGCTTTCCCGGTGCGGAACGGCACTCGCTCGACCTCCGGCAGGCTGAGGATCGGGAAACTGTGGTATTCTCCGAGATATTTCTTTCGCCACGATACAGGACCAGGAGGCGAGGACGGACCCGCTCGCTCCAACACATTTTTTCGCAAGTCTCAGCGTGGACAGACCTGGATTGGCCGATCCGAGCCGCCGGTGCTGTCCCCTAGGGGAGACGAGATGATCGCGCAACAAAAAAATCATCGGATGGCCGCGCGCCTGGTGGTAGCCATGGGGCTCGCGGCCGGCTGCCAGACCGTCGATCAGACGCAGCTCCGCTCGGAGACCTCCTACGAAGTCATGCAGTCGTCGGACACCACGCTCACCACCGGTCAAACCTGGACCGTGGGTCAATCGGGGCTCCTCTCCGGCATCGAGGTCTCGATGTGCGCCAACACCTCGCAGCCTCTCGCGCTGGTCGTGGACGTCGGGGGCCAGCAGGCGCCGGTCTCCGTTCCACAGCTGCCCACGTGCGCTCCCGGCACGACCGCTCCCCCGTCTCTCTCATCGAGCGTCGGCGGGCCCGGCTACTTCGTCATCACGCCCAGCATTCCGGTGAGCGCCGGCGATACGGCCGGGTTCACCGTCCTGGTTCCGCCGAACTCCCAGTCGGCGGGCAACTTCGCGATCCTCGGCGGTGTCGCGGCGCCCGACCGGTATCCGGGCGGCCAGCTGCTCCAGAACTCGCTCCCGATCGAGGCGCCGACCTCGACCGCGGATCTCGCGTTCAAGACCGTCTTCACCCCGTACACCGTGCCGCCGGTCAAGCGGCTCACCATCGACGTCGCGGCCGATCCGGCGGACGCGAGCGCGATCTTCGCCACGGTGGGTACCTCGGTCGGGCCGTTCCTGTGCCCGAGCTCGGGCAGCGTGCACACGTGCACCGCGTCGTTCCCGCCGGGGACGACGGTGTCGCTCACCTCGACGGTCGGCCCCGCCACGGCGCTCGAGGATTACGCGGGCGACTGCACCGGACGCACCTGCACCGTGACGATGTCGGCCGATCGCCACGTCACCGCAACCTTCGGCGCCGGCGCGCCGCTCGTCGTGCACATGGTCGCGGATCCCGCGTGCGGCCCGAGCCCGCAGGGCACCGTGACCTCCGCCCCCGAGGGCCTCTCGTGCGCGTTCACGGATCCAGGGCCGACCACCTGCTCGGCCAACTTCCCGCTCGGATCGCCGGTCTCGCTCACGTCCGCGCCGGATGCCCAGACCACCTTCGTCGGCTTCACCGGATCGTGCGAGGGACCCTCCTGCGACCTGGTCATGGACGACGCGCTCGACGTCACCGCCGACTTCTGCGGCAGCGCCGGCCCAGGATAAAGCGGCCCCGGAAGGCAGCTTGAAGAGCGCGA
>CAZYWA010000257.1:0-10450 GCA_964650975.1 uncultured bacterium
GACCGTTCCGCGTGAGATGGGCGGGACCGGCGATATCGGCACCAATCCCGAGCAACTGTTTGCCGCGGGTTGGTCAGCTTGTTTCGAAGGTGCGTTGGGCCTCGCCGCCAGAAACGTGAACGTCACACTTCCGCCTGATCTTGCTATCGATGCTGAAGTCGATCTTGGAATGATCGACGGAGGATATGGCTTGCAGGCACGATTGAATATCAGCCTGCCGGGATTGGACGGCTACGGCGTGGCGCGCGCGCTGCGCGAGGACGAGGAGCTGCGGGACACGTTTCTCGTGGCTTTCTCGGGCTACTCCGACGACGAGGATCGAGCGCGGTCGCTCGGCCACGGCTTCGACGCCCACCTGGCGAAGCCGATCGAGATCGAGGATCTGAAGGTCTTGGTCACTCGGGGCCGGCCCAAGGGCGCTCGCTGAGCGGGCTCACCGCACCGCGCGCCGACCCGAAACCGCTTCGCCGGTCTCGCCGCGGTCACGGTACCGCCATGTAACCGCCACGGCGGTTCGCGAGACTGACGGCCATGGCGGTCATGGCATCGACCTTCGCTTCTGCCTCGTTTCGCAGCGTGCTGGTGTGGGACGAGGCGCTGCTGCGCGGTGTCGGGCGCTGGCATCGCCCGGCGCTCACCTCCGCGATGCGTGCGTTCACCCGGCTCGGCGACGTGTCGAGCTGGGTCAAGTCGGGACTCTTGTTGCTCGCGTGCGGCCCGGACGGTGTCCGCGCCGGCAGCTACCTGGCGGTCTCGGCGATCGGCGCCACCGCCGTCGCGCAGCTCCTCAAGCGCTCGTGCAAGCGCGCGCGGCCGAGCGAGTCGGTGGCCGAGCTGGCGCCGCTGGTGGAGAACCCGGACGCGTTCTCGTTTCCATCGGGGCACACCGCCGCGGCCGTGGCGGTGGCCGTCGCGATGGCTGCGATCTCGCCGGCATTGGCCGCGGTGGCCGGCGTGATCGCCACCGGCATCGCGGTGTCGCGGATCTACCTCGGCGCTCACTACCCGCTCGACGTCGCGGCCGGTGCCGTGATCGGCATCGCCGCCGGTCTCGGCACCCGGGCGATCCTGGGGTGAGCCGGAGTTGCCGGACCCGCCTTGCGGGCGTGCCGGGTGCGCGGAGAACGGTTTGTGGATGCCGGCTCGCGAGCCGATACTGGCGGCGTCCCCGGGAAGTTCGCGAGCCAGCACGATGGCCGAGTCGTTCACCGATCCGCCTCCGCCCGCGTCCACGCCCCCTTCCGACTCCTCGCGGATCGACGGCGAGACGGCGCTCCGCTCCATCGTCGAGGGGACGGCCGAGGAGACCGGCGAGCGGTTCTTCGCCGGGCTCGTCGAGACGCTGGGTCGGACGCTCGGCACTCACTCCGCGTGGGTGACCGAGTACCTCCCTGAGCGGGACGTGCTGCACGCGCTCGCTTACTGGCAGCAGGGTGAGGTGTCGAGCGGGTGGGAGCATCCGGTGCACGGCACGCCTTGCGAGGCCGTGATCCAGGAAGTGCGGCTGGTCCACTATCCCGACAAGCTCGCCTCGCTCTACCCGGACGTGACGCCGGTGAAGCTCCAGGGCGTCGTGAGCTACCTGGGCGTGCCGCTCTGCGACGTCGATGGGCAGATCATCGGCAACCTCGCGGTAATGGACCGCGTGCCGATGCCCGAGGACCAGCGGGCGATGGCGCTGTTCCGGATCTTCGCGTCGCGCGCCTCGGCCGAGCTGCGCCGGGTGCGCGCCGAGCGCGAGCTGCGCGACCGGGAAGAGCGGCTGCGCAGCCTGGTCGACGCGGCCATGGATGCGATCGTCGAGATCGACGGCCAGCAGACCGTCACCCGTTTCAATCCCGCGGCGGAGAAGGTGTTCGGATGCACGGCGAGGGAAGCGGTGGGCAGCCGCTTCGCCGAGCTGCTGCGCGATTCCCGGCAAGCGGCGCACGTCGAGAAGCTGCTAGCCGAGGTCGAAGCGCGCCCCGAGGGAAACCAGTCGATGTGGATTCCGGGCGGTTTCGAGGCGCGGCGCCGCGACGGCTCGGCTTTCACCGCCGAGGCGACGCTCTCGCGCTACCACGTCGACGGCAAGCCCAGCTTCACGCTGATCCTCCGGAACGTCGAGGACCGGCTCGAGGCGGAGCGCAAGATCCGCGCGCTCACCGATCAGACCGAGTACCTGCGCGAGGAGATCCGCGCGCACCACAACTGGGGCGAGCTCCTGGGCCGCAGCGCGCCCTTCCAGGCGCTGCTCCACGAGATCGATCAGGTGGCTCCCACCGACACCTCGGTGCTGATCCTGGGCGAGACCGGCACCGGGAAGGAGCTGATCGCGCGCGCCATCCACGCGGGGAGCCCCAGACGCGAGCGACCGCTCATCAAGGTGAACTGCGCCGCGATCCCGGCGACGCTGATCGAGAGCGAGTTCTTCGGTCACGCGCGGGGCGCCTTCACTGGCGCCACGTCGAAGCGCGACGGCCGCTTCGCGCTCGCCGATCGCGGCACGATCTTCCTCGACGAGATCGGCGAGCTGCCTCTCGAGCTGCAGGCGAAGCTCTTGCGGGTGCTGCAGGAAGGCGAGTTCGAGCCGGTGGGCAGCGCCGAGACCCGGCGCGTCGACGTGCGAGTGATCGCCGCCACCAACCGCGATCTGGCGCGGGCCGCGCGCGAGGGCCGCTTTCGCGAGGATCTCTACTACCGGCTCGCGGTCTTCCCACTCTCGGTTCCGTCGCTCCGTGAGCGGCCCGACGACATCGAGCTGCTCGCGTCCACCTTCCTGCAGCGCTTCGCGCACCGTCTCGGGCGGAGCGTGGCACCGCTCACACCCCGGTGCTTCGAACGGTTGCGTGCGTATCCGTGGCCCGGCAACGTGCGCGAGCTCATGAACGTGATCGAGCGCGGCGTGATCCTGGCGCGGGATGGGCGCGTGGACCTGGCGCGGTCGTTGCCGGAGATCACCGATCTGCCGGCGCCCCTCGCGCCGCCTTCTCCGGGCGACGGCTGCGCGCCGCCGATCCGCACCGTTCACGACCTCGATGCGCTCGAGCGCGAGAACATCGTGCGCGCGCTCGAGACCGCCGGCTGGCGCGTCGCCGGCGAGAACGGCGCCGCGGCCCTGCTCGGCACCAAGCCCTCGACGCTCAGCTCGCGGATGAAGGCGCTCGACATCCAGCGCCCTCGTTGACCGGCGCGTCCTCTCGCGAGTTCTCGCGAGCGGCGCTCGCGAGATCTCGTCACTCGCGAGACCTCGCGACTCCCCGATTCGCGGCCTTCGGGCGTTAGTGCCCGAAGGCATGGGTGTTTCGACCGCTCGCCGAGATGGCACGGCGCTCGCTCTAGGGCGTGCGTGTGTCGTCGTGTCGTCCAAACCCAAACCACAGGGAGTCGTGAAATGAAGCGCTGGGCGGTGTTCGCGTACGGCGTCGCGTCCTACGCCGTGTTTTTCGTGACGTTCCTCTATGCGGTCGGGTTCCTCGGGAACCTCGGCGTGCCGAAGTCGATCGACTCGCCACGCGACGGCTCGACGGGTGCGGCGATCGCCGTCGACCTGCTGCTGCTCGGGGTGTTCGCGATGCAGCACAGCGTGATGGCGCGCCCCGCGTTCAAGAAGGCGTGGACCCGGATCGTGCCGGAGCCGGCGGAGCGCAGCACCTACGTGCTCTTCTCGAGCGTGGCGCTGATCGCGCTGTTCGCGTTCTGGCGGCCACTCGGAGGAGTGGTGTGGAACCTCGAGAGCGCCGCCGCGCGCGCGTTGATGCAGGCGCTCTTCGCCGCGGGCTTCGCGACGGTGCTGGTGGTCACGTTCCTCATCAACCACTTCGATCTCTTCGGGCTGCGCCAGGTGTGGACCTATCTGCGCGGGCGCGAGTACCGGCCGCTCGCCTTCACGACCCCCGGTCCCTACAAGCTGGTGCGCCATCCGCTCTACCTCGGATGGTTCCTGGCCTTCTGGGCGACGCCTTCGATGACCGCGGCGCATCTGCTCTTCGCCGCCGCGAGCACCGCGTACATCGTGATCGCGGTGTTCTTCGAGGAGCGCGATCTCACCACCGTCCACGGCGAGGCGTACGTCGACTACCGGTCGCGGGTGCCGAAGTTCATTCCCCGGCGCGGCCGCGCGGCCGCCGTGCCGGCGGCCACCGCGGCGATGGCCGGCTGAGGCCCAGAAACGCGGATGAACCCGCACCAACACGCACCCATACACCGGAGGAACCGACCATGGCCGCCACCTGTCCCACGGGCTTCGACGTCACGCGTCTTCGCCAGCAAGTGCTCGCCACGTACGACCGCGTGGCGCGCGAGCCGGAGGGCGATTTCCACTTCCATCGCGGTCCGTTCTACGCGGTGGAGCTGCTCGGCTACGACGCGACGGAGGTCGATTCGTTGCCGCTCTGCTCGACCATGCGCTTCGCCGGTGTCGGCAATCCGCTCGCGATCGGCCCGATCCGCGCCGGCGAGACGGTGCTCGATCATGCCTGCGGCGCGGGCATGGACCTGCTGCTGGCTGCGCGCCGCGTCGGCCCCGGCGGGCTCGCCATCGGCGTCGACATGACGCCCGCGATGCGCGAGCACGCCGAGGCCGCCGCCGAGGAGGCGGGGCTCGCCGACCGCGTGGAGCTCCAGGGCGGCTTTTACGAAAGCCTGCCGATCGACGACCAGTCGGTCGACGTGGTGCTTTCGAACGGTGTCGTGAACCTGGCTCCCGACAAGCGCCGGGTGTTCGCCGAGATCGCGCGCGTGCTCAAGCCCGGCGGGCGGCTCTACCTGGCCGACGTGGTGGTGGCGCGCGAGCTCACGAGCGCCGCGCGAGACGACGTCGACCTGTGGGCGGCGTGCATCGCCGGGGCTCTTCCCGAGAGCGAGCTGCCCACGATCGCGGCTTCGATGGGGCTCGAGGGTGGTCGAGTCACGCAGCGTTTCGACTCGTTCCGCGGTACCAGCGCCGAGGCGAAGGTCTCCCAGGACTTGCGAATCCAGGCGGTCAATTTCTTCGCCCGGAAACGATCGAGCGAAAGCTGACGCGCGTCCCACCGAGGGACGCAGGAGGATCGATCATGTTCGAGATACGAAACATCGGTTGGTGGTACTGGCTCGCGACGCTCGTGCTGCTCGCCGGCGGTCTCGCCGGCTGGCCGTCCGGAATCGATCTCGCGACGGCGCTTTGCGCCGTGCAGGTGGTGCACTTCGCGATCCGGACGGGCAGCCCGACCTCGTTCCCGGTGCAGGTTCGGGCCGCATACCTGGACTTGCTGGTCGCGGGGAACTGGCCGCCGCTCGCGTTCGTTCACTGGGTCCAACTGGCCGGAACCTCGGCGACGGTGGTGTTCGGCTACTGCCCGCTCGCCCGGATGCTGTCGCTCTTGCCGTGGAATCGCCGCGAGCCGTTCACCGTGAACCTGGTGCGGCGCGTGTTCCTCTCCCGGCCGGTCCGCGGCAGCATCGTCGAGCAACTCGCGGCCCAGCAGCTCGTCATGGCCGAGCGAATGGCGGCGTGAGGTGCGGCGAGAGACGTGTCGGGAGCGGAGCCCGGTGGCGACCGGCTGGAGCGCGGAGTAGAGTCAGCCGAAGAGTTGAGGAGCACCGATGTCACGCCGGTCGATCCAGGTTTCGTTGCTCGATCGGCGTGGTTATTTCTCCTGGCCTTTCCGCCTCGCGGCTTGTGGCGATCGAGCGGGAACGTGCGGCTCGGGGGCGCCTGGTGCCGTACCGCGCTCCGCAGCTCGCGTCGTGACCGCCTCGTGACTGGCATCGCCGTCGAGATCGCGCGGCGCTTGGCGCCGCGAGGGCTCGACCTCGCCGGAACCTTTCGAGTCCAGAGCTACAACCCGCAGGTTCCTCGCAAGTACCGGCTGCCCACGTTCGGGCGCGATTCGACGCTCGCGGTGGTGATCGGCAGCTCGAAGGCGATGTGGGAGCCGTTTCTCGCCTGGCTCGCGCACGAGCCGCGGGCGCTCGATTCGTTCCACCCGGTCGATCGCTACGTCGCAGGCGCGGTGCGCTCGGCGCTGGTACCCGTCGAGGTGCGTCATCAGGTCCGCTGGGCGCACTCGCGGCTCACGCGCTGGGTCGCAATCCAGAAGGCGGCTTATACCGCTGGCCTCGCGTATCACGCGCCCTGTCATCTCGCGATTCACCCGCGCTTCGGCCTGTGGATCGGGTTGCGCGCGGCGATTGCGTTCGATCTTCCGTTCGCGGAGAGCGCGGGTCCGCCGGCGGCCGGCGCCGCCATGGCCGAGCCGCATCCCTGCGACGGCTGCGATCGGCCGTGTGTCGCCGCTTTCGAGCGTGCCCGCGAGGCGACCGGTGGGCGCCGCGCCCGCGACGTCTCGCCGTGGCTCGCGGTCCGCGAGGTCTGCCCCCGCGCACCCGAGCACCGCTACGACGATCTCGAAACCCGCTACCACTACGCGAAAGACCGCGCCGTGCTCCGCGAGGCCCTGCGCCATGCGGCCCTCGCTTCGGCGTCGCTCACGTCGCCGCGTTGACACCAGCGCGTTGACGCTCCGCGTTGCGGGCAGCTAAGAAACCCGCGAAGTCCAGAGAAGCGCATCGCCTTCGCCTCACGTTGGAGGAGTCTCAATGAAGCGAGAAATTCGCAAGGTGGCCGTGCTCGGCTCGGGGGTCATGGGCAGCGCCATCGCCGCGCACCTGGCGAACGCGGGCATCCCGTCGATCCTGCTCGACATCGTGCCCAAGGCCGCGGACCCGGCGGAGGAGAAGGCCGGGCTCACGCTCGAGTCGAAGGCGGTGCGGAACCGCTTCGCGCGGGTGGCGCTCGAGAGCGCGGTCAAGGCGAAGCCGGCGCCGTTCTTCGATCCGTCGCTCGCCTCGCTGATCGAGATCGGCAACTTCGACGACGACTTCGAGCGCATCGGCGAGTGCGACTGGATCGTCGAGGTGGTGGTCGAGAACCTCGACGTCAAGAAGCAGGTGATGAAGCGGATCGCCAAGCACCGGAAGCCTGGCTCGATCGTGAGCTCCAACACCAGCGGGATTCCGATCGGCGCCATGAGCGCCCACTGCCCGGCCGAGTTCCAGAAGTACTTCCTGGGCACGCACTTCTTCAACCCGGTCCGTTACATGAAGTTGCTCGAGATCATTCCCGGGCCGAAGACCAGCAAGCAGGTGCTGGCGTTCATGAGCGAGTTCGGCGAGCGAGTGCTCGGCAAGGGGATCGTGCGCTGCAAGGACACACCGAATTTCGTGGCCAACCGGATCGGCGTCTACGGAATGCTGCGCACCATGCACCTGATGCAGGAGCTCGGCTACACGATCGACGAGGTCGACGCGATCAGCGGTCCGCCGATGGCGCACCCGCGCTCGGCGTCGTTCCGCACCGCGGACATGGCCGGCGTCGATACGCTGGTCCACGTCTGCGACAACGTCCACGCGAGCGTTCCCGACGACGAGGCCCGCGACACCTTCCTGGTGCCCGACTTCGTGCGCAAGATGGTCGCCGACAAGCGGCTCGGCGACAAGACCGGTGTCGGCTTCTACAAGAAGTCGAAGAGCGAGACCGGCGAGCGCGTGACGCTCACGCTCGATCCCGCGAGCGGTGAGTACAAGCCGGCGCAGAAGGTGCGGATCGACTCGCTGGGGGTCGCGAAGAACCTCGATGACGCGGGGGATCGGCTCCGGAACACGGTTTACGCCGAGGATCGCGCCGGTCAGTTCGCGTGGCCGCTGATGCGCGACACGCTGGTCTACTCGGCGAATCGCGTGCCCGAGATCGCCGACTCGATCAGCGAGATCGACCGCGCGATGCGCTGGGGCTTCAACTGGGATCTCGGCCCCTTCGAGTCGTGGGACGCGATCGGCGTCAAGCAGTCGATCGACAAGATGAAGGCCGAGAGCGTGACGGTCCCGGCGTGGGTCGAGGAGATGGTCGCGTCGGGCAAGGACACGTTCTACGTGCGCCGCGACGGTGTGCGGTTCGCGTACGACCCGGCGAAGAAGGATTACGTCGCCGAGACCGTGCATCCGAAGATCATCCTGCTGCCGTCGCTCAAGGACCGGAAGAAGACGGTGTCCGAGAACTCGAGCGCCTCGCTGGTCGATCTCGGCGACGGTGTGCTGTGCCTCGAGTTCCACTCGAAGATGAACGCGGTCGACGCCGACCTGATCACGCTGCTCAACGACTCGATCGACGAGGTCGCCAAGAACCACGTGGGTCTGGTGATCGCCAACCACGATCCGTCCGCGTTCAGCGCCGGCGCCAACCTGATGCTCATCTACATGGCGGCCCAGCAGCAGCTGTGGGCCGACATCGAGAAGCTCTCGGGCGAGTTCCAGCAGGCGAACATGAAGCTCAAGTGCTCGCCACGGCCCGTCGTGGTGGCACCAGCGGGGCTGGCGCTCGGCGGTGGCTGCGAGATCGTGCTGCACGGCCCGAAGGTGCGCGCCCACGGTGAGCTCTACTGCGGTCTGGTCGAGGTGGGCGTCGGTCTCATTCCGGGCGCGGGCGGCTGCAAGGAAATGGCGGTGCGTGCCACCCAGGGATTGCCGCAAGGCGGTTTGATCGCGGTCGATCCGGCGGCCTTCATCGTGCGCGCGTTCGAGGCGATCGCGCTGGCGAAGGTGTCAAGCAGCGCGGTCGAGGCGCGCGGTCTGGGCTTCCTGCGCGCGAGCGACGGCATCTCTCTCAATCGCGATCACCTGATCCAGGACGCCAAGGACGAAGTCCTGCACATGGCGCGCATGGGCTACGTCCCGGCGCAGCCGCGGAACGACGTGGTGGTGGGCGGCGAACCGGTGTGCGCGGCGCTCATCGCCGCGGTGCAAGGCATGAAGCGCGGTGGGTTCGCGAGCGATCACGATCTCTTGATCGCCAAGAAGGTCGCGTACGTGGTGACCGGCGGGCCGGTCCCGAGCGGCGCCAAGGTGAGCGAGCAGTACCTGCTCGACATCGAGCGCGAGGCGTTCCTGAGCCTCGTCGGCGAGCAGAAGTCGCAAGACCGGATCCAGCACATGCTGCTCAAGAACAAGCCGCTCAGGAACTGAGTTTCCTCGGGGGGCTTTTCAAGCCCGCCGCCCCGTCGGGAGTGAATCCCGCCGGGGCCCCACCCCCGAGCCGGCGCGACAACGCGCCGCCCGGAGACGCGATTGGGTAACCTCGTGAACGGTCGCAAGCCTGACTTGACGAACCGGCGATGATGTAGCGCGAACCCAGAATCGAAGACTCAGAAGCTAGACCCAGGAGACCGCCATGGAAGACGCAGTCATCGTCTCGTCAGTGCGCACCGCGGCCGGCAAGGCGCCGCGCGGAACCCTGCGATACACGCGCCCGGACGACATGGGCGGAGTGGCGATCAAGGCGGCGCTCGAGCGCGCGCCGGGGGTCGATCCGGCGGAGATCGGCGACGTGGTGCTCGGCTGTGCCATGCCCGAGGGCGAGCAAGGCATGAACGTGGCGCGTGTCGCTGCCACGCTCGCGGGCTTGCCCAACTCGGTGCCGGCGTTCACGGTGAACCGGTTCTGCTCGTCGGGCCTGCAGGCGATCGCGATCGCGGCCGAGCGGATCATGCTCGGCGCCACCGACGCGGCGATCGGCGGCGGCACCGAGTCGATGAGCCTGGTGCCGATGGGCGGCAACAAGATCGTGCCCAACCCGAAGCTGGTCGAGAGCTATCCCGACGTCTACATCGGCATGGGCCATACCGCGGAAGCCGTGGCGCAGCGTTTCGAGGTGAGCCGTCGCGAGCAGGACGAGTTCGCGGTGACCAGCCACCAGAAGGCCGCGGCCGCGATCGCCGGCGGCAAGTTCAAGGACGAGATCGTGCCGCTCGAAGCAAAGGTCTACGGCACCGACGCCAACGGCCGCCCGACCGCCGGCACCAAGGTGTTCCAGGTGGACGAGGGTGTGCGCGCGGACACCAGCCTCGAAGGCCTCACCAAGCTCAAGCCGGCGTTCGGAATCACCGGCTCGGTGACCGCCGGCAACTCGTCGCAGACCAGCGACGGCGCGGCGGCCGCGGTGCTGCTCTCCTCGAAGCGCGCCAAGGCGTTGGGGCTCGATCCGCTCGGCACGTTCCGCGGCTTCGCCGTGGCCGGTTGCGACCCCGACATCATGGGCATCGGCCCGGCGCTCGCGATCCCCAAGCTGCTCGCGAAGCTCGGCATGAAGATCGAGGACATCGATCTCTTCGAGATCAACGAGGCCTTCGCGTCGCAGGCGGTCTACGTGGTGCGGAAGCTCGGCATCGACCCCGCCAAGGTGAACGTGAACGGCGGCGCCATCGCGCTCGGCCACCCGCTCGGCTGCACCGGTGCCAAGCTCACCGCCACACTGCTCCACGAGATGAAGCGCCGCCAGTCGCGGTACGGCATCGTGAGCATGTGCATCGGCGGCGGTATGGGCGCGGCGGGATTTTTAGAGCGGGTGTTTCCCCCACGAACAAAACCCCCCCCCGAGGTTTACACGGGGGGGGTTTCAAACCCCCCCCCCCCCCCCGGGGGTAACCCGCCCGGG
>CAZYWA010000258.1:0-10416 GCA_964650975.1 uncultured bacterium
AACAGCACGAGCTCGGTTTGGATGAAGCACTTCGAACAATGATTCGATTTTGTCCGCACCTTCTCAGAACGTGTGCGCGAATCGACGAGCCGTCGAAGCGGGGAGAGCCCGCCACTCGTGTTTCCGATCGGCGCGGAGTCGCGCCGGATTTGGGGGTCTCAGAACAGGCTCTTCACCCAGTCCCAGGCGCTGTCGTCCTTTTCCTTGGGCGCCGAACGCGACGGGCTGGCCGGCGCCGGACGTTGCGGATGCGTGCTCGAAGGCTGCGGCTCGTCGCGAACCCGTTCGAGCAGCGTCGGATGAAGCGGGCACGTTTGCTTGGGCTCGGTCCCCTCGATGAACGGTAGGTGCTCGGTCTTGGGGCACGCGGCCGTGGCGAGGTCTCCGTTCTCGGGATCGACGTCGGCGAACACGATGCCGTCCGGAACCGTCAGCTCCTCGGCCGGCCACCACGACGTGTGGGCCACGTAGTCGACCCAGATCGGCAGCGCGGCGCGAGCGGCCACCATGCCGACGGGCTCGTTGTTGTCGCGCCCGACCCACACCACCACGACCCGTCCCGGCAGGTATCCCGCGAACCACGCATCGCGGAAATCGTCGGTGGTTCCGGTCTTTCCCGCAGCGGGACGATCGAGCCCCATCGAGCGCGACGCCGCCCCGGTGCCGGTCTGCAGCACCTCCTCCAGCGCCCAGGTCACGAGATACGCGACCTTCGGGTCCATCACGTGGGTCGAGCTCAAGCGCGTCCGCGTGAGCACCTTGCCGGTCGCGTCGATGACCGACCGGACGGTGGTCGGCTCGACGCGCGTTCCGCCCGTCGCCAGCACGCCGAACGCGCGCGCCACCTCGAGCGGCGTCACCTCCGCGGTGCCGAGCGCCAGCGACGGAACCGCGGGAAGATTGCCCTCGAAGCCGACGTCGCGGAGCTGAGCGCGCAGCCCCGCGGTTCCGACTTGCTGCCAGACGCGGACCGCGGCGGTGTTGAGCGACAGCGCCAGCGCGCGGTGAAAGGGGACCACACCTTCGTACTTGCCGTCGTAGTTGGCGGGCTTCCAGACCTGGCGCTCGTACTTCACGGTGATCTCGCGATCCTCGACCGGCGTCGCGAGGGTCGGCGCGAAGCCGTCCTTCCCTTCCAGCGCTCGCGCGTAGAGGAACGGCTTGAAGAGCGAGCCGGGCTGACGCCGCGCCTTGGTCGCGCGGTTGAACGGGGCGCTCCGGAAATCCCGGCCGCCGACCAGCGCCTTGATCGAGCCGGTGTCGGGATCGAGCTCGATGAGCGCCGCCTCGAGCCGGGACGGATCGCCCTCCGGATGATTCTCCTCGCGTCGTTTCTCGAGCTGCTCCACTCCTTGCGTGACCGCGCGCTCCGCCTCGTGCTGGAGCTCGGGATCGAGGGTGCTCATCACCCGCAGACCGCCGGCGTTGAGCGTGTTGTCGCTGTAGGTCGCCGCCAGCTCCTCGCGCAGCAGCTCCACGAAGTAGGGCGCGCCCTCGGGTGGCCCCGGAGGGAGCCCATGAGGCAGCGGTTCGGCGCGCGCGGCCTCGGCACGCTCGGGCGTCAGGCGGTTGGTGTCCACCATGCGCTTGAGAACCACCGCGCGGCGCTCGGCGGCCTCGTCGGGGTGGCGATAGGGATCGAAGCGGCCGGGCGAGCGAATCAGCCCACCGAGCATCGCGCACTCGCCCAGCGTCAGATCCTTGAGCGGCTTGCCGAAGTAATAGCGCGAAGCCTCGCCGACGCCGTAGATGCCCATCGCGCCGCGCTGACCGAGGTAGATCGCGTTCAGGTAGACGCCGAGGATCTCGTCCTTCGGGTAGAGCGCGTCGAGCACCAGCGCCATTCCGGCCTCGCGCAGTTTGCGGCTGAGCGTGCGCTCGGGCGTCAGGAACAGGTTCTTCACCAGCTGCTGGGTGATGGTGCTGCCGCCCTCTTGCACCGAGCCGGAGCGAAGGTTCGCGACCAGCGCGCGCGCGATGCCGATCGGGTCGATGCCCGCATGATCGAGGAACCGCGAATCCTCGGTGGCGAGGATCGCGTCGATGAGCGGCCGCGGCACGTCGCCGATCTCCACCAGCTCGCGCTCCTCCCAGACGTGCTGGAAGAGTCCGCTCACGATCTCGGGCTCGAGCGTGAACGGCGGCGCGGCCCCGCGATCGGGTGACGAGACCCGCGTCACTTTGCCGTCGTCGAGATCGAGCACCACGTGCTGCGCCGGGCGCCGCCGGTCACCGGCACCGGAGGCGCGCAGCGCAATCTCGAGCCGGTTCGGCGCGGCTCGATACTGCCCCGGCTCGAGAGAGCCCGACTCGTTGCGCCGGTAGCCGACGTCGTTCAGTCGATCGAGGATCTTGAAGCGGTCGAGGTCGAGCCCGCGGGCGAGGACCGGCGGCTCGGCGTAGATTCGCGACGGCAGCCGGAACTTCTGCCCCTCGAAGCGGGCGATGATGTCCTGCGAGATCGTGAAGCCCCACACGAGCAGCGCCGCCGTGCCGTAGAGCACCAGCGGCGGGATCCAGCGGCGCAGCCGTCCGCGAGCTCCGGGCGCGTCGCGCCACGAGCCCGTCCCCTCCGATGCCGAGCGGCGGGAGCGAGACGCCACGCCCTTGCGAGCGCGGCGGCCGGGTTTGGTCCTGGAAGTAGCCATCCACGAACCCCGTCACGGGGAACGCGGGGAGCGACAAGCCGCTCGACGCGGCTCAGCGCGACGGATGCGAGGCGCTGGTGCCGCCCAGCTCCTTCACCTTGTCGCGCGCGGTCTTCGCCTCGTCGGAGGACGGGTACGAGTCGATCAGCTTGAGGAACTGCACCCGCGCGTCGCCGTTGTATCCCAGGCTCATCAGGCAGAGTCCCTGCTTCAGCAACGCCGCCGGGACCTTGTTGCTCTTGGGATAGTTCTTGATCAGACGGTCGTACGCGGGAAGCGCGAAGTCGAACTGGCGATCCTCGAAGTAAGTCTCGCCGACCCAGAACTGCGCGTCGTCGGCGAGATCGCCCTGCGGCTTCCCGGCCAGATACGCGAGAAATGCCTCGCGAGCTTCCTTGTAGTGTCCCCCCTGGAATGCATTGCGGCCCGCCTGGAACTGCTGGTCGGGCGGCATGCTCGCGAGGGAGGCGGTGGTGAGCGCCGCCGCCGGCGACGCGGCCGTCGTCGGACGAGCGGGCGCCGGTGCCGCGGAAGGCTCGGAGAGAGCGGGCCGCGCCGAAGGCGCCGAATCCACGTAAGGCGACGGCGCTGTTGGCTGCGTGTTGTAAGACGGCGTGTCGCCCGCGGGGGCTGCGGCATTCGGCGCCGGCGTGGCGCTGAGCGGCGTTTCTCCGGGCTTCGGGCCGCCGAGCCGCGCCTCGAGATCGATCACGTGATTCCGGATCTCGAGCATCTGCGCCATCAGGTCTTCGTTGAAATCGCCCCGGAGCTGGCTCGACGCGCGGTTCGCCGGATTGGCGCGGTCGTCGATCTGACCGCGGATGGTGCGCAGGTCGGCGCGCACCCGATCGAGGTCGGCCGACATGTCGGCGTTGTGCGTGCGCAGCTCCTGCAGCTCCTTGCCCTCGGTCTGCCGGTCGGCTTCCAGCCGGTCGACCCGCATCAGCATGGTCGTGTACTCGGCCTTGCTGACGCACCCGCCGAGCACGAGGAGCGAGGCAACCGCGGCGCGATGAATGGGACGGTCGAGCAGATTCATCATGGCTCGCAAGATAGACCCGGCGCGGGCCGGGTTCCAGCGACCCGCCCGCGCCGTCTCGAGATCCTTCAGCCGATCACGGGGTCAGCACGCGGAACTGCGCGCGCCGGTTCTTGGCCCAGGCGGCCTCGTCGTGTCCCATGTCCGCGGGGAGCTCCTCGCCGTAGGAGATCGTCTCGACCCGCGACGCCGTGACCCCCAGCTGCACCAGATACGCCTTCACCGCGTTGGCGCGCTTCTGACCGAGCGCCTGGTTGTACTCGTTGGTGCCGCGCTCATCGGTGTGACCCTCGATCTCGACTCGCAGCGAAGGGCTGTTGCGGAAGGTCTGGTAGTCCGCCTGGAGGGTGGTGCGCGCCTCCGAGGAGAGCGTGCTCGAGTCGTAGTCGAAGTAGACGCGCGTGAGTCCGGCTGGATCCCCGGGTCCGACGGTACCGCCGTTGTCGAGCGGGCTCGGGGTCGGTGTGGAGCGAGTGTTCAAGCCGGTGTACGGCGTGGGGTTGAGGTTGGCCGTATCGGTCGGCTCGGGCGGCTTCTTGTCGGAGCACCCTCCCGCCACCATCACCGCCAGCACTCCCGCCAACATGAACCGAGCGCATCTATGGAGCGAAACCATTCCCGCTTCTCCTCGACGCCCACCAGAAGGCGTCCATGCCGGATCAGGCACTCCCACCTGCGAGCGGCGAGACCGGCGGTCGTTTCGTTTCAAGGTTGTTGGATTGACGAACGTGACGAACGTGAGAATGGAGTACTGGATAAGCCCCTCCCCGTCAACGGCGCGGCGCGCTTCTTGACCGTTTCCTGACGAATGCTCATGGGGTCTTGGGCATCGGGCCCCAATCCGGTTGCTGATCGGAGGCGCGGCCGTCGGTGAGACGAAAGGGCGTCCCGCCCAGCGCGGAAACCAAGAACAAGCTCGACGAGCCGCTGCCGCCCGAGCTGTAGACCAGCGTGCGACCGTCGGGCGACCAGCTCGGATGCTCGTCGGAGCCCGGTCCGTCCGTCACCTTGCGAACCCCGGATCCATCCGCGGCCATGACGTAAATGCGCCAGGGTCCCGGATTCGCCTCGAAGGCGATCTGCTGGCCGTCGGGCGAAAATTTGGGGGAGCCGTGATCCATGGACATGGAAGAGATCTTCCGTTGCCCGGAACCGTCGGAGTTCATCACGTAAACGTGCGGCCGGCCGGCCCGATCCGAAATGAACACGATCTTGGAACCGTCCGGCGACCACGACGGCGACACGTCGAGCGCGTCTCCCGAGGTCAGCGCATGGCTTCCCGAGCCGTCCACGTTCATGACGCAAATGTTTCCGTCTTTGCTGTATGCGATCCGATTTCCGTCGGGCGAAAACGCTCCGCCGGTGTTGAGCCCCCCGGTGGCCACCACGTTCCGGTGCCCCGTGGCCGCATCCTGCACCCAGATCTCGGGACGGTAGTTCTGGTAGGAGGTGTAGAGGATCGAGGCGCCCGACGGAGACCACCGAGGCAGCATCGCGATCCTGCCGTCCAGGGTCAGACGGGTCAGGTTGCTGCCATCCGAATCCACGACGTAGATGTCCTTCAAGTGGCCCGCCCTAGTTGAGCAGAACACGATCCGGGTGCCGAAGGCTCCCATCTTCCCGGTGGTGACCTCGAGCACCCGATTCGCGAAATCGTGCACCACCGGCGCCAGCTGCGATTGCGGCACCTCGTATTTGCGGCCCAAAAGTTGATGGCCTTCGAGCACGTTGTGGAGCCGAAGCTCGACCGTGTAGTGATCGCCCTCGCGCTGCACCGTGGCCTTGATCAAGTACTGCGCACCGAGCGTCCTCCACGGCACGAAATCGATCTCGTTGTCGGCGACCGGGGCCGCCTGCGCGTTCTCGCCGTAGGTGCCGTCGCTGATCCACCGGAAATACCCGGAAAGTTGCAGGTCGTTCACCAGCAAATCCTGGAGTTTCTTGAGCTGCGGGTCTCCGGGCGTCAGACCATTCCCGGTTTTCCATGCGCCATGTGCAAAGGGCCAGCGATCCCCGCCCGTGACGGATGCCTTGCCGAGGTCCACGTAGCCGCCCGCCGGCGCCGCCGACCCCTGTGCGAAACACGGCACGGCCCAAAGGACGCCGACCGCCAAGCCGAGCCACGCGGCCCAGCTCTGGATCCAGCGGCGAACGAAGCTCCGCGCAACGATCATCCAGCCCCTCCCTCTTCCGGAACGAAATGAATCAGCCCCATGAACGTATCTTCTCGCCAGCACGCGGGCAGGGTCGGAAACGGTGCGGCTTTCTTGATCGCGTCCAGCAACGACGCATCGAAGAGTCGATTGCCGCTCGACGAGTCGACCCACTGGTTGATCAACGCTCCGTCGCGCGCGAGCTGCAGCCTGAGGTCCGCCGTCAATCCGCGCACCTGATCGGGATACGTGACCGCGGCGCGAACTTTCTTGATCACTTGTGCGCCGTATTGCTGGAGCGCGGCTTTGCACGCGTCGCTCGAGGCCTCGCCCTTGGCGCCCTCCACGCCCCACGGGATCCCGACCGGAACCCCGGCTTTGTCCACTTTGCTTTCCATCGCCTTCATGCGCTCCGCGAGAGCCAGCTCCTCCGCTTTGGTCGGAGCGCGGAACAGGTCCTCCGGCTTCTTGGCGTCGGTCTTGGCGGTCTTGTCCTGAGCATCTTTCTTGGCGTCTTGCTTGTCCTTCTTGTTCTGCTTGTCCGGCGGAGGCGTCTTGTCCGGCTTCTTCACGGGCTGCGGAGGCGGTTCTGGCTTCTTCTCCTCCACCTTCGGTGGGACGGGCTTGGGAGTCTCGGGAATCGGGATCGCCTCGGGCTTGGGCGGCTCGGGCACCACGGGCTTCGGGGGCTCGGGTGGCGGCGGCGCCAGCGGTTCAGGCGCAGCGACCTTGGGAGGCTCGGGAGCCGGCGC
Source organism: uncultured bacterium (assembly GCA_964650975.1). Taxonomy (GTDB): domain Bacteria; phylum JADJOY01; class JADJOY01; order JADJOY01; family JADJOY01; genus CAZYWA01. Next base: position 6,593 of record CAZYWA010000258.1, read on the forward strand.
CGGCGGTGCAGGTGTCCTGGCCGCGGCCACCATCGCATCGAGCTGCGCTCCGGACACCAGCGTCCCGAACGGGGGCGGCTCGAGCGCCATCGGCTTCGAAGGGCTCATGAGCAGCGCCGCGAACAGCACGGCGTGCAACAAGCCCGAGCCGATGAGCGCCCAGCGGAGCCCCCGGGGAACGCGCTCCCCGTATGGACTCGGTCGTGGCCTCAACGACGCTTCTCGCCTTTCCCGGGGGCGGACGGCTTCGCGGCGTCCGAGGTCGCGCTGGTCACCAGGCCGACGCCCGTGACCCCCGCGTTTTGCAGCTCCGACATCAGGGTGACCACTTTGCCGTAGTCGACGTGCTCGTCGCCGCGCAGAAACACGTCCTTCTTCGGGTCCTCGGCGCGGCTTTGCTTCACGAAGTCGACGAGCTGCTGGAGCGCCATCGGCTCCTTGTCTTGCAAACGATAGAACGAGCCCTTCTGGTCGACCGTGATCACGATCGGCAGCCGGCTCTCGGTGGTCATCGGCTCGGCGGGCTTGGTCTCCGGCAGGACCACCTTCACCCCTTGATTCACGTCGAGCATCGGCGCCGCCACCATGAAGATGACGAGCAGCACCAGCATCACGTCGACCAGCGGCGTGACGTTGATCTCCGCCATCTGCGAGCGGGTACGGCTCGGGCTACGCGTGAGCTGAATCGACATGCGGATCTGCTCGCCTGGGCTGGTGCGCGCGACCCCGCCCCCGAGCGGGAGCGCGGTGCCAGGCCCGAAGGTTCACTCCGAGGTCAACGCGTCCCGCAACACCTGCCGCTGCGCCAGATTCAGGAACTCGGTGCGGAAGCCTTCCAGGTCGCCGGCCAGGAACCCGATCTGGTTGTGGAACAGGTTGTAGAAAAGCACCGCCGGAATGGCCGCCGCGAGGCCCGCGGCCGTGGCGATCAACGCCTCCGCGATCCCGGGCGCCACCGCTTGCACGGTCGAGGCCGCGCCCGCGCTGATGCCCTGAAAAGCACGGATGATGCCGAGCACGGTCCCGAAGAGTCCGATGAACGGAGTCGAGCTGGCGGTGGTCGCGAGCAGGCCGAGCCCACGCTCGAGCTTGCGCACTTGCAAGCTGATCGCCGCATCGAGCGCGCGCTCCACCGTGGTGAGACCGACGATCTTCACCGCTTCCACCAGCGACTGCTTGGCCGACGATCCACCCAGGCTGCCGAGCGCCTTGAGCTCGCGGTACCCGGCGCGGAACACCTCGGCCTCGAGCGCGTCCTTGAAACGCGGCGCCTGGTCGTAGATCGAGCTCAGGCTTCGCGCCTCCCAGAACACTTTGACGAACTCCGGGCCCTGTCGCTTCGCCGAGCGGATCTCTTTCAGCTTCCAGAAGATGACGCCCCAGCTCGAGAGCGAGAACACGAACAAGAGAGCCAGGACCAGCTTGGCGTCGGAGCCCGCGTGCTGGACCAGCGAGAGCACGCCCTCTCCGGCGGCGCCGGCGGCGATGGGCAACGTGAAGAGCGGCATGGGTAAAGGGCGCTCGGTCCCCAGGTCCGCCAGGAGGGCGGCTCAGGGGTCGATTCGCTAGCGATCGTGGGGGAGGTTTCGCGGCCCTTCTTCGGACCCGTCGAGCGTCATCAGAGGCCTTGGTCGCAAGCTCGCCGCAACACAGGTCCGATCACGAACGGTCAGGATGATCGAAAGGCCGGGGTCCGTCAATGCCGGGTGAGCGGAAACCTCAAGATACCCGGGGTTTGGCGGGACCCGCCGGACGGGCCCCCTTGCGACGGTCCCCAGGATCGTGGCTCTCTCCGCAAATCGCCCTCCGGGACGGTTGACGGGCCGGAATCCGTGACTATCCTTAGGATTGCTAGCACTCACTGGTCGGGAGTGCTAACGAGGCTGGCTCGCCTGCCCCTTGGGCGGCGCGGGCGGCCGGTATCGAACCGAACCCAAGCACAGAGGCGGCGGGGGCGCGTGGCGCTTCCCCTGAGACCTTCATCGAGGAGGAAGCAAACATGGCGTCGAAGGAAATCCAGTTCGGCCACGATTCCCGCACCGCGATCCTGCGTGGCGTCACGGTGCTCGCGGAGGCGGTCAAGGCGACCCTCGGACCGCGCGGACGAGACGTCGTGATCGAGAAGTCGTGGGGCTCGCCCACGGTGACCAAGGACGGCGTGACCGTCGCGAAGGAAGTGGAGGTCGAGAACCGCTTCGAGAATCTCGGCGCCCAGCTCGTGAAGCAGGTCGCCAGCAAGACCAGCGACGACGCGGGCGACGGCACCACCACCGCCACCGTGCTCGCCGAGGCGATCTTCAAGGAAGGCCTCAAGATCGTGGCCGCCGGCGCCAACGCGATGGACATCAAGCGCGGCATCGACAAGTCGGTGCAGGTCGCGATCGCCGAGCTGCGCAAGATGTCGAAGCCCACCAAGGACCCGAAGGAGATCGCGCAGGTCGGCACCATCTCGGCCAACAACGATCCCGAGATCGGCAAGATGATCGCGCGCGCGATGGAGAAGGTCGGGAAGGAGGGCGTGATCACGGTCGAGGAAGCCAAGGGCCTCGAGACCACGCTCGACGTGGTCGAGGGCATGCAGTTCGACCGTGGCTACCTCTCGTCCTACTTCGTGACCGACGGCGACGCGATGGAGGTCGTGCTGTCGAACCCGTACATCCTGGTCCACGAGAAGAAGATCTCGAACATGAAGGAGTTCCTGCCGCTGCTCGAGCAGATCGCGAAGCTCGGGAAGCCGCTGGTGGTGATCGCCGAGGACGTCGAGGGCGAGGCGCTGGCGACGCTGGTGGTGAACAAGATCCGCGGCACGCTGCAGATCGCGGCGGTGAAGGCGCCGGGTTTCGGCGACCGCCGCAAGGCGATGCTCCAGGACATCGCGATCCTGACCGGCGGCAAGGTGATCGCCGAGGAGCTCGGCCTCAAGCTCGAGAACGTCACCATCCAGGATCTGGGCCGCGCCAAGACGGTCAAGATCGACAAGGACAACACCACGATCGTCGGCGGCTCGGGCAGCAAGGACGCGATCGAGGGCCGGCTCTCGCAGATCCGCATGCAGGTCGCCGAGACTACCTCCGACTACGACCGCGAGAAGCTCCAGGAGCGGCTCGCGAAGCTGGTCGGCGGTGTCGCCGTGATCCACGTCGGTGCGCCCACCGAGATCGAGATGAAGGAGAAGAAGGCCCGCGTCGAGGACGCCCTCAATGCGACCCGCGCGGCCATCGAGGAGGGCATCGTGCCGGGCGGCGGCGTGGCGCTGCTGCGCTGCGTCGCGGCCATCAAGAAGCTCAAGCTCGACGGTGACCAGCAGTACGGCGTGGACATCCTCGCCAAGGCCATCGAGGAGCCGGCGAAGGCAATCGCGCGGAACGCCGGCGCCGACGCGGCGGTGGTGGTCGAGAACGTGAAGAACGAGAAGGGCGGCTACGGCTACAACGCGCTCAAGGAGAAGTACGAGGACCTGATCGAGGCCGGCGTCATCGACCCGACCAAGGTCACCCGCACCGCACTGCAGAACGCCGCGAGCGTCGCGGGCCTCCTGCTCACCACCGAAGTCACGGTCGTCGACCGTCCCGAGCCGTCGAAGGGCGGCGGCCACGCCGGCCACGGCCACGGCGGTGGTGGCATGGGCGGTATGGGAGGCATGGGCGGAATGGGTGGCATGGGAGGTATGGGCGGAATGGGTGGCATGGGCGGCGGCATGGACGACATGGACTTCTGAGTTTCCCGGGGGGCTGTTCCAGCCCCCCCCCCCCCCCCAAAATGGTTTTTTTTGGGGCCCCCCCCCCCAAAACCCGCGCCACCCCCCCCCACCCCCGACCCAATAG
>CAZYWA010000259.1:0-10410 GCA_964650975.1 uncultured bacterium
CGCTGTCGCCGCGGCCGCTCTGGTGGGCGGCGATCCATTCGTCGAGGGTCTCGCTCAGGAGGTGTGCGCGCTCGGGCTCCGCGTGGGTCAGATCTGCGCTCTCGTCGTCGACGCGGTAGAGCGACGAGGTGCTGCGGCCGCCGCCGTGGCCCATCCGGCGGATCAGTTTCCAGGGCCGCTCGACGATGGCGCTCAGGTCGCCGCCGAGCGACCACGGATCGAGCTCGGGGTAGACCTCGCGGAAGACGCGCACCGCGAAATCGGGCACCTGGTACTCGGCGTATTGCGCCGGGCGGAGGTCGGGCACGCCGGTGCCGCGCAGGATCGGCAAGAGCGAGATGCCCTCGCTCGCGAACCCGGGATCGGCCACGCCGAGCATGGCCGTGAGGGTCGCGGGAACGTCGAGCAGCTGGGTCGGGTAGTCGCTTCGAACGCCGCTCGCCACGACGTCCGGATGGCCCGGTGCCACCATCAGGCACGGGATGTGGAGCAGCGGCTCCCACAGCGCGAACTGGTGGCCCATCTCGCCTTGCTCGCCGAGCAGCTCGCCGTGGTCGCCGGCGATCACCACCAGCGTGCGGTCGAGCGCGTGCATGTGCGCCAGATCCTTGAAGAGCTGGGCCAGCTCGGAATCGAGGTACGCGATCTCGCCGTCGTAGAGCGCGGTCTGGATCTCGCGCTGGCGGGCAGTGAGCTTCACCTTGCCGGACTCGTAGAGCTTCGAGTCCATGCGCATGTCGTCGCGCTCGGCGTCGCTCAAATCCTTCGGCAGGTAACGGTTGGCGAACGGGCCCGAGTGATTCGGCTGGTGCGCCTCCATCAGGTTCACGAACGCGAAGAACGGGCGCGCCGGATCGCGCTGGCCGAGCCAGCGTTTCACCAGCCGCGCGGTCACGGCGGCGCCGTCGTCGTGCGCGTTCGACTGGAGCTCGGCGAGCACCCGCATGGGCAGGAGATCGAGCAGGCTGTGGTGGATCGCGTGGCGCTGCTTCCACACCGGCACGAAGTGCTGGAAGCCGCGGTGCGTGCCGGAGAGCCCGCCGATCCACGGGTTGTTGGTGAAGCACGCGGTCTGGTAGCCGGCCGAGCTCAGCACCTCGGCGAGCGTCGGCACCGTGGACGAGATGAACAGGTGATGGCCGCGCGCGCCGTGGCTGATCGGGTAGAGCCCGGTGAAGAGCGACCCGTGCGCGGGAAGCGTCCACGGCGCCGTCGTGCGCGCCTGCGTGAACAGCACGCCCTGGCGAGCGAGCTCGCTCAGGAAGGGCGTCGTGTCCTTCGCGTAGCCGTAGGGCGAGAGATGGTCGGCGCGGGTGGTGTCGAGGACGATGAGCAGCACGTTCCAGCCGGCCGCCGGTGCCGCGGGGTCCTGTTTGACCTCGAGGGTACGGCCGCTCACCGTCTCCGCGGGCCGCGCGACCGCGATCAGCGGATAGAGCGACGGCAACCCCAGGCCCATCACCAGCAGCACCGCCAGCGTCACGTGGAACCGGACCCGGAAGAGCGGTGCCACGGGCGGCCATCGCGCGACCGCGGCCAGGACCGAGCCGCTTCCCACCGCCACGGCCGTGGACACCGCCGCGAACGCCGCCCACTCGCCGGCGCTCGGCGTGGGGATGTGGGTCAGGTACTGGTTGCCGGTGAGCGAGAGCTTGGCGCCGAGCCTCCACGCCATGAGCAGCACGAAGGGCGCCAGCCATCCGATCATCGTGGCGAGCACCCGGCTTTCGTCAGCCTCGCGCCGCCGCAGCGCCGCTCTCGCGAGCGCCACCGTCACCAGGAATCCGGTGAAAAGCGCGGAGTAGAGCGCCATCGCCTCGAGCAGCACCTCGGGACGCAAGAGCGCCAGGTTCTCCGGACTGAGCGTCCCCAGCACCTGAAAGCGCCGCGCCAGGATTCGCACGTCCTCGAGCGCCGCCCACGTGACGCCGCTCGAGGCGCCGAGAGCCGCCGCCACACCGAGCTCACGGCGCAGCTGAGTAGGGCGGGCCGGGGTCACTTGTCGAGAATCTGCAGGATCGCGCCGGCGCTGGCATAGCGGGCGCGCACATCGGGATCGGCGAGCAGCGGCACCAGGCGGTCGATGTCCTCGGTGCCGCCGGCCTTGCCGAGCGCCCGGACCGCGGTCCGGCGCACCATCGGGTCGGGATCGGCGAGGCCGGTGCGAATGCCGCTCACGCCGGCGACGCCCATTTCGCCCAGCACGCGGATCGACTGGGCGCGCTCGTACTTGTCGGCCTCGCGGGTCTCGACGACGGTCTCGGGAGGCGGCGGAGGCGGCTGATCGGGTGCGGCGCGGCGGCCCGCGAGCAGCGCGCCGGCGAGCGCCCCCAGCGAGCCGAAGGTTCCCTCGTGCTGGCTCGCGACGTAGGCGCGTGCCTCCGGGTCGCCCATCTTCTGCAGCGCCATCGCCGCCTGCTGCTTCACCATCTCGTCGCCGCTCGCGAATCCCTCGCGGATCAGCGGGATCGACTCGGCGTCGTCGAGCAGCGCCAGCTTCTCGTAGGCGCGGATCTTCTGCGCCGGATGCACGCTCTTCGTGAAGTCGCGGAGCACGGGCAAGCCAGTCGGATCCTTGAGGTCGGCGAGCGCGCCGGCCGCGGTGAGGCGGATCTCGTCGTACGAATCGTCGAGCGCCTGGCGCAAGACCGGGATGGTGCGCGGATCGTCGTAGCCGTAGAGGATCCTCACCACCTGGCTGCGGTAGTAGTCCTCCGTGTCCTGCACCATCACCGCGAGCGCAGGCAGGGCCGCCGGATCGTTGAGCTTGCTCAGGCGCTCGACCGCCCACAGCTTGTCGTCCCGTCCACCAGTGCGCGCCTCTTTGCGGAGGTACCGCAGCGCGCTGTTGTCGTTCATGCGCGCCAGCTCGTCGGCGGCCACGCGCTGGGTCCGGACGTCGTCCTGCCGGAGGTCGGCGCGCAACAGCGCGCGGGCGTGGCGCCCGCCGATCCGCCGCATCGCGTGTCCGGCGGCGGCGCGCAGCCCGTCCGACTCGTCGTGCCCGACCACGAACGCCAGCGGATCGATGAACCGCACGAGCGCGCTCGCCTCCGTCTCCTCGATCGCGGCCGAGCGGTGCTCGACGCTGGGATCGAGAAGCCCGAGCCGCAGCACCCGCTCGCAGAGCGCCTCGAGCACCCGGCGCTTGGGATCGCCCGGCGACTTCACGAGATCCTGGTAGCGGGCGACTCCGTCGGCCGCCGCGTCGCCGGCGATGTCCCACGCGGAGACCACCCCCACCAGATTCGCGTCGAGCGGGGCCGGCGGCTCCTTGGCGCGCAGCTTCTCGACGGTGCCCTCGAGCTCGGTGCGCTGGCCGTGCGCGAGCTGGTCGTCGAAGGTGCTGTCATCGGCGGCGCGGACCGCTTGGAGCGAGCTGGCCAGCACCACGGCGGCCGCGACGGCCGAGCGGGCCGCGCGCCGCGCCCGCATCACCGCACCCAGCACGCCGCCAGGTGACCGGGACCTCGCGGCGTCAGTGCCGGCGCGCTCTCGCGGCAGCGAGCCTCGGCGAGCGGGCAGCGAGGGTGGAAGTGGCAGCCCTGCGGCGGGTCGATGGGGCTCGGCACGTCGCCCAGCGGAATCGGCTTTTCGCGCCGGTGGCGTGGGTCGGGCACCGAATCGAGCAGCAGCTCGGTGTACGGGTGGACCGGCGAGCGGAAGATCTCGGCGGCGGGCGCCACCTCGATCACCCGCCCCAGGTACATCACCGCCACCCGCCGGCTCATGTGCCGCACCACCCGCAGGTCGTGCGAGATGAGCAGCAGCGTGAGCTTGAGCTCCGCCTGCAGGTCGGCGAGCAGGTTCAGGATCTGCGCCTGGATCGACACGTCGAGGGCACTCACCGGCTCGTCGGCGATGATCAGCTCGGGATCGAGCGCCAGCGCGCGCGCGATACCCACTCGCTGGCGCTGGCCGCCGCTGAACTCGTGGGGATAGTGGGAGGCGTGATCGGGCGTGAGCCCCACGCGGCGCAGCAGCGCCGCGACCCGCTCGCGGCGGTCGCCGCGCGTGCCCACGCCGTGGATCACGAACGGCTCCTCGAGCGCCTCGCCGATCGTCATGCGCGGATTGAGGCTCGCGTACGGGTCCTGGAAGACCACCTGCATGCGGCGGCGCATGGCCTTCATTTCCCGGCGACCCAGGTTCGCGATGTCGACGCCGTGAAAGCGGATCGAGCCCGAGGTCGGCTCGATGAGCCGCAGCACCAGGCGGCCGAGCGTCGACTTGCCGCAGCCGCTTTCGCCCACCAGCCCCAGTGTCTCGCCCGCCTCGATGTCGAGATCGACACCATCCACCGCGTGAACCTCGCCACGCCGTCCCGAGAGCAGCCCGCTGCGCAGCGGAAAGCTCTTGCGGAGCCCGCGCACTTCGAGGATCGGTGCCTCCGCCACGATCGACCCCGAGTCTCTCAGCTCGCCTGCTCGTGGAACGGGCAGGCGACGCGATGGCCCGCGCCGTCGATCTCGACGAGCGGCGGCGGCTCGAGCGCGCACTCGGGGTGGGCGATGGCGCAGCGGTCGCGAAACGCACAGCCGGAGGGACGCGCCCCGAGGTCCGGCACGGTGCCGGGAATCGAAGCGAGCCGCTGGCCGGCGGGTGCGTCGTCGCGCACTCCCAGCGGCAGGCTGCGGATCAGCCCGCGGGTGTACGGGTGGCGCGGGTTCGCGAAGATCTCGTCGGTGGGGCCGCTCTCCACGATCTTCCCCGCGTACATCACCGCCACCTGCTCGGCCAGCTCGGCGACGACGCCCAGGTCGTGGCTGATGAGCAGCAGCGCCATGCCCAGCTCCTGGCGCAGCTCGCGCAAGAGATCGAGGATCTGCGCCTGGATCGTGACGTCGAGGGCGGTGGTCGGCTCGTCGGCGAGCAACAGCGCCGGCTGACACGCGAGCGCCATCGCGATCATGATCCGCTGGCGCATGCCGCCGCTCATCTGCCCCGGGTAATCGCCGACCCGCCGCTCCGGGTCCGGGATCCTCACCCGGCGCAGCATCTCCACCACGCGTAGGTCGAGCTCGCGTCCGCGCAGCCCCTGGTGGAGGCGGATCGCCTCCGCGATCTGGTTGCCGACCGTGAACACCGGGTTGAGCGAGGTCATCGGCTCCTGGAAGACCATCGAGATCCGGTTGCCGCGGATCTTGCGCAGCTCGCGCTCCTCGAGCTTCACCAGGTCCTGGCCCTCGAAGCGGATCTCGCCGCCCGCGATGCGGCCGGGCGGCGACGGCACCAGGCGCAAGATCGAGAGCGCGGTCAGGCTCTTGCCGCAGCCCGACTCGCCCACCAGGCCGAGTGTGCCGCCGCGCGCCAGCGAGAACTCGACGCCGTCGACCGCGGCCAGGTCGTGGCCGTCGGAGCGGAACACGGTCCTGAGACCGCGAACCTCGAGCAGCGGCGCGGCGGAGCTCACGTCAGACTTTGCCGTACAGGATCGCGCGCGCTTCGGTCTCCGTGAGCAGGCCCTTGCGAATCAGGATCCGCAGCAGGAGCCGCACCTGCTTGTCGGTCGCGAGCAGCTCGGGCGTCGCCGCCGCGGCGGCCGGCGCCGCTTCGGGCGCGGGTGCGGCCGCCGCCTCCACGGGTCTCGCGATCGCGGTGGTCGTGGGAGGCTCGTAGAAGCGGATCTTGCCTTCCTCGCCGACCTCGGCGTCGCGCTCGTCGGAGAGCCGCAGCGCTTCCAGGATCAGGCCGTCGTTCGAATCGAAGATGGTGCGCTCGACCGTGGGCGGGTGAGGCCTGAGCGTGAACGTGCCTTCGGTCCAGGTGACCATCTCGTGAACCGCGCGCGGGCCCTGGATGTAGTCGGTGTCCGCGTGAATGATGTGGCCGGTTTCCAGGTAGATGCGGCCGGTGCCGTGCGGTCCGTTCAGGTGGATCGCGACGGTCTTTCCGCCCGCGCCGAGGATCTGGATCATGTCCACGATCCCCATGTCGCTCAAGTTGCCCGCGACGCCCTGCTCCTGGGTGTCGATGGCGCGGATCAGCTCGTCCTTGTTGAAGCGCTCGATCACCATCTCGCGCGGCGCGTGGGTCGAGGCGTCGAGCTCGACGCCGCCCAGGCGGATGGTCCTCCCCGGACCGGTCGCGCCCGAGTAGCACTTGTTGATCGCCGACATGATCTCGGTTTCGCCCACCAGATAGATGCGGATGTTGCTGATGCCGGTGATGAACTTGAGCTCGTCCACCGCCTTGGCGTTCTCGGGGCGGGTGATCGCCACGTGCAGCACCTTGCGCGGCTGCTTCTCGAGCTTGAGCGGCAGCACCTCGTGCTCGCGCGCGAACGTACCGGGGACCACCTCGAGCGCGTCGACCTCGACCTCGGTCTGGGTCAGGTTCACCACCGGGATCTGGAAGATCTCGCTCAGCACCTGGACCAGCGTGCTTTCCTTGATGTAGCCGAGCTTGTTGAGGATCGTGCCGAGCTTCCCGCCCCACCGGTTCTGGTGGTTGAGGGCGGCGTTGAGCTCGACCTGGCTGATCGCCTTCTTGGAGAGCAGCATCTGCCCGATGGGCGCGCGCGCCGCCGGTGTTGCGGTCATGACGTGTTCCCCCGATCCCCGTCGCTCGACGCTAGCAGAGCGCGAAAACGCAAGTCAACGAAAGGCCGTCTCCGCCGATCCGTGAAATCCAGCTGCAAAAAGCGGGTTTTCGCCTGGGTCGGCCGAGTGTGAAGCGATCGTTTGCCCGGCGTTGTCGACCCGTGATTCCGGTCGGCGCGTTGTCGCGCCGGATTTGGGGTGGGGCCCTGGCCGGATTCACTCCGGACGGGGCGGGGGCCTGGAAAGCCCCCGAGGAAACTCCGACAGGAAGCAGCGCGACTGGCCGTGCGCCACCGGGTAAAGCGGCGGCGCCTCGACCCTGCAGCGGTCCATGACCAGCGGACAGCGAGTGTGGAAGTGACATCCGGACGGAGGGTTCGCCGGAGAAGGCACGTCGCCCAAGACCGGCACCGGCTGGTGCGCGGCGCCGTCGATCTTCGGAATCGCGCTCAAGAGCGCGCGGGTGTACGGGTGCTGCGGGGAATCCATCAGCTCCTCGGTCGAGCCCTCCTCGACCACCCGGCCCAGGTACATCACCGCGACCCGGTCCGCCAGGTAGCGCACCACGCCGAGATCGTGGGTGATGAAGAGGTACGCGAGCCCCAGCTCCTGCTGCAGCTCGCGCAGCAGGTTCAAGATCTGCGCCTGGATCGAGACGTCGAGGGCCGACACCGCCTCGTCGCAGATCAGCAATCGCGGGTTCACGGCGAGCGCCCGCGCGATGCAGATGCGCTGCCGCTGCCCACCCGAGAACTCGTGCGGGTAGCGATACATGAGGCGGGCGTCGAGCTTCACCCGGGTGAGCTGCGCGGCCACCCGCTCGGTGATCTCGGCTTCCGATTTGGCGAGGCCGAACGAGCGCATGCCCTCGGCGATCACCTCGCGGATGCGCATGCGCGGGTTGAGCGACGCCATCGGATCCTGGAACACGATCTGCAGCTTGCTGCGATAGGGCCGGAGCGTGGCCGCGTCGAGCTGCAGCAGATCGGTGCCCTCGAAGAGTGCCCGGCCTTCGCGCGCCTGCACCAGTCGCAGGATCGAGCGTCCCACCGTGGTCTTGCCGCAACCCGACTCGCCGACCAGCGCCAGCGTCTTCCCCGCTTCGACCGTCAGATCGACGCCGTCCACCGCTCGAACCCAGCCGTGGATGCGACGGAAGAGCCCCTTGCGGATCGCGAACCAGGTGGAGAGACCCTCCACGCGCAGCAGCGGATTCGCGGGAGAGGCGCTCATGGGACGACGCTCGCCGCGAGGCTCGCGCTGACCGCGTGGCACCACGCGCGATGGTCGCGGGCGTGGCTGGACATGGCCGGCACCACGTCGTGGCACTGCGGCATCGCGACCGGACAGCGATTCGTGAACCGGCAGCCCGGCGGCCACTCGGCGGGCGGCGGCACCACGCCCGCGATCTCGTAGAGCTTCTCGCCGCGTCGCGCTCGCGCAGGGATCGATCGCACCAGGCCCTGGGTGTAAGGGTGGAGTGGCGCGTCGACCACGTCGCGCGTGGTGCCGGTCTCGACGATGTTTCCCGCGTACATCACCGCGACCCGGTCGGCGAGCTCGCTCACCACGCCGAGGTCGTGGGTGATGAGCACGATCGCCATGCCGAGGTCGCGGCGCAGGTCGCGCAAGAGCTCGAGAATCTGCGCCTGGATGGTGACGTCGAGCGCGGTGGTGGGCTCGTCGGCGATCAGCACCTTGGGGTGGGTGGCGAGCGCCATCGCGATCATGACCCGCTGCTTCAGGCCGCCGGAGAGCTGGTGCGGATAGGCCTCGAAGCGCTGCTCGGGATCGGGAATGCCGACGCGCTTGAAGAGCGCCACCGTGCGGTCGCGCGCCGCGGCGCCGCTCACCTTCTCGTGGAGCTGGATCGCCTCGACCACCTGCGCGCCCGCCTGCACCACCGGGTTCAGGCTCGTCATCGGCTCCTGGAAGATCATCGCGATGTCGGCGCCGCGCACCGCGCGCATCTCGTTGACCGAGAGCTCGAGCAGGTTGCGGCCGTCGAGGACGATCGAGCCCTCGTCGATCCGGCCCGGCTTGGGCACCAGCCGGAGCAGCGACAGCGCCGTCATCGACTTGCCGCAACCGGACTCGCCGACGAGTGCGAACACCTCGCTGCGCCCCAGCGTGAAGTCGACGTGGTCGACGATCGGGATGCGCCGGCCCTCGATGGGAAACGTGGTGGTGAGGCCGGAAACCGTGAGCAGGCTCATGCGATCCCGGGGGAGGCGAACGGATTACTGGTTTTCACGAAGGGTGCGAGGATCGAGGACGTCGCGGACCGCGTCGCCCACCACGTTGACGGCGAGGATCAGGACCAGGAGCGCGAGGCCGGCCGCGGTCAGGTTCCACCAGATGATCGGCTCGCGAGCCAGCTCGTCCCGGGCGCGGTCGATCATCTGTCCCCAGCTACCGTTGACGCCGATGCCGAGCCACGAGAGCACGGCTTCCGAGAGCACCAAGCCCGAGAAGGTCAGGACGAACGTGATCACGATGAGATGCGAGAGGTTGGGCAGGATGTGACGGAACACGATCTTCACGTCGCTGACCCCGAGCGCTCGCGCCGCGTGCACGTAGTCCATCTCGCGCAGCTTGAACGTCTCGCCCCGGGCCAGGCGGCAGAAGTTCACCCAGCTCGTGACCCCGAGTGCCGCGCATACCTGAAGCGTGCCGCGCCCCAGCGCCATGATCAGCGCGATCAGCAGCAAGAGCGACGGCATCGACGCGAGTGTCGACATCAGGAAAAAGACGGCGTCGTCGATGCGCCCGCCGAGGTAGCCGGCGGACACCCCGAACAAGAGCGCGAGCGGGATCGCGATGAGGCTGGTCAATCCTCCGATGAGCAGCGCCACGCGCGCGCCCTTGAGCACCAGGTAGAGACAGTCGCGACCCAGCACGTCCGTGCCGAGCGGGTGGCGCCCGGGGTGACGCAGCGGCGCACCGCCCTCGAACTCGCCCTTCGCGAAGGGCGCCGAGTAGCTCTTCTCCTGGGTGTTCTCGTAGAGCCGATCGATCGGACTGCGCGCGTCGTGCGCGGAGACCACGTCCGCGCCCGCCGCCCCGCCCACCCAGTTCACCGAATCGACCAAGGCCACGGCGAGATAGAGCCCGATCACCGCGAGCGCCACCGGGCGGCGTCTCGCGAGCTGCCGGCACGCGTCGAGCCACAGGGGATCCCGCCGGATCGCGCGCGCGAGCTGCAGTCCTCCCAGCAGCGCGGCCGCCACGACCGCGTCGGAGATCATCCAGCCTTCGATCATGTTCGACCGAGACGCGCCCGCCGCTTGGAGTGCATCGCTCCGTCGCAGCCCATCATTCGAGCCGGACCCGGGGGTCCACGAGCGCGTAGCTGACGTCGGTGACGATCTGGCCGAGCACGAACGAAAGCGCGCCGATGTACACCATCGTGCGCAGCGTCGAGAAGTCGTTGAGGTCGATGGCGTCGCGCGTGAGCGCCCCGAGCCCGGGAATGCCGAAGAAGCTCTCGAGCAGCAGGGCGCCCGTGAACAGGAACGGAATCTCGATCACCAGGTTGGTGAGCACCGGAATGAGCGCGTTACGCAGCACGTGACGGCCCATGACCCGCGCCTCGCCGCAGCCCTTGGCGCGCGCCGTGCGCACGTAGTCGCGGCTGGTTTCCTCGACGAACACCGTCCGGTAGAAGCGGATTTCCTGTCCCAGCTCCGAGAGCAGGCCCACCACCATCGGAAGTGCCACGAACCGCCCGATCACGGCGGGCGAGCGGTCGAACCCGGAGATCGGAAACCAGCGCAAGACCTTGCCGATCAGGAACTGGGCCCCGACGATGTAGAGCAGGATCGAGACGCTCATCCCCTTGATCCGGCCGACCTCGTCCTCCAGGGTC
>CAZYWA010000260.1:0-3555 GCA_964650975.1 uncultured bacterium
TCGTGCCGAGCGGGTCGTTTCATTTGCTCCGGAGGGGCTGCGAGGCACCGCAGCCCCTCCACTCGGGGAGCGCGCGGGCCTTGCCTTTCGCCACCGATCGGGGAGACTGCGGTGTGACGTTCACGCAGTAGGTCGCCGTTCGAGGACCGGCCCAGGCGCGGCATGAGTGGATCCTCGAGTCTTCGGCCACGGCGCGTCGCGCGCCGGGAGAACCCCATGACACGCACCGTCCGTGACGTTCGCTCGCTCGTCTGCATTCTTTGCGTTCCGGCGTTCTTCCTCGCGGGCTGTGGAAAGAGCCCGTTCAGCCCGCCGACGCCCAGCGAGCAGAATCCGCCGCAGGCCGCGATCTCGTTCCCGCCCCCGCAGGGGTTCACCGACCGCGCGCAGGTGCGCGTGACCGGCACCGCGTCCGACGACCAGTCAGGCGTGGCGAGCGTGCAGGTGAACGGTGTCGACGCGACCAGCGACGACTCCTTCGCGCACTGGCAAGCGCTGGTGCCGCTCGCTTCCGGTGCCGCGATCGGCCGCGCGCCGTCAAACCCCGGCCCCGGCTCCACCTCGCATACCCTCACCGTGAGCGCCACCGACGGCGCCGGGAACGTGGCCGCGGATGCGGCCTCGGCGGTGCTCGAATCCAATGCGCTGCTCGCCGCTCCTCGCGGCATGTGGTCGGACGGAGCGTCCGGTGCGTTCGTGGCGGATTCGGACCTGGCGTCGATCGTGCACACCAGCGCCTCGGGCGGCGAGCGAACCGAAATATCGAGCCCGCTGCTCGGTTCGGGGCCGGCGCTCGTGAGCCCGATCGACGGAGTGTTCGATAGCAATCTCGGGCGTAGCTACGTCGTCGACCACGGATCCCTGTCCGTGGTCTCGGTGGATTCGGGCACCGGTGACCGGGTCACGGTCTCCGGCCCCGCCAAGGGATCGGGTCCGGTGTTCGCGGATCCGCGCACCGTGGTGTTCGGTCCCGAGGCCAACACGTTGCTGGTCCTCGACGCCGGCGCCGCGGCGCTGCTGCGCGTCGATCTCACGGACGGCGATCGCGATTTCGTGAGCGGTTCGGCGCGGGGTGCCGGAACGCCGTTCGGCACGCTGCGCGGATTGGCCCTTCATGTCAGCACCGGCCACGCATTCGTCACCGACGCCGGGCTGCAGGCCGTGCTGGCGGTGGATCTCACGAGCGGCGACCGCGTGATCGTCTCCGACGCGGCGCACGGCGCGGGTCCGTCGTTCGGCGCGCCGGCGGGAATCGAGTTCGACGAGCAAGGTGGGCGGCTGCTGGTCGCCGACGAATCGGCGGTCGACTCGCTGTTCGCGGTGGATCCCGCGACCGGCGATCGGACCCTCATCTCGGGGCCGCCGTCCGACGCCACGACTACCCTCGCCGGCACCAGCGACCTGCTCCTGGGTCCGGGCACCGGCGACACCAGCGTGCTGGTGCCCGCGGGCACGCACGGCCGAGTGATCGCGATCGACCTCGCGAGCGGCGCGCGAACGCTGGCCGAGGACTCGACGGTCGGCACCGGCGAGTCGCTCTCCGAGCCCAAAGCGCTGATTCTCGACGCGGTCCACGATCGCGTCCTGATCGTGGATCGCGGCACCGAGTCGCTGGTGTCGTTCGACGCGGCGACGGGCGCGCGCACCCTGGTGTCCAGTCCCACGCAAGGCGCGGGCGACGCGCTGGCGGAACCGCGCGGCGGAGCCATCGACGCGGCGCAGGACCGCGTGCTGGTGGTCGACGTGGGCGCCAAGGATCTGGTGGCCGTGGCCATGACGAGCGGCGATCGCAGCACGCTTTCGGGCGGCGGGATCGGCTCCGGGCCCGACTTCGTGTCGCCGGTCAAGCTGTCGCTCGACCCGGCGGGCGGCCGCGTGTTCGTGCTCGACGACGGCCTCGACGCGATCCTCGCCGTCGACCTCGCGAGCGGCGACCGCACGGTGGTGGCCGATCCGAGCCGTGGCGCGGGCCCGCAGATCACCAACGGCGGCGATCTTTCGCTCGACGTCGCCCACGACCGGTTGCTGGTCACCGATCTCGATCAGAAGGCGTTGCTCGCGGTGGATCTGGTGACCGGCGATCGCACGCTGGTCTCCGGTCCGGGAGTGGGCTCGGGCACCGATCTCGAGGGGCCGCGTGGCATCCTCGTCGATTCCGAGGGCGCGCACGCGCTGGTCACGGATCACGGGCTCGGCGCGGTGGTCTCGATCAACCTGGACAGCGGCGATCGCACCGTGCTCGCCGACGCGACCACCGGGATCGGCCCGCGCTTTCCGGCGGCCAACGACATCGTCGGCCTGCTCGACAGTGGTACCGCCGGCACCGCGTGGGTGCTCGACACCAGCCTGGCCGCGATCTACGACCTCGACCTCGGGAGCGGCGACCGCGTGATCGTCGCGCGGTGATTCTCCCGGGGGGCTCTTCAAGCCCCCCGCCACGACGTGTCTTGCGGGGTCTTGCGAAGACCCCGCGCCGAACGAGTGCGATTTTTTCGGGGCCCCACCCCCGAGTCGGCTCGCTACGCTCGCCGCGCGCCGGTGGCGCGGTGCTTCTGAACCGACCCACCGCCGCGGTGGGCACAGGAGGGGGGCGGTCCCTCGGCGCCGCAGCGTCCTGTCCGAATCGGTCGCAGCGGACGCGAGGGACCGCGTCCCCCCGAACCGGGATCGCGGAGAGACCGCACCCCGCGATCAGCCCGCCGTGACGCGGGCACGCCCGCGGCGCGCCGCATGAGCGCCGGCGCGGTGCAGGTCGTCGTCGGCGCGCGGGACGGCGCCGGTCGCGAACGTGATCACCCGCTCCGCCGCCGCGAAGAACCGGATCGCGTCGAGCAGCGGGTTGAGCCAGCCCGAGGTGATGCAGTAAGCGCGCGTGTGCGGCGCTCGATGGTGAGTCGCGTGATGCTCGCGCGACAGGATCAGGCCCGCGCGCTGCATGAGCCGCACCGCGGCCGGCGGACGCCGCTGGTGCGCCCACTTGTGCACCTGATTGGTCAGCACCGAGCCCGCGGCCATCACCGTGATCGTGGCCACGAAGCCGAGCGCGGCGTCGCCCATGCGCTCGAGCGGCAGCGCCGCGGCGATCAGCATGGGACCGAGCGTCATCAGGCAGCTCGCGCCGTTGGTCTCGATGAAGTCGTGGCGCGTGATGGCGAGCGGATCGACGTGGTGCTCGCGAAACGGAGCGATCAGCGCGCGGCCCACGACTGGCCACTCGGGGGTACCCCACGTATCGGCCGCCCAGTGCACGAACCCGGAAGCGAAATCGATCCCCAGCCAGCCGAGGCCCACCGCGAGCCCCAGCACCACTCCGTTTCCCTGGGCGTCGAGGGCCAGCCGCGTGACCAGCACCGTTTCGACGACGAAGAAGACTGCCACCGCCGCGACTTCGATTCGGCGGAATGCACTGCTCGGGCCGGGCTGGCTACTGGGCTGGCTCATGGCGGTTGCGACGCTCCTCCGACAGGTATCCTTCCCCCTTACGCGTCGCGACGCCGGGTGGATGAGCCCGCCCGGGAACGGCAAGGAAACGGAGACGATTCGTGAAATTCACCA
>CAZYWA010000260.1:3565-10397 GCA_964650975.1 uncultured bacterium
GGCGCTGACGCCGATCGAGCAGTACCTGCCCCTGGCGCGGACCGCCGACGAGTGTGGGCTCGACTCGATCGCGCTACCTGACTCGGTGTTTTTCCCCGAGAAGGTGTCGGCGGACTACCTCTACACGCAGGACGGCAGCCGCTTCTGGGACGCCGAGACGCCGTGGCTCGAGCCGTGGGTGGCGATCCCCGCGATGGCTGCCGTGACCAAGCGCATCCGCTTCTACACCCACGTCTTGAAGCTCGCGATCCGGAACCCGCTCTTGGTGGCGAAGACGGTCGGCTCGGCGGCGGTGCTGTCGGGGAATCGCGTGGGCCTCGGCGTGGGGCTCGGCTGGATTCCCGAGGAGTTCGCGTGGTGTGGCACCGACTACGCGACCCGTGGCGAGCGCGCCAACGAAGCGATCGAGATCCTGCGCAAGCTGCTCGGCGGCGGCATGGTCGAGTACCACGGCAAGCACTACGACTTCGATCGGCTGCAGATGAGCCCCGCGCCGTCCTTGCCGGTGCCGATCTACGTGGGCGGGCACACCAAGCCCGCGCTCAACCGCGCGGCGCGCCTGGGCGACGGCTGGTGCTCGGCGATGGCCACCGAGGAGGAGATCCGCGGTTACGCGGCCGAGCTGCGCCGGCTGCGCGCCGAATTCGGCCGCGACGGATTGCCGTTCGAGATCCAGGTGGCGTGCACCGACGTGTTCGATCTCGACGGAATCAAGCGCCTCGAAGAGGCGGGCGTCACCGACTTCATCACCGCGCCCTGGATGCTGGGCGGCGTGGCACCCGACGAGCCAGTCGAGCGCAAGCAGGAAGGCATCGCGCGCTTCGCGGAGACGTACATCGCGGCCCTGCGCGGGTGAAGCTCGCCCTCCCCCGAGCGGATCGCGATCGGTCGCTCGCGCGCGAGGGACCGCGCGCGCTCCAGCCGAACCGCGTTCGATCTCGCCGGAACGCGATCGATCCCCATGGAGGCCCACCGGTCCCTCGGTGGGCAGCGATCGAGCGTGGGTCACATCGAGAGAGCGAGCCTCTCTGCGCGTTCCGGTCAGGGCTTCGCGGCCGGCTCGAGCACCAGCGTGAGCGCCGAGTCGTGGATGTCGAGCGTGTCGGCGAGCTCGTACACGTTGCGATAGCCGTAGTTGTAGAGCGCGACGTAGGTCGAGAGGTTGAGCGAGGCGCTCGGCAGCTTCGATGGAAACGGCCCCTCGGCGTTCCGGAAGTTGTTGTTGCAGTAGATCAGGATCCGGGTGTTCTTGTCGGGGATGGTCTTCCGCAGGCTTTCCGCCGCGATGTCGGGAAAGCTCAGGTTCACCGCGCCCTGCACGTGAAGCTGGTCGTACTTCTCCTTGCTACGGGCGTCGAGGACGATCGTGCCGGGCTCGTGGCTCATGCGCGCGAAATCCTGCTGCGAGACGCGCCGGGATTCGCGATGCCTGGCGGCCTCCGCGGAGACCCGCAGGAAGCCGTCCATGTCGATCGCCGGATTGGGCGGCGGCCGCTGACTCTCCTCGGCGAGCGCCGCCAGCGCGAACGCCGCCACCAGCGCGAGAGACGCGACGACTCGTAGCCGCATGGGTCCTCCGGTTTCACCAAGATAGCCGGATCGAGGCCTCCGCCTTCCGGCGGTTACTCTCCCATCAGTCCTCTCGGGCCGTGCTTGTGGTCCGGTTCGAGTGGGAGAGGAGAAACCGCGATGAGGTACCGAAACGTAGGAGTGGCCGCCGTGTCGCTGGCGTTGGCACTGGTGACCTGCGGTCGCTCGGAAGCTCAACCGGATCCATCCAGCACGACCACCACGGACCAACCGCCGCCAACGCCACCCGAGGAGCATCCGGCTGGGTCCGAGGTCCTGACCCGCGGCCCCGTGCACGAGGCGTTCGATCAGCCCGTGACGATCCAGGCTCAAGCCGGCCTGGTGGCACCGAAGCAGCCGCCGGCCAACATCCAGGAGGTCCCACCGGTCGACCGCCCGCAGGGCGATCACTACGTCTGGGTCCCGGGCTACTGGAGCTGGGACGCCGAGCGCGGCGACTTCGTCTGGGTGAGTGCATGCTGGCGCGTGGCTCCGCCCGAGATGTCCTGGGTGCCCGGCTACTGGACGCAAGCGCCTGGCGGCTGGGAGTGGGTCGCCGGTTTCTGGGCGCCGGCCAGCGCGCAGGCGATCGACTATCTGCCGGCCCCGCCGGCGCCCGTGGACGTGGAGCCGCCGGGTCCGCCGCCAGCCGTGGACCGCGTCTGGGTCCCAGGTTGCTGGTACTGGTATCCGAATGGATACGTCCGGCGGCCGGGCTACTGGCTGCAGCAGCGCCCGGGCTGGGAATGGGTGCCGTCGCACTACCACTGGAGCCCGCGAGGATACGTCTTTGCCGAAGGGCACTGGGACTACGCCATGGAGCGGCGCGGCGTGCTGTTCGCGCCGGTGTACTTCCCACCGGCGGTCTACGAACGGCCGGGATTCGTTTACGGTCCCACCATCGTCCTCGACACCGCGTTGCTGCTCGTCGATCTGTTCGCGTATCCGCGCTACAACCACTACTTCTTCGGCGACTTTTACGACGAATCGTACGTTCGAATCGGTATCTACCCGCGCTTCGACTGCCAGCGATTCCACACCTGGTACGACCCGAGCTACCAGTACGACCGGTGGCGACACGGCCGGACCGACCCGCACTGGGAGGCGCACCAGCGCCAGAGCTACGACCAGCTCCGCTCCAACGCGAACCTCCGCCCGCCGCGCACGTACTCGGAATTGCAGACGCGGATGGCCCAGGTGCCCGAGCCGCAGCGAAAGAACATCCAGACGGCGGGCCCGATCCGGACCATGGGCGAGCGGCGCGCAACCCCGGTGAGGTTCGAGCAGCTGAACGCCGTTGAGCGGCAGCAGATCGCCAAGGGCGGTTCCGAAGTGCACAAGTTCCGCGAGCAGCGGGCGCAGTGGGAAGCCCCGACAGCTCCACCTCCATCCGCGCATCAGCCCGAGGAGCGCGAGGGCCATTCAGTGCAAGCGCAGCCCTCGGAGGGGAAGGGATCCGCGAGGCCGCAGGACGAGGGCCGGAGCCAGAAGCGGAACGTGCAACAGGATCCGGCTTTCGTCGCTCCGCGCGAAGTCCATCTGACGCAGCCCGACCACGTGAACATTCCCGCCCGGCCCACCGTCGGCAGACCGATCGTCGAGTCGGGCAACGTCCAGCACGCGCCGCCGCCACCTTCCGGCGAGCACGGTCGCCCGGCGGAGCAGCCCAGAGTGGAGCCCAAGGGCGAGGGACAGCGGAGGGACTAGCCTTTCGCAGTCGAGGCGTTGCCGCCTGACGAGTTTTCCGGGGCGACTGCTACGCTTCGGGCCAACCCGACTGGGAGGCACTCATGCTCCGCTCGCGTATCCGTCAGCGATCCGCTCGCCCTTCATTCGCCCGCCTCGCCGCCGTGGCGGTCGCGCTGTGCGCGCTCGCGGCCGTGCCGTTGCGCGCCGCGCGAGCGCAGGACATCGATCCCGACAAGGTGGAGATCCGCACCGAGAAGCTCGCCGACGGCGTCTATCTACTGCGCGGCGCGGGCGGAAACATCGGTCTCGCGACCGGCGCCGACGGCACGTTCCTGATCGACGACGAATACGCGCCGCTCACGCCCAAGGTGGTGGCCGCCGTCCGCGCCATCCGCGACGAGCCGGTCAAGTTCGTGATCAACACCCACTGGCACAACGACCACACCGGCGGGAACAAGGACCTCGGCGAAGCGGGCGCCTTGATCGTGGCGCACGAGAACGTGCGCAAACGCATGAGCACCGATCAGTTCATCGCCGCGTTCGGGAAGAAGGTGCCCGCGGCGCCGCCCAAGGCGCTGCCGCTGATCACGTTCACCGAGTCCGTGACCTTCCACCTGAACGGCGACGACGTCGACGTGGTCCACGTGCCGCCGGCGCACACCGACGGCGACTCGATCGTGCTCTTCCGCAAGGCCAACGTGGTGCACGCGGGCGACGTGTTCTTCAACGGCCTCTATCCGTTCATCGACGTGTCGAGCGGCGGCTCCGTCGATGGCATGGTCGGCGCCTCCGACAAGCTGCTGGCTCTCGTCGACGACCACACCAAGGTGATCCCCGGCCACGGCCCGCTTTCCGATCGCGCCGGGCTCAAGGCCTACCGCGACATGCTCGCCACCGTGCGCGACCGCGTGAAGGCGATGATCGCGGACGGGAAGTCGCTGCCCGACATCCAGGCCGCGCGTCCGTCGAAGGAGTTCGACGACACCTGGGGAAAGGGCTTCCTGACCCCGGACCAGTTCGTGGCGCTGGTTCACTCGAGCCTCACCGCGCCTCGATGAGCCGGGTGGGGCCTGCGCGCGAAACGACTACACGGCGCGGATCGAAAGCGCTGTTCATCTTCGCGCTCGGAGCCGTGACCGGCTGGATCATCACCAACGATGCTCCGCTGAACGTTCCGGTTGCGTTCAACACCGCCGTCGTCCTGGCGCCGTTCCTGGTGCTCGCGGCATGGAGCGCTCACGCTGGCGTTCGAGGTCGCCCCCGGTCACGGCGGGCTCCTGGGCCTCGGAAGGACGCTGCGACGAGAATCCTCGCGATCTCGGGCAGCTTGCGGCGCGGTTCGTCCAACACATCGCTGCTTCTCGCGGCCGCGCGGCTCGCTCCTGCCGAGGTGGAGATCGTGCTCTACGACGGGCTGGGCGAGCTGCCGCACTTCAATCCCGATCTCGAGGAGAGCGAGCCGGTGGTGGTGACGGAGCTGCGCCGCCAGATCGCCGCCGCCGATGGTCTACTGATCTCGAGCCCCGAGTACGCGCACGGGGTACCGGGCGCGCTCAAGAACCTGCTCGACTGGCTGGTGAGCGGCGCCGAGTTCACGCACAAGCCGGTGGCGCTCTTCAACGCCTCGCAATACTCCACCCACGGCCACGCGGCGCTCGCCGAAACCGTCACGGTGATGTCGGGGCGGCTGATCCCCGGCGCCTCGATCACCGTGCCGCTCAGAGGCACCAAGCTCGACGAGGACGGCATCGTGGCGCATCCCGAGATCTCGCGATCGATCCGCGACGCGCTCGCGGCGTTCGCGGGCGGGATCGAGCGCGAGCAAGCCGCCGCGGCCGCGGCGGCCTCGTGATCTGGATCCCGGTTGCTCGCTGCTTCGCAACAGGGCCGCTACGCCGCGAAATTCTCGAGCTTCGAGATGATGTACATCATCACCTCGTCGGCGCCGCCGCCGATCGAGCCGAGCCGCGAGTCGCGCCAGATGCGGCTGATCGCGTACTCGTCCATGTAGCCGTAGCCGCCGTGGAATTGCATACCCCAGTCGGCGACCTCGCGCGACACCCGGCACGACGCGAGCTTGGCCATCGAAGTCTCGCGGACGCAGTCCTCGCCGGCCGAGATCATGCGCGCGCAGTGGTAGTTGAGCTGACGCGCCAGCTCGATCTGCGTGGATAGCTCGGCGAGCTTGAACTGGATGTACTGCTTGGCGATGAGCGGCTTGCCGAAGGCCTCGCGCTGCTTCAGGTACGCGACCGTGATGTCGAGCGCCTTCTGCGCGCCCGCCACCGCGCCGAGCGATGCGATCATCCGCTCCTTCTGGAATTGCCTCATCTGATAGATGAAGCCCAGACCCTCGTCGCCGATGCGGTTGGCGACCGGCACGCGCACGTCCTCGTAGACCAGCTCGGCGGTGTCGGAGGAAAGGTTTCCCACCTTGTCGAGCTTGCGCGCCACGGAAAATCCCGGAGTGTTGGTGGGCACCACGATCAGCGTGAATCCGTGGTGCGCGGCGCCCTTGTCGGTCTTGACGAGGGTGGTGATGTAATCGGCCTGGGTACCGTTGGTGATGAAGATCTTGCGGCCGTTGATGACGTAGTGATCGCCGTCCTGGCGCGCGGTGGTCTGGATGCCGAACACGTCCGAGCCGGCGGCCGGCTCGGTGACGCCGATGGCGCCGACCATCTCGCCCTTGATCGACGGCACCAGGAATTGCTCCTTCAGCTCCTCGCTGCCGAAGTCGTGCATCGCGGGCGTGCACATGTCGCTCTGCACCATGATCGCCATCGGCACGCCGCTGCAGTTGCAGGTTCCGCCCATGGCTTCCGCGAATGCCACCGTCCACCAGTAGTCGAGACCCGAGCCGCCGTACTTGGGATCGTAGGTGATGCCGAAGAGGCCCAGCTCGCCGCAACGCTTGAACACCTGGTGCGCCGGGAAGATGCCGTCCTTTTCCCATTGCGGGACGTGAGGATTGATCTCTTTCGCGAAGAAATCCTTCACGGTCTGCTGGAAAGTGCGCTGCTCGGGCGTGAAGTAGTCCATGGGCATGGCGAGTCCCTTCGTGGATCGTTGCTAGGAATCGGTGGGAGGGCGCGGTTCCCGCCCCGCCGGCGAGCGGCCGCGCTGAAAACAGGACCGGCTGGAGCCGGTTCCTTCCGGCAGGCTCTGGCGTTGCGTCACGCTTCCTTCTCGATGTCGACGAGGATGTCGCCAGGCTTCACCTGGGCGCCGGCGGCGACGTTCACGTTCACGACCTTGCCCGCGTGCGGCGCTGAGAGCGTGGTCTCCATCTTCATCGCCATGATCACGACCACCGCCTGACCCTTGGCGACCACGTCGCCGGCCGCCACCAGCACCACGACCACCTGCCCGGGCATGGGCGGTGTCACGTGCCGGGCGGATTCGCCCGATCCCGCGGCGGCGCCCGCGCCGCGGCGCCGCTTCTCGAGCAGCGCGGGCGGCAACACGGCGTGCACCTCGCCGCCGATCGCGACGTGATGCACCTCCTCGCCCGCCGCCACGTGGGTGCGGAACCTGCGGCCGTCGAGCTCGAGCTCGGCGCCGGTTCCTTGGG
>CAZYWA010000261.1:0-10320 GCA_964650975.1 uncultured bacterium
GCTCGACGGGTCGGCCATCGGGCGGCTGGCTGCGCAGGATGCGGGACTCGTGCGCTGATCCGGGAATCGGGGTCCGTGACTCACTCGACGCGGAACCAGTCGACGTCGGCGAAGCCGGGAGCGGGATCAGATCGCTGCGCGAGACAGAAGAGCCCGACCTTGGCGCCTATCCAGGTTCCCGCGATCGCATTGAACGGCTGACCGATCGGCGTGAACCGCCCGCCGTCCTTCGCATGGCTGAAGGTGCACGCGGCATCGGTGTCGACCGCGACGCGCAGCTCGATCGTGTCGCCGCCACAGGCGGTCTCGGCTTCCTCGATCTGGTGGCCTCTGCTCGATGCGTCCGAGCTCGAGAGCTTGACCAGGCGGCAGCCGGAGCTCGTCCGCTCGGCGGCTAGATACGAATAGGCCTGGCCCATGATCACCAGGCCCGCGCGCTCGCCGCTCTGGAGGCCGCGGACGTCGAGTCGGGCGGTCACGCTGAATCGCGGCGCCGGAAATTTCTGGAGCAACAGGTTCGGCAGCTGCCACAGATTGGCGGGGTCGCCCGGCGACGGCGTCGCGAAGAGGCGCATCCAGCCGCGTCGCGCCACGAGCGACATCCACTGGTCGCGGGGATTCGCTTCCCATTGCCACTCGAGGCCGAGTTGGGGCGAATCGAGCTCGTCGGTGGTCGCGGGCGTCGCCGCCTCGGAGCCGCCGCCGACGCTGGGCTTCGCGAAGTCGCTCACCGGCTCGCCCACTCCGTTGCCGTCGAGATCGACGCCGATCTGTGGCCAGTCGTCGACCCATTGCACCGGCTCGAGGTGCACCACGCGGCCGAACGGCCCGCGATCCTGGAAGTGAAGGAACCAGCTCTCGCCGCTCGCGAGCTCCACCCAGCCGCCCTGATGCGGACCGTTGATGGGGGTGGAGCCGCGCTCGAGCACCCGCTTGGCCTCGAACGGACCGAACGGGCTTCGCGACCGCAACGCGAGCTGCCAGCCGTCGGGAACGCCGCCCGCCGGCGCCAGGATGTAGTAGTAGCCAGCACGCTTGTAGAGCTTGGGGCCCTCGATGTCGGGCGCCACCAGGTTCCGGCCGTCGTAAACGATCTGGCCGTCGTCGAGAAGGCGGCTTCCATCCGGGCTCATGCGATGCAGGGTGAGGATGCTCGACACGTGCGCACGGCTGCGCGCGAACGCATGCACGAGGTAGGCGTTGCCGTCGTCGTCCCAGAGCGGGCTGGGATCGATCAGACCTTGACCTGCCTGCACCAGATGGATGGGCTCCCAAGGACCGGCCGGGGCCTGGGCTTTCGTCATGTAA
Organism: uncultured bacterium; assembly: GCA_964650975.1. GTDB lineage: Bacteria > JADJOY01 > JADJOY01 > JADJOY01 > JADJOY01 > CAZYWA01. The sequence continues at coordinate 1,309 of CAZYWA010000261.1, forward strand.
ATGCCGGCGTCGGGATCGCCGAAGAAGATCCAGAACCAGCCGTCGTGGTAGCGCAGGCACGGAGCCCAGACGCCGTCGCCATGAAGCGGTTCATCGAAACGCGGCTCCGGCAGGCGCTCGATCGCGTGGCCGACCAGCGTCCAGTTGACCAGATCCTTCGAGTGCAGGATCGGCAGGCCAGGCACCTCGTTGAAGCTCGACGAGGTCAGGTAGAAATCGTCGCCGACGCGAATGACGTCCGGATCGGAGTAGTCGGCGAACAGCACCGGGTTCGTGTAGCGGCCGTCGCCGCGGTCGGGAACCCACGGGCCCGGGCGTGGTTCGTCGCTCGCCGATCCGGTGCAGCCTGCGACGAGAAATACCGCGAGCAGCAGGGCCGTCGCCGCCCGGGGGGGCCGGACCGTGCTCACGACGGCGAGCGGCCGCTCACGCGCAGGCGGGGCTCGGCGAAATCCAGCTCGAGCGTCTGGCCGTCGAAGGAGAGTGTCGTGCGATTGGTGCCGAAGGCCTGCTGCGCATAACGGTTCTGCCAGCGGTCGTAGGGGCCGAGATCGTCGGCCACTCCTTTCACCGTCATCGGTCCGGTGAAACCCACCTCGACGGTGCCGAGGCTCGGCGAGTCGTAGGCGACTGTGTCACCGATCGCCACGCGCGCCGCCGCAATCGCCGACACGAACTGCGCGAAGGTCCCGTTCGCCGAGGCGTCGCCCAGCTCCACGATCCACACGTTCTCCTTGGCGTTCGCGATCAGCTCGTAGTCGTTCTCGGTGGACCACTCGGTGGGATGCTGCGAGTAGAGCGCCACGTACGAGTCGCCCTTCCGGCCGCACGTCCAAGGTCCGCTCTGCACGAACTCGTCGAAGGCCGACCTGGGAAAGTAGGCGTGGCTGTAATCGGTGAACAGCACACCGTCGAGAATCGGGATGACCGGACGGCGGTACTGGAGGATGCCGACGTTCTGGTGAAACGTGGCGCGAGGCACGAAGCCGCCCGTCCAGTCCCCGCCGATGTCGCCGGGGAGGCCGCCTGGATACGACGTGAAGACGTACGCTTGCTGGTCGAGGGTCGCCTGCCAGACGTGAACCTGCCCGGTCCAGCTCGAGGGCTTGAAATCCTGCACGCCGGAGAGCTGATAGTGCGGCGTGCGATAGGTGTAGGTGCTCGCGGATTCGAGGACGATGCCGCGGCTCATCGGCGCCAGTGCGTTCGAGACCTGGGTCAAGAGCGGGCTGCCCACGAACGGCTTCAGGAAGCCCAGGTTGTTCCAAGGCGGGCCGCCGTTCCACAGGTCGTAGGTGTCGATCAAGTTGAAGCTGCCCTCGATCACCTCTGGCGTGAGATAGCCGGTGAGCCCCCACCAGAACATCACGTCGGAGAGGCTTTCGTAGCCGATCCCCTCGGACGGTCCGTCCGCGAGCTGGATGCTGTCGCGCTGGCGATGCTCGAACGACGGCACGGCGTCGCCCGCGATCGCCTCCAGGATCGGCGGCGGAGCGTAGCGATCGCTGCTCGCCAGCTCGGTGGCCGCGAAGTTGTCGGAGTCGAGCTCCTCGATCGAGGCCGGCGCCGCGATGCCCAGCATCACCCAGGTGGCTTCGCGGGTGGAGTCGTTGAGCCCGCCCAGGAGCTTGGTCTTGTAGGTGCGGCCGTGAGCGGTGGCGAAGAGACCCTGGTAGGTGTTGCAGGCGATGTCGAACGCCGCCACGTCGAGGATCATCGCGGCGCGCAGGCTCACCGACGGGTCCTCGGCGAATTCCGCCAGGTTGATCAGCGCTCCGAAATCCTCGTTCCAGTAGACGTTCGAGTGCCACTCGGAGAACCCGAAGCGGCTGCGGGTGTCGAGCCACGCGTTCACCTGCTGGGTCGCGTGCTCGACGTGCTGGCGGCCGCTCATGCCGTTGTTGGTGAACACCGTGTCGGGGAGCAGCTGGCCCGCCAGGAGCTCGCCGGTGTGGAACAGGATCTGGTGGTTCTCCGACCACCACACCAGATCGTCGTGACCCGGCTCGTCGAGCCAGTACTTGAAGCCCACCAGCGACTGGATCATCGACTGGCGGAGATCGGCGGGGAGCGTCGGGTTCTTGCGATCGAGGTAGAGGACGCGGAGCATCGCGTTGATGTCGAAGTCGGCCGAGCCCTCGCGCGCATTCAGCTCGTCGACGATCTCCTGGATCGCCTCCACGTGGTAGTCGGTGCGGCCCGCGTACGCGGTGCAGATCTGGTGATAGATGCTGCCCTGCGTGGGCCCGGCGTGGGCGAGGCAGTGGTCGAGGAACTGCGAGCGGCGCGCCACGTAGCCGGGCGTGGGCGTGACGACCGAGCTCCCGCTTCCTCCTCCTGTGCCGCCGCACGCCGCGACCAGCGCCGCCACGAAGGTCAGCGCACGCAGGGAGCGCCGGCGGGTGATCGGTCGTAGACTCGTTCGCAATGGACGGGTAGAAGTCATGCGCGCCAGTTAACCACGCACCACGAGGTTCTCATGCGACGTCCCCCGACCGATCCGCCGCCCTCGAACGACGCGGGGCCGCTGACGCGTCGCGGACTGCTGCGCCACGCGGCGCTCGGCGCCGGCGCCGCGGTGGTGGCGCCGGCCTGGCTCGCCGACCGCGCGCGAGCCGCCGGACAAGCGGACGCATTGCTCCTGAGCTGCATGGATTTCCGGCTCATGGACGAGATCGAGCGCTACATGGCGGGGCGCGGGCTGCGCGACAAGTACGACCACATCGTGCTCGCGGGCGCCTCGCTGGGCGCGGTCACCGATCGCTATCCCGCCTGGAACAAGGTGTTCTGGGACCACCTGGGGCTCGCGGTCAGCCTCCACGCCGTACCCAAGGTGATCGTGATGGACCATCGCGACTGCGGCGCCTACAAGGTGATCCTGAGCGAGGACATCGCCAAGGATCCGGTCAAGGAGCGCGAGTTTCACGCGCGCACCTTGAAGCAGCTCGCGGGGCTCATCCAGAAGCGCCAGCCGCAGCTCGCCGTCGAGCTCCTGCTCATGAGCCTCGACGGCAGCGTCGAGGAGATCACGTAGCGCGCGCCGTTGGCCGCGGTCGCGTCAGACCGTGAGCTCCGCGCGCACCGCCTGATGCAGGAAGATCCGGGCCTTTTCCCACTTCCGCTGCACGGTGCGCTCCGAGACGCCCTGCATCGACGCGATCTCGACGAACGAGAAGCCGCAGAAAAACTTGAGGTCCACCACCTCGGCGAGCGGAGGCTCGATGGTGGCGAGCTCGTCGAGCGCGTCGCTGATCTGGGTGAGCCGCTCGACCTCGCGGTCGTCGAACCCGCCAGCGGCCGGCTCGGTTCCGAGCGACGTGATCTCGAAGAGCCCACCGCGCTTCTGGGCGTGGCGGCTGCGCGCGTGGTCGATGATGAGCCCGCGCATCACGCGGCTCGCGTAGCGCATGAAGCGCGGCCGATCCGGGAACACCGCGCCGTCGCGGCCGGCCATATCGAGGTAGGCCTCGTGGAGCAGCGTGGTGGGGCTCAAGCTGGCGCCGAAGCCGTGCCGGGCGAGCTCGCGCCGGGCCATCCGGTGGAGCTCGGCATAGAGCGTGGTGAAGAGCGCCTCGGCGGCGGAACCGTCGCCACCCTCGGCGGCGCCCATCAACGCGGGAATGGTGGAGGTCAATCGGCCCTCTGCCGGCGAACGCGAAAACCGCATCAAGCGTACGCCAATCCGCTCGGCGGACGCGACTTCCCCGCGGCTCGGGCTTGGGGCGGCTCAGGGGCCGGCGGTCAGCCTTCGCCACAGCTCGTCGGCCGAGAGGTCGGGCGAGCCTTGGGCGAGCGTTTCGACCTCGTGCACCAGCTCCACCATCCGCTGGTTGAGGGGTGCCCGGCCCCCGCTCGCGCGAGCCAAGTGCACGATCTCGCCGTTCAGCCAGTCAACCTCGGTCGAGCGTCCCTTCGACAGGTCCTCCCACATCGACGAGCGCGCCTCCGCATCGATCGCGAGCTGCGCGCGCGCCACCAACCGCACGATGGCGGTGGGAAGCTTGAGCGCCACGGGGAAGACACCGACCGGCAACGGGCCCAGCCGCGCGGTGCGAATGCCCGCGGCGCGCAGCACGCGAAGGCCTTCGCCGATCAGCGCACCGAGAATCCGGCGGTAACCGGGCGAAAGCACCAGATCCCGCGTCGGCACGCCGGAGAGCGCGCTCACCGAGTTGTTGAGGTTCATGAGCAGCTTGGTCCAGAGCACCGGCTCGATCGACGCCGGCCGCACCACGTCGAATCCGGAGGCGCGCAGCCGCTCGACCAGCCGCGCCGCCCGCGGATCGCCGGACGATTCGACCGCCAGCTGGCCGCTGGTCGCGCGGTGGAACGTGCCCTGCCCTTTCGACATGACGTTGAAACCCACGATCCCGCCCAGCACCGTCGAGCCCGGCAGCTCCTCTCGCAGCACGGAGGGGTTCCGCACACCGTTCTGCAAGCTGACCACCAGTGCGGGCCGGCGCAGCGCTCGCGCGAGCGCTCGGCCCGCCTCGGCGGTGGCGGCGCTCTTCACGCAGCAGAGCACCACCTCGCATTCGGCGAGCGCCGAGGCTTCGGTGTGGAAGCGCAGCCGGTCGGCGGGGATCCGAGCCGTGAGCGCGTCGAGCGCCGTGAGCGTCAGGCCATGCTGGCGCATCTCGGCGCCCAGCCGCTCGCGGCCCACGAACGTGACCGGCGCTCCACCCGCGGCGAGCCGCCCGCCGACGTAGCAGCCGACGCTGCCGGCGCCCAGGACGCCGATCTCGAGATCGGTGCTCACGGCGTCCCCGGCGCAACCGGCCGATCTAGAGGAGCGGCGTTCGGACGGAAGCGACGTTCGAGTAGCCGGACTTCGCGGCGCCGCTGGTCGCGGCCACGCGGAAGTAATACGTCCGTCCGCGCTCGAGCCCGGTGCTCGACCAGCGGGTGTTGCTGGCGGGAAGCGTCGCGACCTCGGTGAAGCTCCGCCCGTCGGTCGAGCGCTCGACCGTGAAGCCGGTCGCGGCGCTGACACCCGGTTCTCCGCCCGCCGCACGCCACGCGAGGTCGACGGTGTGCACCCTGGGGGCGGTCGCTGTGAGCTTGGAGGGCACGCCCAGCCCGCTCGACACGACCGGCAGGTCGATCCACGACGGATAGGTCGAGTCGAGCAGGATGTGGGTCGTGCCGATCGTCGCCACCGCTCCCGGATCGTCCGAATGCGCCGACCCATCCTGCATGTTCTTGTCGAAGCGATCGTAGTTCGAGGGCTCGACCAGCACCCGCAGCGCGTCGCCCGGCGGGATGGTGATGGCGATCGACGGCAGCTTCACGTCCATCTCGTAGACGGGGCCGTTGCTCAGGAATTCCGGTTCCTCGTACTGATCGCGGAGCGACGCCCGGTGGATCGAGTCGACGATCAGCATCGAGGTCCCGTCCGGATGGACTTGCGTGAGCCGCACCGCGATGTCGGTGTCCACGACGGTCGACGTGAAATGAAGGTGCGCCACCGGGCGGCCGGCGATCGCAAGCGGCGCGGCGTAGGGCGTGGTGGTGAAGCCCAGCACGTCGGGCCGGGACTCGATGGGCCTGAGATCGCCCGGGCCGATCGTCGTGTTGGTGTCGTCGAGCACCGCGCCGAAGAGCGTCGGGACCGGGTCGTTGGGGTTGGCCGAGTAGAAGCGCGCCGACTCGGTCGATGACGGCACGCTGGTGCCGAGCAGGGTCTGCCGCATGTAGTTCGTCTGCGTCGTGACTTCGGTGGGCGGCCACACCGGCGAGCTCACCCAGCGGGCCTCGTTGGTCTGGTAGTAGCGATAGGTCGGCTGCTGGTCGTAGCCGTTCGCGATGCCGCGCATGTAGTAGTCGAAGAACTGGAGCGCCGCCTCGGACGCCATGGTCGCCGCGTCCGGGTAGCTCAGCTGGCCCTGCTGCGCCTGGTTGACGCTGGCGTGAGTCCACGGGCCGATGAGCGCCTTCTGCGTGCCGAGCGCACCCGGCGCGCCGCCGGTTTGCATCCGCTGCATCTCGTTCAGCGTCGCGTCGGTCTCGTGGTCGTACCAGCCGGTCACGTGCAGCATCGGAATGCGGATCTGGTTCACCGGGGCATCGGTGGCATCCACGTAGGCCCACCAGCTGTCGTAGTAAGGGTGAGGCTTGGTGGCGGCACCGTCGCCCAAGCTCGAGTCGTCGCGGTTCTTCTGGTAGACGCCGCCCGGATAGCTCAGGTCGTCGTAGGCTTCCTTCCAGAAATAGGTGACGGGCACGCCGGCCAGCAGGTGCGGCGGCGCCTCCTGTGCGGTCCCCACCAGTGCCGTGCCGAGCGCCGAGTAGCCCCAGGCTCCGACCTTGCCGTTCGACCACTTCTGCTGCGCCACCCACTCGACCGCGTCGTAGCCGTCTTGCCCGTGGGTCGGGCAGCCGGGGTACTGGGCGCTCGTCGAGCCGTAGAAACCCCGCCAGTCGATCACCACCCAGCCGTAGCTCGGGCTCTTGAACAGCGCGTCGGTGTCCTGGTCGTCCTCGAAGGTGGCCGACCAGTACGCTTTGTCGTACGGGGTCTGAACCACGATGATCGGCCAGGGGCCGCCGCCCGAGCTCGGCAAGTAGACGTCCGCGGCGAGCGATTGGCCGTCGCGCATCGCGATCGCGATCGCCTTCTGCTCGAAGACGTAGGCGAGCGCGGGAGTGGGTGACCAGGCGAGACCGATCCCGCCCGCGACCGCGGTCGCGAGCACCAGGCGCGCCATCCGTGAACGACCGGCTGAATCCACCACCAAACCCGAGGGTGGTCCGCGAAGGATCGAGAACGAGAGCAGACTACGAGCTTCTGGGCGAGCGTGGCAACGAATTGCGCCCACAGTTTTTACGTCCATTCGAGACGGGATGGGTGTGTCCGTTTGGCAGCGTGGCGGGCGCCCGCCCCGGGGCACGGCCGGCCATCGCACCGACTCTGAGCGCAGGCCGGCCCGCATTCGGCCTCGCGCCTACGTCATCACGACGACCACGCCGTCGCGACGCTCGGCCTCGAGCACCCCGGAACGGGCGCCCGCCGCCACGCTGCCTCGCGATCGAGCACGCTTGTTTCGCCGCGAGCGGCTTGAAAGCCTCCCCGGAGAAACTCTGGGACAATCCTTTGGTAGGCGTTCCCTCGTCAGTCGGTTCGAGGACGCTTGAGCTCGCCGTCAAACCCGAACCGACCGCTCACGTGGTTTTCGGGCCGGCGCCGAAAGGCGCCCGGCGAACGTAGTGAGCCGCCTCGGGTGGGGCCTCGAAAAAAAAGGCACTTTTTCGGGGCGGTGGCTGGAACAGCACCCGGACAACTCAGAGAAGCGGAGTGCGCGCCGAGGCCACGTTCGTGTAGGACGAGCTGCCCGCGGCATTGAAGGCGGACACCCGGTAGTAATAGGTCTGGCTCCGCTTGAGCCCGGTGTTCGACCAGCACGTGGTGTTCGCTGCGAGCGTCGCGACCGCCGCGAACGCGCGGCCGTCGGTGGAGCGCTCCACGACAAAGCCGGTCTCGCTCGGCGACTGGTCCTTCCAGGTGAGATCGATGCGCCCGCTCGACGCCTTCGCACCCAGGCTCGCCGGCGCCGCCGGAGGTCCGCTCGGAGTGGTGGCGCTTGCGGCGTTCGAGGGCGGCGAATCGCCGGCCGGCGCCACCGCTCGCACCCGGTACCAGTAGGTCAGCCCGCTCGCGAGGTTCCCGTCCGCGAACGTGGTATCGCCGGCGCCCACCGACGCGACCGGCGTGAAGCTCAGGCCGTCGGCCGAGCGCTCGACGGCGAAGCCGCTCGCGTTGCCGCTCGTGTCCTGCCACGCGAGTCCGATCGCGCTCGGCGAGGTCGGATTCGCCGAGAGCCCGCTGGGAGCGGCGAGCCCGCCGGCCGCGACCAGCGGCAGATCGAGCGATGAGGGGTGGCCCGAGTCGAGCAGGATCTGGATCGTGCCGGTCTTCGCCACCGCTCCGGGATCGTCCGAGTGCGACGACCCGTCTTGCATGTTCTTGTCGAAACGATCGTAGTTCGACGGCTCGACCAGCACCCGCAACGCGTCGCCCGGGGGAATGGTGATCGCCACCGACGGCAGCGTCACGTCCATCGCGTAGACCGTGCCCGGGCTCAGGAGCTGGGCGCCGGTGTACTGACTGCGCAGCGACGCGCGGTGGATCGAGTCGACGATCAGCATCGAGGTGCCGTCGGGGTGCACCTGGGTGAGCCGCACCGCGATGTCGGTGTCGATCACGGTCGACGTGAAGTGGAAGTGCGCGACCGGGCGGCCCGCGAAGGCCAGTGCCGTGGACGAGGGCGTGGTGGTGAAGCTCAGGACATCGCTGCGGGACTCGATGGGCTGCAGGTCACCGGGGCCGATGGTGGTGTTGGTATCGTCGAGCACCGCGCCGAAGAGGGTCGGCACCGGATTCGCGGGATTCGCGACGTAGGAGCGCGAGGCTTCGTTCGGCGCCGGCGCCTTGGTGCCGAGCTTGGTCTGACGGAGGTAATTCCTCTGCACCGTGGCGCCGCTCGGCGGCCAGCTCGCGGAGCTGACCCAGCGCGCTTCGTTGGTCTGGTAGTAACGGAAGGTCGGCTGCTGCTCGTAACCGTTGGCGAGGCCGCGCAGGTAGAAGTCGAAGAACTGGAGCGCGGCCTCGGCCGCCGAGGTCGACGCGTCCGGGTAGCTGAGCTGCCCTTGCTGCGCCTGGTCGACGCTGGCGTGGGTCCACGGGCCGATCATCGCCTTCTGCTTGCCGATCGCGCCGCCCGCACCGCCGGTCTGCACGCGCTGCATCTCGCGAAGCGTGATGTCGGTCTCGTGATCGTACCAGCCGCTCACGTGCAGCATCGGGATCTGGATCTGGTTCACCGGCGAGGCGTTGGCGTCCACGTACGACCACCAGCTGTCCTCGTAGGGATGCGGCTTGGTGAGGTAGCCGTTGCCGAAGTTCGAATCGTTGCGGTTCTTCTGGTAGACGCCGCCGGGGTAGCTCAGGTCCTCGTAATGCTCCTGCCAGTAGTAGGTGATGGGCACGGCTGCGAGCAGGTGCGGGGGAGCTTC
>CAZYWA010000262.1:0-10287 GCA_964650975.1 uncultured bacterium
CGCGCCGGCGAAGCCGTGAGCCGCGAGGAACTCGAGGTGCACCGGGTGCTTCACGATCAGGTACGTGGTGCCCGGCGGCAGACTCCGCGCGACCGGCTCGGCGACACCGGTGACGTCGGTGGTGCCGATCGAGATCCACAAGACACCGCCGGGGTCGAGGTGGTCGAGCGCCAGCGCCAGCCCTTCGCGGGTGTAGAGGAAGTGCTCGATCGGCACGATCGAGCCGGCGAGCGCATAGCTCAGGGTCTCGAGCGAGTCGTACTCGATGAAGTCGAAGCGGCCGGGGCGTCGCGTCAGATACGAGCGGCCCTCCATGGCGATCGCGTCGACGCGCGGATCGAGGTAGAGCCCGCCGTTCCACTGCGCGAGATCGCCACGCAGCCGGCTCACCACCACCGGATCGATCTCGACCGCCACGAGCTTCTCGGTCTCGGCGCGGCGAAGATACGGATTCGGGATGCCGCCGCCGGCGCCCATCACCAGCACCCGGCGCGGTGCCTCGGGCAGCACCGCTTCGTAGACCGCGCGCTTCTCCGGATTGGCAGCGAGGAGCGGCCCCGGATCCATGGTGGTGAACCACATCGCGAGGCCGTTGTAGGAGGCGAGCAGGTGGCGGTGGTCCTCGGTCGAGAGGAAATCGAGCTTGTGGTAGGGCGACCACGAGCGGCTGAGCCAGGTGTAGTTGGGGATGCCCCACACGAACGTGGCGTCGTGAAAACCGGCGACGCGTGCCGGCCACGCGGCACCCAGCGCCGCGATCAAGAGAGCCAGATCGATACCGAGCGCCCGCCAGCGGACCGGCGGAAGCCGAACGATCGAGCCATGGGCGATCCAGGCCAGCACGACCAGTCCGCACGCCACGAGCACGTCGGGGGAGGTGACGCGCCCCAGCGCCGCGCCGAGCACCGTTCCACCCGCGAACCCGCCCGCTTGCGCGGCGTACGTGAGCGCGGGGCGAGCGCTCTCCTCCAGCATCCGGCCCAGCTCGCGGCCGATGCGGCGGAAAACGATCGCCACCAGAACCAGCGAGAACACCAGCGCCGCGATGCGCGCGGGATGCGCATGGTGCTCGAAGAAGAGCGCGAACAGGTTGGGAACGTAGAGGTCGCTCGCGAACAGAAACACCAGCACCGCGCCCACGGCGGGCTCGATCCAAAGGCTGCGGGAACCCGACGCCGCGCTTGTGGACGGCGCTCGCGCGAGGGCGCCGATCTCGAGGCCCACGAACGCGACGCACATGAGCAGCGCCGCCGCTTGGCCCACGCCGGCGACGGCACCGTAGAGGCGCAGCGTTCCGGCCCACACCAGGCTCTGGGCGATTCCCAGCAGAGCCGCGCCCGCGTCGCTGCGGCGCTTCAATGCGTCAGGTCCCACGCGAAGATGCCGCAGCCACTCGCCACCAGCGCTTCGTGGCGCGCTCGATCGACGGTGATGTTGCGGAGCATCCAGCCCGTCCAGGCGTGCCCCCGCTCCGCCAGGTCGCTCGCGGCGTAGCGCCGGAGCGAGCCGTCGTAGCTGCCCAGCACCACGCTGCCGGTTCCGGGATCGACCTGCACGTCGGCCAGCCCGGTGGTGTGAATGGGCACCGCGCCCGCCGGCTCCAGGCTCGCGGCGTCGAACGCCACCAACCGCCGCCGCAACGGATCGGACGCGAAGATCCGCTTCGATTCAGGCCCGAACGCGATCCCGACCAGCGTCGACCCGAAGGTACTTCCCACGTACGCGAGGCTCGCGGTGTCGACCACGTAGAGACCCGATGGGTAGTAGGCGGAAACCACCAGCCGGTCGCCGCCGTCGGAAAGTGCCGCGTACTGGAAGCCGACCTCGAGCTTCTCGTCGGTGCTGTGTCGCGCCAGGACCGGTGGATCGCCGCGGTACTCGAGGATTCCGCGGCCGGTCGCGGCGGCGAGCACCACCCACGCGCGGTCGCTCGCCGGATCGGCGAGCACCGCCGTTCCTTCCGCCGGAAGCGGAACGGCGCGCTCGACCACCAGGTGACCCGCCTCGACCGCGGCCGAGGCGAGCCAGTTCCCGGAGCCCAAGAGGAGCGCGAAGACCTGATTGCCGCGAACGGTCATCCGCTCGGGGAAGAGCGGTGCCGCGGGCGGAGGCGCCGAGTCGGCGAACGCCGCGCGCACCGACACCAGGTCGCGCAGCTGTCCGCTCTCGCGATCGATCAGCGCGAAAGCACCGAAGTGCCCCGCGCCGATCTTGATCGAGGCGACCAGGTTCTCACCCACCGGCTGAACGTCGTAGACGCCGCCGTCCTCGAGACCAGGTGTCGACCGCCACAGTGCATTGGCCGCGACTTGTCGCAACCCTGGGACCGGCTCGAGCCGCGCGCAAACCCATTCGGGCGGGCCCAGCTTGAACGCGTAGAAAATTCCCGTGGAAATCGAAACCGAAGCGATCCCTGCGCCCAGCACGGTCCGGCCTTTCGGCCCTGGCGGAAGTCGCACCAGCGCGTAGAGCGCCACTGCGGCGCAGATCGCCACGATGCTCGCGGTCACGACCGGCAGCAGCGCGAGCAGCATCAGCGGATAGGCGACCACGCGCGACGGTGTCGCGAGCAGCGCGTACTGGAACACTCTTCCCACCAGCGGCTGCGGCTCCGAATCCTCCCCGAACCCGCTCGAGCCCGTGAGCGCCATCGGAAAGAGCCACATCGATCCCGCGTAAGCGGCCGACCACAAGAGCACCGCGGGCCAGCGGCGCCGGCGAAACCACGCCAGCCGTCCCAGAGCCACGTGCGCGAGGCCCACGGTGCAGGCGCAAGCCGCGGCCGACAGCGCGCCGCGCGGCCCTTCCAGATCGGGCGACGCCCACACCGCCGCCAGCGGCCACGACGCCAGCGCCGCCACCACCAGAGTCGGCAGCAGCCGCGGACCGGCCGGGGGAACGGGGTTCGCGCGCGGCGTGGCGTCGCTCACCGACTCGCGGATCCAGGTGCGGGGGACGCTCGCGAAGGGCGCCGAGCTCGCAGGCCGGCGCGCGGTATGATCGCACGGAAGCGAGGCAGCGCGGGAGAAGGCGCCGGGCACGTGCGCGCCGCCCGTCGACCGTTCGAGCGCGTCGAGCCATGGGTACCCGCGTCCCTCGACGACACCGCTGGCTCGCGATCGGTGGCCTGTCGCTCGCCGCTTTCCTGATCTATGCCTACGTGCACGGCGAGAAGTGGCGAGAAGAGGTGGGAATCACCGTCGGCGGGCGATCCCAGGCCGCCGATCCCGCCGAGCGGCGCAGCGCGGTGAACGACGTGCTCTCCCGTCACCGCATCGACTTCCTTCACGGCGTCTTCCAGGACGGGAGCTTCGCGCCGCTGCTCGGCGACCCGGACCCGGTGATCCGCAAGGATGCCGCGACGCAGCTCGCGGTGCTGGCGCCCGAATGCCTGGAGTCCGTGGTCGACGCAGCGGATGGTCTCGACCCCGAGAGACGCAAGCTCGCGCTCACCGCCTTCGTCGACGCCGTCTTGCCGCCCGGCGCCGGTGAGCCGCCACCCTGGCTGGGCCGCGCGCTGGTGATCGCGGGGGCGCACCGGCAGTTGCGCATCTTCGAGATCCTCGCGGCGCGTGGCGCCGATCAGCTGGCGCCCGTGATCCAGCTTCTCGGCGACCCGAGCCCGGTGATCCGCAGCGACGCCGCGCGAGCGCTCGGCGTCGCCGGCTCCAATGCCCGCGATGCGGCGGATGCGCTCGCGGCTCGTCTCGACGACCCGGAGGCCGAGGTGCGTCGTGCCGCGATCGAGGCGCTGGGCCACATCCCGGCCTCCACGGAGTCGCTTGCCGGGCGGCTGGCACTCCGTCTCGACGATGCCGATCCCGGAGTGGTCGAAGCAGCCGCTCGCCAGCTGGGTAGACTTGGACCCTCGGGGAACGAGGTGCTGGCCTCTGCCATCGAGCGCTTGCCCAACGACCGAGTCGCCGCGCTGCTACCGGCCCTGGGGACGCTCGACGCGAGCCGCGCGACGCTGGTGCCGCCACTCGCGGCCCGGCTCGACTCCGCCGATCCGGTGGCCGCTCAGCGCATCGCCCGCGCGCTCGCCGAAGTCGCGGAGCCGGCGATTCCGGCGCTCGGCGTGGCCTTGGCGTCGACCCGGGCGGCCACGCGCTACTGGGCGCTCGAGAGCTTGCGCATGATGGGGGAGGCGGGCGCTCCCGCGGTCGCACTGGTCGCGCGCGGCCTCACGGACCCGGACGTCGCGGTGCGGATCGCCGCGCTGGGTGCGCTGCGCTCGTCCGGAGCGGCGGCGGAGGAGCGGGACGGGATCGAGCGCGCCGCACTCGACCCGGATGCGGGAGTGCAGATGCGCGCGAGAAAGGTGCTCGACTCGCTCAAGGCTTCGTAGCCGCGGGCGGCTGCGAGGAGTGCGGGTGGGCCTCGGAGTCCCAGACGATGCGCCGCGTGGGACGCCACGACGCATCCACGAAATCGATCTCCTGCATCGCGTCGCCGCTCGGGCCGTCGATCAGGTCGGCCCGGATGTAGACCACGTCACCGCGCGCCAGCGCCGCGCGCTGGTCCTCGAGCGCGGCGCCGATCTCCGCTCCGAACACCAGCTCGAGCACTCGCGGCAGTCCGCCCGGATGAGCCGCCACCCATATGTAAAGCGAGGGTGGCGCTGCTTCGAAGCCCAAGAGCCGGAACGACCCGCGTAGCGACCCGTGCCCCGGATACCCGCCCGTGGACTGCACCAGACCCAGCGCGAGCGCCACGCAAACCAGGGGATAGCCGAGCGCGAGCACCCCGACCGCTCGCTTGTGCCGGACCAGCCGCTCCGGCCGCGCCAGCGCCACGAGCAACCCCGCCAGCGCGAGCAGCCCGATCGCCACCGCCGCGAGACCGAGGAGCGTGGGGCTCACGTGGAAGCGACTCGAGGGAGCGGGAAAATGGAGCGCTTCACGGTGTGAGGCGGGCCGAGCTCACCATCATGGTGCCTTCACGTCGATCCGAAGTCGAGCCGGTGCGGCGGCCACCGGAGGACGTCTCGGCGACGATCGTGCGGCGCACCTCGGCGATGCTCACGATCGGGATCTCGGGAGCAGGCTGGCCGGTGACGGCGGCGACCAGCTCGGGGTCGAGCCGGCGATAGCGCCACGCCGCGCGGACCTCGAGCGGCAGGGCGAGATCCGCTGCCGGAAGATCCAGACGAATCTGGTGGACGCCGGACGTGGGAACGCGGCCACGGTCTCGCACCAGAGCGACCGCCCAGAGGCGGTGGTCGTGGATCTCGGCGCCATCGGCATCGAGAAAGACATGACCGAGGCGCGGTGCGCCGTCCGGCCCCGCGGCGCCCACGTCGAGCAGCTTCCGCCCTTGCGAGTCGATCACCTCGGCCTCGAGCCATACCTGCAACAAATCGGTGGGTCCGTTGGGAAAGGAGTGGCCGATGCGTCCCGTGCCGCGGGTGCTCACGACCAGCGACGGCGCGGCGCCGCTTCGAGGGTCCCGTGCGATCTCCACGTCCATCGCCAGCAACGGACCCGATTCGCGCCGCGGTACCCCTTGCTCGAGGAGCACCGGAGCGAGCGGCATCTCGCCGTGCAGCGTGGCCACCACGTCGTTCACCGCCTCGGCGCCTCCCGCCACCGACGCGACGTAGGTGCTGGCCGCCAGGAACCGATGATCGACCACCAGGTAGAGCTCTCGGGACGTGTAGCGCTGCGCGTGGCAGCTCGCACAGCCGACGCCGGCGGCGGCGGCCGGCGAGCTGGCCCAGGAATCGTACTGATCCTGGATCGCCTCTCCGAGTCTCCCGCTCGTGGGAATCGTCAGGGTCTGCACGTGGCAGGGGAGGCACGACACCGGCTCTCTCGACTCGAACCGGAATCGCTCCCGGTGCAAATCGATGCGCGGCGTGACCAGCGCGTGAGGCGCGATCAGATCCGCACGCAGCCGCTCGCCCACGCCTCCGGTCCGCTCGAGGAGCGGCGCGAACGGCTCGCCGGCGAGCGGCACGACGCTGAACGAGCCGTCGCCGTGTCCGGGGCCCGGCCGGCTGCGATGACAGCTGAAGCAGTGCACGCCGGCCCGGAAACCGTCGCTCGCCAGTACTTCTGTCAACGGCGCGCGCGACGGATCGGGCGCGTGCGGTGCGTGACAACCCAGGCAGAACCGCGCCTGTTCGGGCCCGCGCGCCGCGAGGGTGCGGGTCACCAGCGCGGTGAAGAACGGGTTGCTCGCCGCGTGCGCGTGGGACGATCGCGCCCAGCCCTCGCATGCATCGGCGTGACAGCTCGCACAGGCGGAGGGCGCGATCGACGCGAATGTTTCGTCGATCGGGACGATCGCTCGCGAGTCGACCGCGGCCGAGCTTGGTTGCGGCGCGACTCGCGCCACGCCAGCGAGAGTCGCGAGCGCGAGCAAGCTCGCAATCGGCACGGCGATGGTGAGGAGCGGTCGGCGCCAGGGATAGAGCCGCGCGAGCGGCGAGCGCCGCCGGGTCCGCTGCCGCAGCGACACCGCGACGTGCGCGATCGCCGCGCCCAGCGCGATCCCCGCCGACGCGACGTGGACCGCATAGGGCGAGGCCGCGCCGCGCGCGTAGAGCATCATCCCGGTGGCGACTCCGGCTCCGCCCGCGGCGCAGACCAGCGCGGCCAGCAACGCCACGCCGCCGGTCGCGAGCGTCGAGCGCGAGCGATCGACCAGCGATCCGCCGAGCAAGCTCGCCGTGCGCCACAAGAGCGCCAGCACCAGCACCGCGCCGGCTCCGGCCTGGATCGTGCCGACCGCCATGCGGGGCGCCGTCGCCAGTCGCCCCGCCAGCTGCACCGCGGTCGCGGCCACGAAGACGGCGACCGTCGCGCGAATGGGCCACGGAGTCCGCCGGGTGACGGAGCTCACGCTACCGAGTGTCTGCCGCAGGTGAATCGCGACGTAGACGCCGCCCGCGACGATCGCGATCAGCCCGCACGCCGTGTGCGCCAGCTGGAGCACCTGCACCGCCGCGGAAGGAACGCGACACACGAAGGTGGCCACCCCCGTGACAGACAGAAACGCGACGCATCCCAGCAGCACTCCCCGTGCACGCGCTTCCCAGCTCAAAGCGTTCTCGCCCCACGGCATCGCGCAGCCGACGCCCAGTGCTGAGATACACCCTGCCCGTCGCGCCGTCAGGCGCCGAGCCGCTCGAGGAGCCGCCGAGGAAGAGCCGGGTTCCGCGCCACGGCACAACGGATGAAGCGGTCGGTGTCGGGCCATCGAGCCCCCGTCGCGGGGCCGTGACGGCTCGCGCGGGGCCATGGCCGGGTGAAGGGGAGCTCGCCCCGCACACCGCCTGGGCTCATCCTAGGTAGGGACCCAGGCAATCCCGAGTCACGCCAAGGGAACCCGCGCGAGGCGGGGGAAGGTCCTCGAGCGCGACTGCCCGGCTCAGCGCGCGGCAGCGACTGGTGGAGCGACCGACACGCGAGGGATCCGCCGAAGCGCGAGCTTGCGCCGCCTCGCGGTGGCGCGAGCCCATCGATCGAGCCAGTGGGCGTCCATGATCAGGGTGAGCGCCGCGAGCGGAATGCAGTGGATCCAGAACCCAGGGAAGGGCGACTCGAGGGCGTAACGAACCAGCACCCAGATGATCGCCCAGGTGCACAACGAGGGGATCGCGTTGGCCAGTCCCATCGACCCGGCGGCCCGGGGCCTGAGCATGGCCGGGTGGAGGGTGAGCGCCCGAGAGCGGTACATCATCACCGCCATCGCTGGAAGCAGAACACCCATGACGGCCAGCGCCGCGGGCGTCGGATTCCCGGGCAGGGCGAGCCCGGAAATTCCACCGACCACGAAGATCAGGTAGGACCCGACGAACATGGCAGCGATGGCCAGCACCGTGACCGTCAACCTTCCCAGAAACTTGAGCGACACGAGGGAACCGACGAGCAGCGCCGGAATGGTGAGGAGAGGCACCATGCCGGCCCAGATCGTGTGGGCGATGTACGGGAACGTTTCTCCCGGCCACCGCCACCACCCCGCGGCTTGACCGATCGGCTCGAGGGCGTTCACGGCCGCGGCTCCGAAGAAGATCATGCCCAGCACCCGGCGCATCAAACCGCCCGCGGTCTCGGGACGGATCGTGAGCGCCGCGAGCCGGCTCCACTCGAGCGCCAGCATCCCGACGATGAACCAGCCGAAGATGATCCCCACCGGCACGCCGCCGGGGGCGATCGCCGGAGACACTTCGTACGGAGATCCTTCTTGAGTCGTCTCCTTCAGGTATGCGACGACCAGCAGGGTGAGCATGATCCGCAGCCCACGACGCCAGCCGTACAGGCGGAACGCGTGGGCGACCAGCGCGACGACGATGAGCGCCGTCGCACGGATGAAAAGGCGGGGATCCGCCGCGACGATGAGAGGGTGTTCCATGGAAGACGCTCGATTCGGTCCGCGACCGGGCAGCAGACTGCAGGGGGCTAGCCATGCAAATCACTGCATGCCGCGAACCAACCGAGCCGCCGCGGATCGAATTGCTCGGGCGGACGACGCACCCCTCTGACGACCTCGAGATCGAGAGCTCGATCGGGCCCGGCGCGCTGCCGCCACAATGCCAAATTCACCAATTATTCTGAGATGATGAATGATGCCTTCCCCCGCGTGGCGGGGCCTCGACCAAACCTCGGACCCGTGCCTATCCCGGGGCTGTGAAGCCCTTTCCCGCCGGCTACGGAAACTTCTCAGGATTGATGAGTGGCGTTATGCAAGTACCTACGAGCAAAACGCCATCGTGGCAGGTCGGCTCGCGGAGACCGTTTGAACCTCGGTGAACCGCGGAACGGGCCATTCCGGGCACGACGAGTGCTCTGCTCGGTTGCCCTCTACTTGGTGCTCCTGCTCGTCTCGTCCACCGCGGTCCTGCCCCGATGGGTCTCCCCGTGCGGACGGTTGAGAAGGATTGCGGTCGGATCCCAATCGCTGGCGCTCGACCACGCCCGGCTCCAGATTCCGCCCGATCGGGACTGGGCGGAGGTCACGCTCGATTACCGGCTGACCCCAGGGCAGGCGCTCACGCTGATTCCCACCAGGCGATCCACGCGATACCAGGCGCTTCGGATCAGCCGGTTTCAGGGACTCGACGACGCGCTGCTCGACTTCGAAGACGACGTCGTCACGCACAAGGAGCCGGTCGCAGGCACGCTGTTCAATCCACAGGGCCATGGCGTCGTCCGCCTGGTGCGCGCGGATGGCCGAGTCGAGGCGACCTTCACCGACGGCGACGGGCCGTCCGTGCCACTGGGTCCGGACGCACCCGGAGGCGACTTCCAGCTGACATTCTTCCCGCCTCACGACGGGACACTGCTCGACCGCGTCGAGGTGAAGTCGGCCACCCTGGCGGGAGGCACGCCCATGGGTGCCTCACGGCTCACTCAGCTCGCCCGCTCCGCGGTCGGATTGGCGCTTCTCACGCTGATTCTCCACGTGGGGCTGGGGCGCACAGGCGTCGACCTGGGCGCGCGCTGGATGCCGGCTCATGCGGTGGGCCGGCCGCGGACCGTGACGGTGTCGCTGGTATGCCTCGACCTGGTATTGGGGCTCTTGCTGCTCGCTCCGCTGGTGTCACCCACGGGTCTCTTCACCCCGCTCGATCGGCTGCGATTTCGACTGTTCGTGGGTGTGGTGTTCGGTACGGCGATCGCGACGGGAGTGCTTCTCGATCGCCGGTTCGCCGGAAGCGCCCACGGCACCGGCCGGAGGGGCGTCCACCCCGCGGCGATCCCGATCGTATTCGCCCTGGTGCTGCCCACGGTGGCGATCGCGTGGAGCGAGGCCGTGCTCTTCGGTTGGGTGCGACGGACGCCGACCGACCAGCCAACGGCATCGCCCGGAGACCAGCGGATGCGCGTCGCCGTGTACGGCGGCTCGACGACTCGCGGGTATCCCTTCGCACGCGACTGGCCGGGCACCTACCCGCGCGTGCTCGAGGGCTTGCTGCGTGATCGCGGGCAGTCCGGCGCCATGGTGTGGAACCTGGGCATCGATGCGGTCGACATCGAAGACATCCGCAAGGCCATCGAGGCTCGAGCCGCGGAGCTCGAGGGTGCCACGATCGTCGTCGACTCGGTCGTGAACAACGGCAACGCCCCACCCGCTCGCCTGGAGGAGCGGCTCGCGCGCCTTCTCGACGAGACCCGCCAGGCCCGGCGCGTCTACCTGGTGAAGGAGCCCAACCTACGCATGGTCTACGATCGCGAGCAGGAAGCCGATCTAACCGCGCACTATGCGGTCCTGGACCGGATCGCGCCGAGCCACGGCGCGATCGTCGTGGATCCGATCCCGGAGCTGCGCGCGCGCCGCGAC
>CAZYWA010000263.1:0-10283 GCA_964650975.1 uncultured bacterium
ACGCATCGATGCTCCCGCGCTCGGATCCCACGGTCTCGAGCTCGCCGATCATGCGCAGCGCCTCGAGGGTCTCGCGCGCCGCCTGCTCGTCGATCCGCGCGATCGCGAATCCCACGTGAACCAGCACGAAATCGCCGACTTCGACCTCGGGCAGGAAGACCAGGCTGGTGTCGCGGCCGACGCCGCCGAAATCCACGCGCCCCTGCCGCAGCTCACCCTCGCCCACGATCGCGACCACCTGCCCGGGAATGGCCAGGCACACGTCACACCTCCGTGGTGGGCTGGGCGCCCAGCCGCGCGGCCGCGACCATCGCTTGACCGAGCGCCAATCCGCCGTCGTTGGGCGGCACCTCGCCGTGCACCAGCACGTCGCAGGCCGGGCGCAGCGCCCGTGACAAGCCGTCGGCTAGCTGCGCGTTCTGGAAACAGCCGCCGGTCAGCACCACCGGCAGCCGGCCCGCGTGGTGCTGCGCCAGCCGTACGGCTTCGGCCCCGGCCGCCACGAGAGTCGCCTGGAAGCGCGCGGCAATGGTCGCGACCGAGCGTTTCGCCAGCAGCTCGCCCACGACCTCGCGGACCATGGGTCGCAGATCGATCACGATGCGCGGATGCACCGGCGACGGTGCCGCAGCGGCTGCATCGATCTCGAACGGATAAGGCCGGTGCTCGGCTTCGTCCGCGGCGAACGAAAGCAGAGCCGCGACCTGCCCCTCGAAGCGCGATTCCGGCCGCGCCAGCAGCAAGGCACCGACGGCGTCGAAGTAGCGGCCGATGCCATGCGCGAGCGGCGCGTTGAGCTGCGTCGCGATCTGGCGGCGCACGGCGGCGATCCGCGTGTCCTCCACCCGGCTCAGGACCTCGATGCGGTCGAGCGGCGGATCGCCGTCGAAGGCGTCGTCGACGAGCGCCAGCGCGATCCGCCACACCTCGCGAATGGCTCGATCCCCTCCCGCCAGCCGGATCGGCCGGAAGGTGGCGAAGCGCTCGAAACCCGCGTAGCGCGCGATCAGGATCTCGCCGCCCCACGCGGTGCCGTCGAGCCCGTAACCAGTGCCGTCCCAGGCGACCCCGATGACCGGCTCGTCGATCCCGTGCTCGGCCATGGCGCTCGCCACGTGCGCGTGATGGTGCTGCACGGCGATGCGCTCGAGCCCGGGCATCGACGCGCGCGCGCGGTCGGCCGCGTACGTGGTGGTGAAGTAGTCGGGGTGCAGGTCGTGCGCCAGCACTTCGGGCTCGATGCCAACGAAGCGCTGGAACCTGGTCACCGACGATTCGTAGGAGGCACAGGCCTCGGCGGTGGCGAGGTCGCCGACGTGCGGACCGAGCCACGCGAAATCGCCTTCCGCCAGGCAGAACGTGTTCTTGAGATGTGCTCCGCACGCGAGCAGCGGACGCGGGACCCGGCGCGGCACGCGCAAGCTCACCGGTACGAAGCCGCGCCCGCGGCGCAGCACGAGTGTTCGTCGAGACACGACCCGCGCCACCGAGTCGTCACAGCGATTGGCGATCTCGCGGTCGTGGCGTAGCAGGAGATCGGCGAGCCCCGCGAGCAAACGGAGCGCCTCGCCATCGGCGACGGCCATGGGCTCGTCGCTCACGTTCCCGGAGGTCATGACCAGCGGAATCCCCACCGCGGTCAGCACCAGCTCGTGGAGCGGCGTGTAAGGCAGCATGATTCCGACCAGCGGGTTTCCCGGCGCCACCGCGTCCGCGAGATCGCCTTCCGGGCGCCGTTCGACCAGCACGATCGGACGGCTGGCTTCGCCGAGAAGCTGGCGCTCGGTGTCCGAGAGCCAGGCGAGCCGCGCGGCGGCGTCGAGATCCGCGCACATCACCGCGAAGGGCTTCTCGTCGCGCCGCTTTCGCTCCCGCAACCGCGCGACCGCGGCGTCGCTGGTCGCGGCGCACGCGAGGTGGTATCCGCCGAGGCCCTTGATCGCCACGATGCGGCCGTCGCGAAGCGCATCCGCGGCACCGCTGACCGGATCGCCGGCGAGCACGTGGCCGGCCGTGTCGATCAGCTCGAGGCGCGGGCCGCAAACCGGGCATGCGTTGGGCTGGGCGTGGAAGCGGCGGTCGTTCGGGTCGTGGTACTCGCGCTCGCAGTCCGCGCACATCGCGAAGCCCGACATCGTGGTGCTCGCGCGATCGTAGGGAACGTCGGTCGAGATCGTGTAGCGCGGCCCGCAACGGGTGCAGTTGACGAAGGGGTAACGGTAGCGCCGGTCGCTCGGGTCGAAGAGCTCGCGGCGGCACTCGGTGCAGAGTGCGAGGTCGGGCGGAATGGCCGGCCGGCGGATCTCTCCGCCCCGGCTCGCCACGATCTCGAACCCGGTGGGCGGCTCGCACGGCATCGGCTCGAGACGGAGATCGCGCACCCGCGCCGCCGGCATCGGCGGATGCTCGAGCTGCTCCACGAATGCGTCGAGCGAAGGCTGCTCGCCGAACGCCTCGATCGTGACGCCGCCCGGGTGATTCCAAACCCGGCCGCGGATCCCCGCCGCATACGCGAGCTGATGGATCCACGGCCGGAACCCCACCCCCTGCACCAAGCCCTCGACCTCGATGCGAAGCCCCGCGCTGGCCAGGTGGCTCGAGTCGAGCACGGCGATTCTCCGGGTGGTCAGGCCACCCGCTCCTCCGTGCCCGCTCGAGAGGCCGCCTCGGCTTGCTGGAGCTCGTCCCACTCGGCGCCGTGCTCGTCCTTCATGGTCTCTTCGTCCAGGACACCGGTCACCATGCTGCTCTGGAGCGGATAGATGTCCGGGCTGAAGATCACGAAGTAGAAGTGCCAGACCACGATTGCGAGCGTCGCGAGCCAGGCCTCGTAGAGGTGGATGACGGTGAGCAGGTCGATCACCCAGCGCGGCGAGTGAGCGAGGGTCTGGTCCTTGGCCCACAGTGCGATGCCGGTGACGCCCATCACGATGCCGCCCCACACCAGCGCCCAGTACTCGGCCTTCTCCGCGTACCCGTAGCGCCGGAACCGCGCGGGCGCGATCTTGAAACCGAGGTTGTGGCCGAAGGTGCGGATCGCATCGACCAGATCGCCGAGCCCGGGCGCCAAGGCCGCCAGCTGCGCCCGTCCTCGCCGGGTCGCGACCAGCCACACGATGTGAACCACGGAGAGCCCCAGGAACACGACCCCGGCTTCGCGATGGATCAACGAGCGCAGCGCGAAGATCCGCTCGTGCCCGGCGAACGGTTTCATCCACCACGCGGTCGGGTAGCGAAGCGCGAACCCCGTGATGGCGAGGATGATGAAACTCGCGGCGAGCAACCAGTGCTGGACTCGCTCCCAGCGGGTCCAGCGCTGATATCCACCCGCGACGCGCTTGGTGAGCGGCTCGCGGCGCCGTGCTCGATCGGCCAGGGGTTTCATGCGCCCTCCTCCGCACCCCGACGCCGCATGCGCCGCTGGGTGCGGCGCACGAAGTCGAGGCCGTTGTGGAACGCCATGCCGCCGATCACCACGACGATGAGGCCGAGGTAGATGCGCTGAACCCACAGCACGATGCGTCCCGGAGCGGTGGTGCTCGTGAGGTGCACGGCGCCGCGCGCGACGTTGGCGCCCGCGTTCGGATGGCAGCGGCCGCAGGTCGTCGGCAGGTTGGCCGGGAAGATCGACGACGTCGGGTCGGTGGAGCGGAGCACCAGATGGTTGCCGTGGCACGAGGCGCAGTTGGCGGCTTTGACGTCGCCGCCTTCGAGCGCCAGCCCGTGGAAGCTCGTCGAGAACGTGTCCAGCGATTGCGACGGCAACCCGAATTTCGCGGCCAGCCGCTCCGAGCCGTGACAGCGGCCGCAGGTCTCGGCCGACACGTGCACCGGATTCACCGGCGAGGTCGGGCTGGCCGGTCCCTCGACGTGATGCTCGCCGTGGCAATCGGTGCAGGTCGGAGCCTCACGCACTCCTCGCGCCAGCGCTTGCCCGTGGACGCTGCGGTCGTAGTCGGCGAGCTCCCGCGCGTGGCAGGCGCCGCAGGTCTTGGCGACCGTCGCGTGGAAGATCGACGACGCCGGATCCTGGTTGTCGCGGATGTCATGGCCGCCATGGCAAGCGGTGCAAGAGGCGGCCTTCGGGTTGCGCTCGGTGAGCACCGCGATGCCGTGCACGCTGTCCCGGTACTGCGCCAGCGGGTCGCTGACCACGGGCTCGTGATGCTTCGCGAATTCCGGCGACGAGTGACAGCGGGCGCAGGTCGTCGCCACCGACAGCACGTTGACCCGTGAACGCGGATCGGCGACCGGCAAGATGTCGTGTCCGCCGTGGCAGTCGCCGCAGCGCGGAGCGTCCGCGTCGCCGCGCCGCAGTGCCTGCCCGTGAACGCTTCCGGCGACGATGTCCTGCTCGCCCGGATGGCAGCTCTCGCAGGCTGGCGGTCCGGGCGAATGCGGATGAGGAGTCTCGGCGGCTTCCGCGTGGCAATCGGTGCAGGCCAGGCTCGCGTGGACCGACCCCGCGAGCGTGTCCGGGTCGACCCACAGCGAGCGTGCTTGACCGCCAGCGGGCGCCGTGACCTCGAGGTCGCGATCGCCGTGACAGGTCAGGCACTTCGCGGTTTCCGGCGTAACGTCCGTCGCGGCCGACGCGGGCGTCGTCGCTACCGCCGCGACGCCCGAGAAAAGAACCCACGGGATCCAGAGGATCCTGAAGAGCCGTCGCGCGTTCACGGGTTCTGCTCCTTGTGTCCCCTGGGCTACGCGATCGAGTGCGGACCCCCGGGAATGCGTTGCGCCGGGGTAACGCTCAGGTCCCCTTCGCGTGGCACTTGGCGCAATCCGCGTCGGCCTTGGTCGAGAACGCCTTGCTACCGTCGTGACACGTGCCGCAGAGCTTTCCCTGATTCATGGTGGCCATCGTCACGTCGGGGGTCGCTCCCTTCTTCATCTTGATGCCCGCTTTGACGTGGCAATCCGGACACTTCACTCCCTTGTCGAAATGCTTGTCGTGGCTGAAGGTCACGGCTCCGGGGCTCTTCTCCGCCTTCGGAAATGCGAATTCGGCCGGCATCTTGGGCTTCGCCGTGGGCGCGCCCTGAGCGGCCGCCAAGCCACCTCCGAGCAGCACGGCGACCAGGGTCAACGTGAAAGCGGTTTTCTCGAATCGACTGAGCGTTCGCACGGGTTTTTCCTCCGTTGGTGACGCGCGTGGAGAGGAACACCGTGCACGAATCGTTCCTGGAACCGTTCCCGCGGGACGCCCTCCCGCGCCGGAATTCCTGAACGGAGCACGAGCGGCATGCCGCGATGGCGAGCGTCGATCGACGCGCCTCCGCGGAATGCGAAGCGGTGGTGCCGGGACGTTCGGTTCGGTCAGCGGGCCGGAGCGCGGAAGCACACCAGCCAGGCGGTCGAGAGCAGCGGGAACACCCAACGCACCTCGGCGATCTCGAGACCGACGGCGCGCGCGTCCTCGCGCAGCTCGCGCAGGCTCACGCCCTGCGGCGGACGCTTGCGAAGGCCGAGCTTCTGCCGCACCCAGCGCGAGAAGTACTTGAACGTGTAGCAGTGGTAGTAGCTCACGAAGATCGGCCCGGCGGTGACGCGCTTGAGCTCGCGCAGAATCCGGACCCGCTCCGGGCCGTCGCAGTGCTGGGTGAGCCGAGCCACGCACACGGCGCCCAGCCCACCGTCACGAAACGGCAGCCGCTCGATGTCCATGCCGACGTAACCGCGCACGGTCGTGCCGACCGGGTACTGGTCGCGGGCGACCCTCATCATCGCGGGCGAGATGTCGCCGCCCAGCACCGGCGCTCCCGCGCGCGCGAGCGCCGGCATCAAGCGCCCGGTGCCGGTCGGGCAATCGAGCACCCAACCCGTGGGCGGATGCCGCCGCATCGCTTCCTCGTACGCGGCGAGCACGCGGCGGTTCGAGAGCCTTCCGGAAAGCGAGCGGTAGCGATGGTCGTAGCGGCGCGCGCGCTCGTCGTCGCGCCAGGTGAGGCGGCGCTCGTCGAAGCTAGGACGGCGGTCTTCGGTCGCGCTCATCGTGGACGGAGTGGGTACCGGCGGGGTTCGGAGCGCGCGAGGTCGTGACGCGGGCCACGGCCACGCAGCCGCGGCCGGGCCGGATCGAATGCCCGCGGGACGTTCAGCCGAGCGCCTGCTTGCGCTCGTCCTTGTCGCCCGAAGCCATCTCGACCGGATACCCGTGCTTCTGGATCTTCTTGCGCCAGAACGCGCGCTTCATCGGGCTCACACGGTCCAGCATCACCTTGCCGTCGAGGTGGTCGATCTCGTGCTGCAGCGCCACGCCGACCAGCGCCGAGCCTTCCACGGTCACGGGGTGACCGTTCTCGTCGATCGCCGTCACCTCGACGTGCGCGTGGCGCTTCACGTCGAGCACCAGGCCGGGGATGCTGAGGCAGCCTTCGGGCCAGATCACGTCGCCGTGCGAGCCGGTGATCTCGGGGTTCAGCAGCCTGAGGATGCGGGTGCCGCGGTTCTCGATGTCCGCGTCGATGACCAGCGCGCGCAATCCGACGCCGATCTGCGGTGCGGCGACGCCCACGCCGTTCTCGGCGAACATCGTCGCGATCAGGTCGTCGAAAAGCGCGAGGATCTCGGCACTCACCTCCGCGACCTCTTTGGCCGGGGTGGCGAGCACGGGCGCCGGGTATTTGACGATCTCTCGGGCAGCCAAGACACACCTCTCGTGGAGCGAGCCAGGATAGCCGCCCCGAGCCTCGAGCTACAAGGCGTAGCCGTGCCGGGGTTACCCGCCGGCCAACCGGGGTTGGCCCCTCGCTTCGCGCTTGGCGATCGCGACCTCGCGCACCACCGCTTCCATGCGGGCGCCCATCGCCTCGACGCCGTGGGGCTCGGCCGCCGCGCGCGCGGCGGCGCCGAGAGCGGCGGGACCGCCGAGCGCCAGGACCCGATCGATCGCGGCGCCCACCGAAGCTCCCGATGCGTCTCCGGCCACGATCCCCTCGGCGAGAGCACCGGTGAGCAGATCGACCGCGCCGACGGACGAGGTCGCCACCACCGGCAAGCCGCTGGCGAGCCCTTCGAGGACCACGTTGCCGAACGCCTCCTGGAACGATGCCAGCACCAGCAGGTCGGACGCGGCGAAGAATCGCTCGAGGTCGTCGCGAGCGCCCAGAAACGAGCAGCGTCCGGCCACGCCGAGCCGCTCGGCGAGCGCCCGGAACTTGCGGTCGTCGCGATCTCGTCCCGCGATCACCAGACGATGACCGGGGCGAGCCGCGACCGCTTCCAGGATCGCGGCCAGCCCTTTCCGCTCCCAGCCGATGCCGACGAAGAGCACCACCGCCGCCGTCTCCGCGATGCCCAGCTCGGCGCGTACCGTGGCCCGGTGCCGCTCACGGTTCGCGGGATGGAAGCGAACCAGGTCGACGCCGTTGGTGACGACCTCGATGCGCTCGCGGGGAAAGCCGTAAGTCCGGTGGATCTCGTCGCGCACCAGGTTGGAGAGCGCCACCACGCGGATCGGCGCCTCGCTGGTGAAGAGCCGCCGCTCGACGTCGAGGATCAGCCGGTCGTAGGCGCTGAGGCGCACCGGACGGCCCTCGATTCGCGCCACCACCTCGACGTAGTCCTTGTGGGTGCCGCCCTCGCAGCGGTAGAGGTCCTGCCCCAGCGTGCGTCCGAAGCCGACCACCACGTCGTAGCCGTCGACCGCCACGCGGCGCGCGCCGGCCAGCAGCTGGCGGTAGCGGCGGATCCGGCCGAACCGGGAGTCGGGCAGCCGGTGCGCGCGAAACCACGGCTCGGGAGCGGCCCGGAACCGCGCGCAGTGCACGTGCACGTCGTGACCGCGGCCGGCCAGATAGCGGCCGACGTCGATCAGGTCGCGCTCGCTGCCTCCCACGTGCGCGAAGATCCGATGGACCAGCGCCACGCGCAGCGGCCCGGAGGCCTCCGACACCGTCATCCGCTGGCTCGATTCACGTACGATGCCCAAGCTCGGCCAGCACCTGACGTTCGCGCGCGCGCATCCGCTCGCGCTCGAGCCGAGATCCCACGTGATCGTAGCCCAGCAAGTGAAGGATTGCGTGGATCAGCGCCAGATCTCGCTCGCGGAGTGGATCACGTCCCGCGCCCAGCGCCTGGCGACGGATGGTCCGCGGCGCCAGCACCACGTCGCCCAGCATCGGCGAGCCCGCCTCTCCCGAGTCGCTCTGCGGGAAGGACAGCACGTTGGTGGTCCGGTCGCGCCCGAGGTGATCGCGGTTGAGCGAGCGCATCTCGGCATCGTCCACCACCAGCACCGACAGCTCGCCGGGCGGCGACCCGAGGGCCCGCAGGATCCGCTCGAGGACGCCGCTGAGCTCGCGCTCGTCGACCGTCTCCTCGGTGCAGCGATTGGCGAGCAGCACCCGCTTCGATCTGCGGTGCACGGTTCTCGCGGCCAGTGCGGGCACGTTTCAGCACCCAGCCATGGATCACGACCTCACGACCGTCGCGGCGATCCGTGAACGGCGGTGCGTGCGCCGGCACCGCCATGAGCTTCGCCGTGGCGTGGGCCGGCCGACCCGCGGAGCCGCTCGTAGGCGTCGACGATGCGCCGCACCAGGCGGTGCCGGACCACGTCCTCGGGGCCGAAGTACGAGAACGCAATGCCTTCGACGCCGTCGAGCACCTCGAGCGCTTCGAGGAGCCCGGATCGGGTGGCCGCGGGCAAGTCGATCTGGGTCACGTCGCCGGTCACCACGGCGCGCGAGCCGACTCCCAGGCGGGTGAGGAACATCTTCATCTGCTCGGTGGTGGTGTTCTGCGCCTCGTCGAGGATCACGAACGCGTCCGACAGGGTGCGGCCGCGCATGAAGGCGAGAGGCGCCACTTCGATGGTGCCGCGGGCCGTGAGCTTGGTGGCGTGCTCGAACTCCATCATGTCGTGGAGCGCATCGTGGAGCGGGCGCAGGTAAGGATTCACCTTCTCGGCGAGGTCGCCAGGCAGGAACCCGAGCTTCTCGCCGGCCTCGACCGCCGGCCGGGTCAACACGATCCTGCGCACCTGGTGGCGCTTGAGCGCGGCCACGGCCATCGCCATCGCCAGGTAGGTCTTGCCGGTTCCGGCGGGTCCGATGCCGAACACCAGGTCGTGCTCGCGCATCAGGTCGATGTAGCGCTTCTGGTTGAGGCTGCGCGGGGCCACGCGCCGCTTGTCGGCGGCGATGTAGATCGTGTCGAGGAAGATTTCCTTCAGATGCGCCCGGGCATTGGCGGCGATGATCGTGTAGGCGTGCTCCATGTCGTCGGCGAACACCGGATGTCCGGCCTGGATCAGCTCGAAGAGCTCGTGCAGCACCCGGCTCGCGACCTCCACGTCATGCTCGACGCCGTCGATGCGCAGCTCCTGACCGCGCGCGTGGATCTTGACGCCGGCGAGGTTCGCGAGCCGCGTCAGCGATTCGTTCTTTTCGCCGAACAGCACCCGCGCCGCGTCGGTGTCGGCGAACTCGAGGACTCGGCTCACGTCGTCCATGGCTCGGGGGACCGGGGCGTCACGGGGTGGAAGCGGACTCGGCGCGCCTGGGGGTCAGCACCCCGCGGGCGGATCCGCCGTAAGTGTAGCGCCGCTCCGCGAGACTCAGATCGAAGCGCGACACCAGGCGATCGTCCGCGAGAGCCGCGAGAGCCGTGGGGAATTTACCGTGCTCGAGCCGGTAGAGCTCGAGCGCTTCTCGCACCGCGCGGGCACGGCCTTCCACGATCGCGGAGGCGAACCCCTCGGTGTCCGCTCCCAGCACCAGCTGCAGCATCTGCCCGCGGTCGGAGCCGGCGAACGCGGGCGCGATGAGCGCCACCGTGGTCAGCAGCAAGCAGGCGCCCAGCACCACGTTGAGAGTGGCGAGCGCCGCGGTGGCGTTCCAGCGGCGCCGCTTCCCGAGGACCAGCCGTTTGGTCAGGGCCTCGCCAGCGACCACCAAGCGGACCAGCCCCTTCTCCTGCAGGCCCTTGAGCGCCTTGCACGCCTCGAACTCGCCGATGCGCGAGCGGTAGATCGCCCGTTGCACGCTCAGGTGGTCGGTCGCGAGCTCGAGCATCAGCCATTCGGCGTCGGAGAGCCCGCGCCCCGGCTCGTCGGCGCGCGGCGTGAGCGGCTTGCGCACTTTCTCGCCGACCTCGGTCTTCTCGACGATGCGATCGAAGGTCGGCACCCACTTCTTGATCTGCGGCCATTCGTCGACCATCCGGAAGCTGTCCATCAGCAGATGGTCGGTCGGGATCGGGTTGATGAGCCCGCGCTCGTAATCGGGCAGACCGGGGCGGAACTCGAAGCGGCCCTGCTTCCAGGTGAAGACCCGGAA
>CAZYWA010000264.1:0-6413 GCA_964650975.1 uncultured bacterium
CGCGCTCGCTCACCACGGTGCCCGAGCGGCGCTCGCGATGAATACGGGCCAGCAAGCGCGGGAACGACTCCTGGCCCCGCACCACCTGTGCCGGGGGCTCGGGGACCGCGAGCTGCGTGCCAGGAGGCGGTTCGAGCCCGGGGACCTGGATCGCGCCCGCGCCACACAGCCGGCGCAGGCTGGTGAGCAGCTCGTCTTGCTTGAGTCCCGAGCGGCCCAGGATGCCGCGCACCGGGGACACGCCGTCGATCAGCGTGTAGATGAAGAATTCGCGAGCGCCGATCGACAGCGTGCGAACGTCGACCGACGGGATGGTCTGGGGGATCGCGGCGAGGAGGCTGGCGTCCAATCCCATGCTGGGGGGCGGAACCCGCGCGTGAATGGGCTCCAATTGGACCGTAGACCCGTTCGCCGCGCCAGGTCAATGTTTCGGCGCGGATATTCGCGGCGGCGATAAAGACGCGGGCGCGGTTGGCGCGCTCAAGAGCTCCGGTAGCTCAAGTGGACGCGGCGCACCTCCAGGTCGTGGCGAAGGGCTTCGAGTGAAGCCGGGGTGCCGGCGTCGGCCCAGTAGCCCTCATACCTTAGGCCGAAGAGCGGAGCGCCCTCGCGGACCAGCGGCAGGTAGAGGTGCTGGGTGCTGCTCGAAGCACCCGGCCAGGGAATGCGGCCGAGGATCGACGGCTCGACGACTTGCACGCCGGTGAACATCAGGCGGTCGAGCTCGGCAGCGACGGGTGGGACACCCAGGAAGCTGCGGATCCGGCCGTCGGGATCGATCGCAATCTCGCCGTAGCGGGCGCTCTCCGGATCGGGCCTGAGCGCCAGCGTCGCGAGCGAGTTGCGGGCGCGGTGGAGCGCCACCAGCGCCGCGAGATCGACGTCGTGGACGATGTCGGCGTTGATCACCACGAAGGTGCCGCCGCCCAGCCAGCCGGCGAGGTTGCGGATCGCGCCGCCGGTTCCCAGGATCTCGGGCTCCTCCGAGTAGTGGACCTCCACTCCGAACGCACCGCCGTCGCCCACCGCGGCGCGGATCTGGTCGCCCAGGTGATGGAGGTTGATCGCCACCTGGCGAATGCCGAAGCGCCGGAGCCAGCTCAGCGCGTACGCGATGAGCGGCTCGCCGCCGGCGCGGATGAGCGGCTTGGGAACGCTGCTGGTGAGCGGCCGCAGGCGCTCGCCCTTCCCCGCCGCGAGGACCAGCGCGCGAAGCTCCGGGAACCGGGAATCGGGCTCGACCATGATCCTGCATCGTCGGCGAGCGAGCAGGTAGATTCAACCGCTTCCGCTTTCCGACCGCCGCGTCATGACCGCCACCCATACCCGCGTGAGTGCGCGTCTTTCCCTCGCGGGCGCCTCGCTGCTCTGGTCCGGGAACAGCGCCTTCATCAAGGCGTGCGGCCTCACCAACTGGCAGATCGCGAGCTTCCGTTCGCTGGTGGGCGCCCTGGTGTTCTTGCTGCTGCTCCCCGAGTCGCGGCGACGTCCCAGCCTGCGCGCGGTGGTGGTGGGCACTGCCTACGGCGGCACGATGCTGAGCTTCGCCCTCGCCAACAAGCTCACCACCGGCGCCAGCGCGGTCTTCCTGCAGGCCACCGCGCCACTCTGGGTGATGCTCCTGGCGCCGTGGCTGCTCGGCGAGCACGCGAGCAAGAGCGACACCGCCGCGATGGTGCTGCTGGCGAGCGGCATGGCGTTCTTCTTCGTCGGCACCGACGCTCCCTCGGTGACGGCGCCTTCCCCGCTCGCCGGGAACGCGCTGGGCCTGGTCTCGGGCGTGACGTGGGCACTCACGGTGATCGGATTCCGCTGGCTGCGTGCGCGCGAGCGCCACGAGACGGCGAGCTCGGTGGCGTCGGCGCTGGTGATGGGGAACGTGCTGGCGTTCGGGTTCGCTCTGCCGGCGGCGCTGCCGGTGCACGCGATCACCGCGCGCGAAGTGGCGATCGTGGCGTGGCTGGGCGCGATGTCGATCGCGCTCGCCTACGTGCTCTTCACCCGCGGGCTCCGCCAAGTGCCCGCGCTCGAGGCCTCGCTCATCTGCCTGCTCGAGCCGGTGCTCAACCCGGTGTGGACCTGGCGGGCCCACGGCGAGCGGCCCAACCACTGGTCGCTCGCCGGCGGCGCGATCATCCTCGGCACCACCACCCTCAAGACCTGGCTCGACAACCGCAACGCGTCGCTACCGGCGGCCGTGCGAGCGGCTTCCGAGGGTGCAACTCCCGGGTGACGGATCTCGGTGCTAAGCGATTTCACAAACCGTCACAATTTGACATCGAAAAACGCAACAATTCGCCATCAAATCAACTCGACGACCTGCCATTTCCGCCACAAAACAAGCCAAATACGTGCGTTAGACGCCGTATTCAGCCAGGATCGAGCCAAGAGCCGCGCAAAGCGGCGCCAGCTCGGCGTGGCGCGCCAGGCAGGCAGCCACTCGGCGGGCTGTGCGCGGCACGGCTTCCAGATAGCCGGTCTTGCCGCGCTGGGTGGCCTGGAAGCCGAAGGTGCCGAGGGCCTTGAGGCCGCGCTGGATGCTCATGCGATCGAAGTCGGCGGTGAAGGCGTCGCGACCTGGCACCGGCACGCCCGCGTCGGCCAGCCGCAAGCGATGCTCCTCGAGCAAGAGACTCACCTCGCTCTCGTCGAGATCGAGGTAGGAATCGCGGAGCAGTGAGGCCAGGTCGTAGACCACGGGGCCGAGGCGAGCGTCCTGGAAATCGACGACCCGCATCGTGACGTCGTCCTGCACCAGCAGGTTGCGGCTGTGGTAGTCGCGGTGCGCGAAGACGCGCGGCAACGCCGCCAGGCTCGCGACCAGCGCCGCGAAGCCCTCGCGAAGCGACGCGCGATCGGCATCGGTGAGCACCACGCGCCACAAGCCCTCGACGGTGTGCGTGAGGAAGAACTCGAGCTCCCAGCCGAGCTTGGTTTCATCGAAGAACCGGCGGTGCGCGGGAGTCGGCTCGGGCTCGGGACGGGTGGCGTCGCGCGCCAGCACCACCAGCACGTCGAGCGCCGCACGGAAGAGCGCTCGTTTGCGTTCGGCGCCGGCCGCGGCGAGCTCGTTTTGCAACAAGCGGTCGCCGAGATCCTCGAGCAGGTAGAGCCCGGCGTCGCGGTCGCGCGCGAAGATCGCCGGCACGCCCACGCGGTGATGGCGCAAGTGGCGCTCGATCGCCACGAAGTCGTCGCCGCAGCCGTCGTCGGCCGCGGGACGCGGATCGTGCATGAGCATCGCCGTCGGCGGTGCGGCGCCCGCCGGATCGACGAGCCACACCCGGTGAAACGAGCGAACACTCGCGTCGCCCGCCAGGCTCTCGACCTTCGACGCGCCGGCTGCGCCACCGAACGCGAGCCGGATCACACCGGCGATCCGACCGGCGTGGACCGTCATCTGGAAGCAGGCAGCACGCTCGATGCGAGCGGGAAGAGGTCGGTGAGCACGATCGCGCGGATCGGGCCCGCCGGGAGCTCGACGTCCGGCGGAATGGTGAGCGTCACCGACGCGAGATCACCGGCCGGGTCGGCATGGCCGACGAGCGCCTTGCGATAGTCCATCTGCACCGCGTGACCGGTCGCGTCGTCGAGCAGCACGATCGCAGGGAGGTGCTCCGCGAGCTTGTAGCCGGGCGCGGTGAAGCGCGCCGTGACGGTGGAGCCGCTGCGGGTCAGCTCCGCGAGCGCCACACCGTCGGGCCGGTGATTCGCCGTTCCGTCGTAGGTGGCGCCGCGAATGGTGCCGACCGCGACGAACTCGCCCGCGCCGTTGCAGAGCTGGAAGAGTGACAGGAACGAGCCGATGAGGCCCAGGTCGGCGCAGCTGGCACGCGCCATCATCGAGGTGCCGGCGTCGAAGTGACCGGTGGCGTCGAACTGCGACGCGACCCGGAAATCGCGCACCTGGATCGGCGGTCCGCCGGTCACCAGCGTGAGGCCCACGCCGTTCATCGCGAACGACGCTCCGTCGAGCACTCCGTCCATCGCCACCAGGGAGGGAGTGGCCGGATCGATCTCGGTGCCGTTCGCGCCCGCCTTGCCGGTCATGAGCCACAGCAGGAACTGCCCTGGCTGGCTCTCGATCACCGACGCCAGGAAATCGAGGCTGTCGAATCCGATCTGGTTCAGGCTCACGATCAGCGGCGGCTGGTAGGGAGCGAGATTCCGGATCTCGAACGCGGGCACCGAATCGTTGCCCGCCCCGAACGAGGGCGGCGCGCTCGGCTCTCCCACGGTGTCGAACGCGAACGAGTGCGAGACGCTGCCGCCGGGCGTGCCGGGCGCCGTCCATCGCGAGGAGACGTCGAGCTGGTAGTGGGTCCCCGCCGTCAAGAGCGCGCTCGGCACCAGGTTCACCCACTGGCCGCCGCCCTGTTCCACCACTTCCCAGTCGGCCGCTGGCTGCGAGTGAACCGAGAAGCTCGCGAGGTCGAAGCTGCCGGCGCGGGTGTCGCCTCCCGCGCGCACCAGGAGCCGCACCGTGAACGCGGCGCCGCGCTCGACCGGCTCGGGGACGTCCGTGAAGCTCCGGCCTCCCGGCGTGACGTAGTACAGGCTGGCGCCGTCGTCGCCGAGGTCGGACGCGGGCGACGTGTTGCAGCGCGGATCGCTGGCCGCCGCGCAATAGGCATACGGAACGCCCAGGATGCTGCCGTCCTCGGAGCCGAGATAGATGCGCTCACTGCCCAGGACCGGCGACGAGTTGAGATCGTTTCGATCCTGCGTCGTCGCGTCGTACGACCACGCGCGCGTGCCGTCGGGATCCAGGGCGTAAAGCGCGCCGTCGCCGGCGCCGAAGTAGATCCGGCCGCGGCCGTCCACCGACGGCGACGAGCGGATGGGATCGAGAGTGTCGAAGGTCCAGAGCAAGTGCCCGTCCGGCGACACCGCGTAGAGGCTGCCGTCGGTCGAGCCGACGTAGATGGTGCCGTCGGCGCCCAGCGCGGCGGACGCGTAAATGTGAGCGCCGGTCGCGACCTTCCAGCGCACCTCGCCCGTCGTGCCGTCGAGCGCGTAGAGCGAGCCATCCCAGCTGCCGATGTAGATCGTGCCGTCGGGAGCGCGCGCCGGGCTGGCGCTCACCGGAGCGTTGAGCACGCGGCGCCACAGGCAGTTCCCGTCGGCGGAGACCGCGTACACGAAGAAGTCCATGCCGCCGTAGACCGCGGAGCCGTCGGCGCGGGTGGTGGCCGCGGACCACACGGCGCCGAACGGAATCGGGCCGACGAAGAAGTTGAAGCGCTCGGTGCCGTCGGGATCCAGCGAGTACATCCGGAAATCGTCGTTTCCGGCCCACAGACGGCCCTCGGGGCCGATCACCACGTTGCCTTCGAACCAGGTGCTGGCGCCGCCCGCGGGAGGCAGGTCGCTGCAGCGATTGCCCTGGGTGGAGCCCGGGCTGCCCGCTTCGTTGTGGGCGGCGAACGCCCAGCGCTGGTGGCCGTCGGCGTCGAGCGCGTAGAGATGGCCGTCGCCGGAGCCGAAGTAGATGGTGCCGTCGGCGCCCACGCTCCCCGCCGAGTCGATGATCTCGCCGGTATCGAACTTCCACGCGAGCGAGCCGTCGGGCTCGATGGCGTAGAAGCTGCGATCGGCCGAGCCCACCAGCACGCGCTGGTCCTCGCCGATCACCGGCACGCTGAAGATGCCCTTACCGGTGGGGTAGCGCCACGGCTCGGCGCCGCGCGCGTCGGTGGGCGGAAGCAAAGGGCTCAGCCCGTCGTTGGCCGAGGTGCGACGCATCATCGGCCACGGCGACGAAGCGGACGTCGGCACGTCGTAGCGGTAGCTGGCGCCGTGCGAGCCGCCACCGCAGGCGCCGGTAGCGGCGGCGCAGGCGAGCAGCAGGGCGACGGCGAGCCTGCGCGCGGCCAATCGATCGACGTCCGTCATGAGTTCTCCGGTCGGATGCGCCTGATGCGATCCGCCTGGGAGGGTAGCCGAGCCGGGTGAGGTTTTCTCGCGCGAATTCGAGCCGAGACCACGCACGCGCCTTTGGCGCGGGGCGATCGAGTTGGATACGGTTCCGGGCCGTTCGCGATCGCGCGCTCTCGGTCCGGCCCGACTCTCGCCACTCCTCCTCTCGCGCATCGTGCGATCCGAGCCGCGCTTCCTCGCGAGACGGCGCGCCGCCGGTGGTCCGGCGCGAGCGCTCGCATCGCGGGTCTCGCTCGCGATCCTCGTGGGCGTTTGCGGCGGCGGGCCGGTCGTGTCGCACGCGCACGTGCTCGAGCTTCCGCCGCTCGCCGAGCTCGCAAGCTCCCCCGACCCGGACGTGCAGCCCGTGGATCACGCCGCCCCTCGGGCGGACGACGACTGGCTCGCGAGCCCACCCAGTCCCGATCGCCACAACCTCTGGGAGCCGGCACTCGAGACCGGGACCGGCCTCCTCGTGATCCTGGGCGGCATCG
>CAZYWA010000264.1:6423-10270 GCA_964650975.1 uncultured bacterium
AAGCCGCCCTCGGCCCGGAACTTCGTGAAGGCGTTCACGCTCGCGCCGGTGACGCACGACGGCGACAGCGACATCGTCAACTACGTGCTCCATCCGGAGATGGGCGCCGAGATCTACCTGATGATCCGCGATCGGGATTACGAGCCCTGGACGGCGTTCCTGTTCAGCACCGCGACCTCGGTCAGCTGGGAGTACGTCTACGAGGGGTGGGTCGAGCGGCCGTCGTCCGTGGATCTGCTGATGACCTCCACCACCGGCTCGCTGCTCGGCGAGCTGCGCTACCAGCTGCGACAGCACTTCATCGAGGAGCCACCCTCGACCTGGCGCACCGTGGGCATCGTGCTGGCCGATGGAATCGAGGCATTCCACCGCTGGGTCCATCACCCGTCCGACGCCGACATCTCCGATCCCGACTCGACCGGCGAGCCCGTGCCAGCCGCTCCGGTCGCGGGGCTCTCGCTCACGGTGCGATTCTGAGCGATCGGTGAGCGGCCCCGCGGTCCGCTCGCGGCGGGCCTTGTCAGCGAGCGAGCGCGCCGCCAATTTCGCGGGCATGTCGAGCCGCCCTCGCCTTCGCCCCGCGACGTCGCGTGTCGTGCTCGCGGTCGCGCTCATGTCTCTGGGCACGTCCGGCGCCGCGCGCGCGGAATCGACCGGCGTGTCTCCCTCCACCGCGTC
The DNA here is from genome assembly GCA_964650975.1 of uncultured bacterium. Classification (GTDB taxonomy): domain Bacteria; phylum JADJOY01; class JADJOY01; order JADJOY01; family JADJOY01; genus CAZYWA01. Next base: position 7,102 of record CAZYWA010000264.1, read on the forward strand.
GCTCGGGGCGCTCGGTGCGGGAATTCGCGCGGAGCGAGCCGGCGATCACGCACGCGCCGTGACGCTGCTGGTGCCGATCGCCGGCGACCGATCGCTGCTCGGCGACTACGCGCGCCTCTACCTCGCTCGCGGTTACATCGGCCTGGCGCGCGACGCGGACGCGACGACGCCGCTCGAGGAGCTGCTCAGGCTCTACCCGGGCAGCCGTCTGTTCCCGGACGCCGCGTACCAGCTCGGCAACGTGCGCCGCCGCGGCGGCGATTGCGGGCAAGGGTCGGTGCTCCTGGCGCTGGCGCGCGACAAAGCCGGATCGGATCCGCTGGGCGCCGACGCGGCCCTCGACCTCGCTTCCTGCTTGCAGCGCGCCGGGCGCTTCGCCGATGCCCGGCAGGCACTCGCCCAGGTGCGCGACACCTGGCCGCTCGAGCGCGCCGACCGCGACGCCCGCGCCGCGCTCGAGCTGCTCGACGCCGCTCATCCCGAGCTCAAGCCGCGGCCCACCGTCGACGGCGCGATCGAAGAAGCGAAGCTCCTCTCGCGCGAAGGCGAGAACGAGAAGAGCGTGGCTCTTCTGGAAGGGCTTGCGCGCGACAACCAAGGCTCGCCCGACGTGCTCCCCGTCGACCTCGAGCTCGCGGCCGGGCTCAAGCGCGTGGGCCGGCTCGACGATCGCGAGCGGCTGCTGCGCGAGGTCATACGTGCGAGCCCGGCCGGCGGCGCGGGCCAGAACGCGGCCATGATGCTGGCGACGCAGCTCTGGAACCGCGGCCGGAACCGCGAGACGGTGGCGATCCTCGACGACCTCGACGCGCACCAGCCGCCCGCCTCGATGCGCGACGAGATCCTCTACATGCGTGCGCGCATCCACGAGGAAGCGCAATCGTGGACGCCGGCGATCACGCTCTTCCAGCGCCTGGTGCGCGAGTACCCGAAGAGCGATCGCGCGGCCGACGCGCTGTGGCGCTGGACCTGGATCTCCTACCGCCACGAGCCGCCCGCGCGGCACCTCGCGACCTTCGAGCAGACCCATGCGCTGGCGCGCTCGCCGGACGTCGCGCATCGCATCCGCTTCTGGCAGGCGATGGCGCTCGACGCCGCCGGTCAGTCGAAGCACGCCGCCGAGATCCTGGAGGCGCTGGCGAGCGACGATCCCACCGGCTACTACGGGCGGCTCGCGAAGCTCGGCCCGCACGGCGAGCGGCCGGCGCTCAAGCCGCTCACCGGCACGGAGAGCGCCGCGTCGCGGGCGCTGAGCACCACCACGGCGCTCGACGCGCTCACGCTCGGTCCCTCTCCGGCGAAGCGTGCCGACATCGCCGAGCGGCTGGAACGCGCCCGGGCATTGAGCGACGCGCTGCTCGACGACCTGGCGCTCGCCGAGCTCGATGCCGCGGCGGCGTCCGCCGATCTCGACGACGCGAGCCGGGTGTGGGCCGCGCGGCTCTACGCGTCGCTTGGCTCGCCCAACCGCGCGCTGCGCGCGATCCAGAAGGCGCGTAGCGGCGGCCTCTCGAGCGAGGCGCAGCTCGAGCTGGGATCGATCCCGATCGAGCGATTCCTCTATCCGCTGCCCTTTCCGTACCACCTGCGCCGGCTCGCGGCCGGCGACGCTCTCGACCCGCTCCTGGTGGCGTCGCTGATCCGGAACGAGAGCGCTTTCGATCCGCACGCCCGGTCACCGGCCGACGCACGCGGCTTGATGCAGATCATTCCGTCCACGGCGCGCCGGCTCGCGGCCGAGGTGCCGGTCGACGGGTTCGAGCTCGATCAGCTCTTCCAGCCACGCGTCAGCATGACCCTCGGCTGCCACTACCTGGCGAGCCTGCTCACTCGCTACGGCGGCGACCTGGAGCGCGCGGTCGCGGCCTACAACGCCGGGGAAGAAGCGGTCGATCGCTGGACCAAGCGCGACCCCGAGCTGCGCGGCGCGGCGTTCGCGGAATCGATTCCGTATTCGGAGACGCGCGCCTACGTGCGCAACGTGGTGCGCGACTGGCTCGCGTATCGAGAGACCTATCTCGGCTCGATGTAAGACGGCCGATCCTCGGAGGGACGCGGTCCCTCGCGTCCGCAGGGATCGATCGAGATCCTGACGCTGCGGCGGCGAGGGACCGCCGCCCTCCAAAAAAAGCAAGCGATCGGGCGGCTCACTGTGCGCGCAGGCGGTCCTTGGCTTCGCAGGCGCCGCCGACGCCCTTCGCGCAGGCCTTTTCGTAGAGCGTCGCGGCGCCGGCGGGATCGGGCGCACCGCCCAGGCCCTGCTCGAGGAGCCGCGCCTGGTTGAAGCAGCCGAGGCCGCTGCCCTTCTGGCAGGCGCGCTCGTAGTACTGCGCGGCCTTGGCGAAATCCTGGGGCGTGCCGCTCCCAGCTTGATACATGGTGCCGAGATTCGAGCAGCCGTTGACGCTGCCTCGATCGCACCCCTTCTGATAGAGCTCGATCGCCCGCTCGGGGCTCTTCTCGACCCCTTCGCCGTTCTCGTAGCGCAACCCGAGGCTGGTGCATCCGGCGCCCAGCCCGCCCTCGCAGGCCTGGCGGAAGAGCATCGCGGCGCGGCCTGGATCCTTGTCGACGCCATCGCCCTCGTCGACCAGCTTGGCGAGGTTGAAGCAGCTCTGCGGCTTCCGCAGCGTGCATCCCTTCTCGTAGAGGGTGGCGGCGCCGGCACCGCTTCCGGTCTGCTCGAGCAGCATGCCGCCGTCGATGCAGCCCTCGCCGACGCCGAGGTCGCAGGAGCGCGTGTAGTAGGACGCGGCTTCGCCGGTATCGGCGGAAACGCCCACGCCCGCGTCGCCCTCTTGATAGAGCGCCGCGAGGTCGTGGCAGACCTCCCCGTCGCCGCCCTCGCACGCCTGCTTGCGCAGATCGAGCGGGCCGCCGGCCCTGCCTTTGGGGCCCGCGATCGCGGCCACCGCAGGGAGCGGCGCGGTGGGCTTCGTCACCTTGGGCTCGGGCACGGCGGGGGGAACCTCGACACGAGCGACTCGCGGCGGCGGCGAGTCGACCTTGCCGTGCGGCGGCGTCGACTCGGCCGGTGCGGAAACGGGAGCGGGTGCAGGGGTGGGCGCGGTGCGAGGTGCCGGCGGTGGCGCGACCGACACGGTCGGAAGTGGAGCGGACGTGGTCGGCGGAACCGGACCTGTGGCGCTGGGAGTCGGTTGCAGATCGG
>CAZYWA010000265.1:0-10262 GCA_964650975.1 uncultured bacterium
CGGTACTGATCCCATGAAACAGGCAAACAACCCTCACTCGACGCTTCGACCCCAGGGCGCCTTCGTCGTGCAGTTTCATGCCGACGCCGAGGTCGGTGAGCGGCGCATTTCCGGGCGCATCGATCATCTCATGTCCGGAGATAGCGCCCCGTTCGACTCGCTGGAGATGATGCTGGCCTTCGTGGCCAAGCACAAAGGCGCCGGCAACGAGAACGGCACGTGACGTCTCCTGCGGGCGTGCCGGGATCTGCCCGAAACAAGATCGCGTCGTTCCGTCGTTCGCGTCGCCACGGCGCAGGACGACGTTCCCTACCGTGATCGGAGCGTGACGGGTGCGCGCCGGGTGAGCGAGGAGTCCCATGCGAAGGTCCCGGATCGGCTCGCTCATCCATCGCTCGGCGCTCGGGTTGCGGCTGCTCGCCGCATTGCTGTGGGTCGTCACCGCAGGGGCGAGGCACGCGTCGGCAGCCCCGTCCGCCAACAAGGCGACCCCCACGATCGACGACGGGGATCGTGTTCCACTCGGCGTCCGTGTTCCCCCGAGGGCCAAGCCAGAGCTCGACGTCGGCCGAGCCGACCTCGACCTCCCCATGGAGCGAATGGTGATGTCGCTCAAACGGCGGCCGGGCGGCGACGACGCGCTCCGGGGACTGATCGCCCAGCTGCACGATCCGCACTCGAGTCTCTTCCATCGGTGGCTCACACCCGCGGAGCTCGGGGCGCGCTTCGGCCTGGATGACTCACAGCTCGCGACGGTGTCGAGCTGGCTCACGGGCCACGGATTTCGGATCGACCAGGTCGCGAGGGGCCGCGGCTGGATCAACTTCAGCGGCACCGTGCGCCAGGTCGAGAGCGCATTCGCCACCGAGATCGACGACTTCGTCATCGATGGAACGACCTACCATGCGAACGTCGGCTCCGCGTCCCTACCGCGCGGCATCGCCGACCTCGCGAACGGCGTCGTCACGCTGCACAGCTTCCCGCGGCCGGCGCACCACACGCAGGCCATGGACGTGGTGCCCGATTTCACCTCCGGCGGCGCGCACTATGTCGCGCCCTCCGACTTCATGACCATCTACGACCTGAACGGCGCCTACACGAGCGGTTACACGGGCACAGGCCAGACCATCGCGATCGTCGGCCGTAGCGACATCCTGGCCTCCGACGTCACCACCTTTCGCACCAAGTTCGGCCTGTCCAGCTATCACGGGACCGTGAACTTCGTGCACAACGGCCCGGACCCCGGGCTCGACAGGTTTTCGAGCGAGGAGCTCGCCCACGACGTCGCGGTCGAATGGGCAGGTGCGGTGGCGCCGGATGCGACGGTCGACCTCGTGATCTCCGGGTCGACGAACAGCACCGACGGCAGCGATCTCTCCGCCGAATACATCGTCGACGACGCCCTCCCCGTGGCCGCGATGGACGTTCCCTTCTGGGAATGCGAGGCCGACATGGGACCCGCGGAAAATGCGCTCTGGAACAGCATTTACCAGCAGGCCGTGAGCGAGGGGATCACGCCGTTCGCCATCGCCGGCGAGACCGGTGCGTCCGCATGCGACGACCCTGACTCGAGCACCGGCTCCGGCGCGGCCGTGTCGGGGCTCTGCTCGACGCCGTACGACGTATGCGTCGGCGGGAGTCAGTTCGACGACACCGCAAACTCGAGCCTCTACTGGTCGTCCTCCAACAACGCGGCTGGCGGCTCGGCGCGCTCGTACATTCCGGAAGTCGCCTGGAACGAGAGCGGAACCGTCGCGGGAGGATCGGGCCTCGATGCGACGGGCGGCGGCAAGAGCACCGTCTACGCCAAACCAGCGTGGCAAGCCGGGCCCGGTGTTCCCGCCGATGGCCAACGCGACGTGCCGGACGTTTCGTTGAGCGCCGCCTCCCACGACGGCTACCTGGCTTATCAAGAGGGCACTCTCTACGTCGTCGGGGGTCCCGCTGTCGATTCGTTCACGGGCCTGATGGCGCTGATCGCACAGAAGAACGGTCATCAGGGCAACGCGAACACGGTCCTCTATCCGATGGCGGCCGAGCAGTCCGCCGGCATCGGGGCGACGGTCTTCCACGACATCACATCCGGCAACAACTCCGTCCCGGGCGTGACCGGGTTCAGCGCAGGCATCGGATACGACTTGGTCACGGGTCTCGGATCTGTGGACGGCACGGCCCTGATCAATCACTGGGGGCAAATGACGCTGTCCGTCGCGAAGACGGGCAACGGCTCCGGCACGGTGACGAGCTCGCCGGCCGGAGTCAGTTGCGGCGCCACGTGCTCCGCTTCCTATGCCTACGACACCGCCGTGAGCCTCACCGCGTCCGCGGCGACCGGATCGACCTTCACCGGTTGGAGCGGCGCCGGATGTTCGGGCACCGGTACGTGCCAGGTGACGATGAGCGCTGCGCGAAGCGTGACCGCGAACTTCGACCTGCAAAAGTTTACGCTTTCGGTGACGAAAGCCGGGAACGGCTCCGGCACGGTCACCAGCTCGCCGGCCGGAATCAGCTGCGGCGACACCTGTTCCGCTCCCTACGACTACAACACTGTCGTGACGCTCACTGCGTCCGCGGCGACCGGATCGACCTTCACGGGCTGGAGCGGCGGCGGATGTTCGGGCACCGGTACGTGCCAGGTGACGATCAGCGCTGCGCAGTCCGTCACCGCGACCTTTACCCTGCAGCAGTTCATGCTCTCGGTCGCGAAAGCGGGGAGCGGCTCCGGCACCGTTACTGGCTTGCCCGCCGGCATCAACTGCGGCGACACGTGCTCGGGCAGCTACGACTACAACACCCTGGTGACGCTCACCGCGTCCGCGTCGACCGGATCGACCTTCACGGGCTGGAGCGGCGGCGGATGCTCGGGCAGCGGCACGTGCCAGGTGACGATGAGCGCTGCGCAGTCCGTCACCGCGACATTTACCCCGCAGCAGTTCACGCTCTCGGTCTCGAAGACGGGAAGCGGCTCGGGCACCGTCACTGGCTTGCCGGCCGGCATCAGCTGCGGCGACACGTGCTCGGGCAGCTACGACTACAACACCGTCGTGACCCTCACCGCGTCCGCGGCGACCGGATCGACCTTCACCGGCTGGTCGGGCGGCGGTTGCTCGGGTACGGACGTATGCCAAGTCACCCTGAACGCCGCGCAAGGCGTGGTCGCGGGCTTCGATCTGCTGTCCTTCGAGCTCTCGGTGTCGAGGGACGGCATTGGCAGCGGCAACGTCACGAGCAGCCCGGCCGGCATCGACTGCGGCAACACGTGCGGCGCCGATTTCGACTACGGGACGGTGGTCACGCTCACCGCGACGGCGGACGCGGGCTCGCGCTTCACGGGATGGACGAGCGCCCCGGGATGCTCGAACGTGCAAATCCAGATTCAGGACGGTGCAAACGTCACCTGCCAGGTCACCATGGAGGCGGCCAAGGACGTCACCGCGACCTTCGACATCACCTACACGCTCACCGTGACCCAGGACGGCAGCGGAATCGGCACCGTGACGAGTAGCCCGGCCGGTATCGACTGCGGCGCCAGCTGCACGGCGGATTTCGATTCGGGGACCCTCGTGACCTTGACGCCAATACCGGCAAACGATGCGAGCTTCGCCGGCTGGAGCGGGGACTGCATCGGAACCGGTGCATGCATGGTCACGATGGGGGCCGCAAGGATCGTCACGGCGACCTTCGCGAAGAACATCTTCGTGGACGGATTCGAGTCGGGCGACACGTCCGCTTGGACCTTCACGGTCTCGTCGCCCTGATCGTGTCGAACCGGAGCTGCGGGGTTGCAATTGAGCTTGGACGATCGCGACCGCCTGCCAGCCGAGCGCCACCCGTGTGCCTGGGGATCCAGATGATGAAACGGACGATCTCGGAGTTTCCGACACCACCTCGGCTGCGCATCCCGGCCCGAGGTTGCCTGCTTCGCCTTCCGCGCGCTGCGCAGGCACTCCTCTTCAGCGTGTGGCTAGCCGTGGCGGTGCCGGTGATCGTGCCGTCGTCGAGCAGCGCTGCGGCGCCGCCTCACTTCGAGGCCTACGACCTTTTCGGCACCATCGATGTCGGTGCCAACGCCGCCCCGGCGTTCGCCGACATCGACGGGGATGGCGACCTCGACCTTTTCGTGGGGAACCTCGACGGCAACGTGGTCTTCTTCGAGAACACCGGTACCGCCCAGCACGTCGCTCTCGCGAGCCCGGTCACCAACCCGTTCGGTCTCGCCGGTGTCCGTCAGTTCTCCGTCCCCACGTTCGCCGACATCGATGGAGACGGCGACCTCGACCTGTTCGTGGGAGCATGGTACGGATCGACGTTCTTCTTCGCCAATACCGGCACGGCCCAGAGTCCCGCCTTCGCCTCACCCGTCGAAAATCCGTTCGGTCTCGCCGCCGTCGATAGCTTCGCCGCGCCTGCGTTCGCCGACATCGACGGAGACGGCGATCTCGACGCATTCGTCGGAGGATATTCCGGATCCTTGCTCTTCTTCGCGAATACCGGGACCGCCCAGGTCGCTGCGTTCGCCTCTCCCGTGACGGCGGCTTTTGGGCTCTTCGGCGTCCCTTCTCACGAGTCGGTCCCGGCGTTTGCGGACATCGACGGGGATGGCGACCTCGACGCCTTCGTGGGTCAGTCGGCCGAGGGGGCGTTCTTCTTTCGCAACACCGGCACGGTCCAAGCCCCTGCGTTCGACCTGCCGGTGATCGCGTTCGCCGGCGACACCGCTACCCAGACGATCCCCAGGCTCGTCGACATCGATGGAGACGGCGACCTGGACGGCTTCGAGGGGAGGCAGGACGGGTCGATCGTCTTCTTCCCGAATCTCGGCACCCCGCAGAGCCCCGCCTTCGTCCAGCGCGCCGACAACCCGTTCGGGATCCCCGATATCCTTCCAGACAACGATTACGGCGCAGCGCCGAGCTTCGCGGACATCGACGGAGACGGTGATCTCGATCTGTTCGCGGGGCAGCAGACCGGTGACACGGTCTTCTTCGCGAACACCGGCACCGCCGAAAGCGCCGCGTTCGCCAAGGTGAGCCTCAACCCATTCGGGCTCTCCGACGTCGGTGCATGGTCGGTACCCGCGTTCGCGGATATCGACGGGGATGGTGATCTCGACGCGTTCGTGGGGGAGCAGGGCGGATCGACGTTTTTCTTCCAGAACACCGGAACCCCCCAGAGCCCCGCGTTTGCGGGGAAGGTGCCCAACCCGTTCGGGCTCGCCCCTGTCGGTGGTTATGCCGTACCCGCGTTCGCGGACATCGACGGGGATGGGGATCTGGACCTCTTCGTGGGAGCGCAGGATGGATCGACGTACTTCTTCGAGAACTCGGGCACCGGCCAGAGCCCCGCGTTCGCCTCGCCCACGACCAATCCGTTCGGGCTCGCCGATGTCGGTAGCTATGCCGTGCCCACCCTCGTGGACATCGATGGTGACGGCGATCTAGACGCCTTCGTAGGGGAGGTTCATGGTTCGACGTTCTTCTTCGAGAACACGGGCACGGTGCAGAGCCCTGCGTTCGTTGCTCCGGTGACGAACCCGTTGGGCCTGGTGGCCTTCCCGATGGCCGCCAATACCGCCTTCGCCGACCTCGATGGCGACGGCGATCTCGACGCCCTCGTGGCAGAGGGGGCCATTACGGCGCGGTTCTTCTTTTTCGAGAACACGGCCGTCACGAGAATCTTCGCCGACGGGTTCGAGTCGGGAGATCTCCAGCACTGGGCGAAGCACGCGCCCTAGCAGTACGGACCGCGCCGCAAGCGGCGGGTTTTTTCGCTCCATGCCCCCAGTCCATCCGTCGAGGGCCCCTTGGGCGCTCCCAGGGGGCACTTTCGCGCACTTTCGCCTCGATTTCGTCCCAAATCCGCGCGACTTCGAGAGCTGTTTGTCTCATTATTCGAGGGCTGAATGTCTCAGTTCTAGAGGGCTGTTTGTCTAGTCCGCCGACCCAGCCATGGCGGCATCTTCCTCCGGGGCGCGCGCCCAATCCGTGTCGTCAGGCGTCTCCAAGGTCAGGCTTGTCCGGGAGGAGATCCTCGGGTAGCTCAGAGCGGCTCGCGGGAGGTGAGGATGTGGATCGTGCTGCTGCGACTCCTTCGAGCCGGGCTCGGGCTCGTCGTCGTTGTCCTGGGAGGCTCCGCCTACGCCTTCACGGATGGCGACTTCGACACCTCGTTTGGTGACGGCAGCGGCTTCCAGGTCACGACGCCCGCGCCCTCCTACCTGTTCAACACGTACGACCTGGCCGTGGGGCCCGACGGCTCCCTCACGGCCTCCGGAACCACCCTCTACGACGCGCCGAACTCGTACGACCTCACCTCCTGCCTCTTGAGCGCGGATGGCGCGTTCGACAACTGCACCTCCTTTGGCTTCGACCTGGGCGGAAGCAACGAGGACAGGGACAACGGTGGTGTGGCGTACACCCCGGATGGAAAGCGCATCCTCGCGGGTTTCGCGGTTGGGCCTGCTGCGGACCCTCGCTATCGAATCGGGTTTCTCGCCCTCGAGCCGACCAATGATCTCCACACGGAATTCGGCCAGGGCGGACGCCTGCTACTCGAATTCCCAGGCAACGCCTTCCCCATGGGAGTCACGGTCCAGCGCAACGGCGACATCGTGTTCGCGGGCTATTTCAACCACGAGCCCTCGTCTCCCGGGACCGGCGTGGACTGCGTCGTCGGACGCCTTCTTCCCGGTGGTGCACCCGATCCCGGTTTCGGCGCCGGGGGCCTGCAGACGATCGGCTGGGATCAGGGCGGCCCCAGCACCGATGAATGCAATGCGGTCGCCACGTATCCCGACGGGCGCGTCGTTGCGGCTGGATTCGCCGAGCCCAGCCCGCAAGACCTCCACTTCGCGCTCGCGAGGCTGACCGCGTTGGGCGAGCCGGATCCGGACTTCGGGAGTGGAGGCAAGTTGCTGGTGCCGCTCGACGACGTCGGCGGGCAGTGGGGTCTCGCCAAGGCCGTCGCCGTGGACCGAAAGAACCGCGTGATCGCCGCCGGCACGTTCAGCACCGGTCACGGGAGCCGCTTCGTGGTGGTGCGCACCACGGAGGCCGGTGAGCTCGACGGCTCGTTCCACGGCACGGGAAAGGTCGACTTCTCGGTCTCGGGCAACCTCGACGACGCCCTCACGGGTGTCCGTTTGGCGATCCTCCCGCCACCTTCCAACGACGTCGTGGTCATCGGCACCTACCAGTCGGCGGTGCTCGGCACGGGTGTGTTCGTCGCGGTGCTCCGCGACGACGGCACCTTCGACACGTCCTTCCACGGCACGGGCCTCAACGCGTTCAGCGTGCCGAGCCACGATCCCGCCGGGTACTCGGGGGGCCTCGCGATCCAGGGCGGCAGGATCGTGGTCGCGGGCGGCTTCAACGGCGGGACGCCCGACCAGTCCCGGCTTTGGGTCGGGCGCTTCAACATGCACCAGATCTCGGGGGACGACTTCGAGAGCGGCGACCTCCGGTTCTGGTCGAGCCAGTGCCCCGAGGTTGGCACCGGGTCCGCGCTGGAGGACGAGTGCGCTCCGATCGACTCGATCCACTCGCTTCGGGATTGACCCGTGACGCCGCGTCCGCCGTTACCGCTTCCCTCCGCCGGCGGGAGCTCGTTTGGGGGCCGAGCACCGCGTGGCGAAGCCAGGGCGGCGGCACCTCGACCGCCCACGCCGACCCGGCTCTCGCCCGCTCCGTGCGGACGAGAGCCGTGAGGGAGAGCCCCGCGCAGCTCGAGCGTGCTCAGGGACCGTTGGGCAGGCGACCGTTGATGAGCGGCTTGTTGCCGCCCTGGGGCACGGTGACCACCTTCGCGTGGGTCCAGTCGGACGCGTTCCGGAACCACTGAATCAGATGCGTGTCCGGCGCGCAGATGCCGGGGTAGAACTGGACCTTCACGCCGGATGGCAACCCGTTGAGGTGGTATTTCCCCTTGGCGTCGGTGCACATGCCGAGGTCGGTCGCCTCCTCCTGACCGGTGTAGAAGGCGAACACGGCCACGTTCGGGAGCGGAGCACCGCTCGCCTTGTCGAACACTCGACCGCTCACCGAACCGCCGAGCGTGAGCGAGACGTCGATGCCCGAGGTGGTCTGGCCGTCGACCACGCCGAAGCTCACGGCGTCCTGCCGATAGGACGCACCGGGGTAGTACTCGGGCACGTACTGGCCCTGGGTGCAATCGTTGCTCAGAAACGCGGCGTAAATCCCGGCCGGAAGGTTGTCGACCTGCCAGGCACCGTTCGCGTCGCTGGGTGAGCTGGAAGCGACACCCACCGAGCCAGCGAGGATCGTCGCGCAGATACCGGCCAGCGGCTCCCCCTGATCATTCGTCACCACACCCGCCACGGATCCTGCAGCCGACGCGGTCGAAACGGCGCCCGGGAGCGCGCCAGCCAGACCCAAGACCACGACACCGCTTGCGATTGCCTTCCATCGGTTCACTCTCATTGCACGCTGCTCCCTTGCCATTCCCGGGCTTCGAGCCCGCAGAAGGCCGTTGGATGTTCCATTACCCATTCCAACGTCGAATCGGGCGGGGAGGGATCACGAAGGGAGGACCACTCGGTAGCTCATGAGAGGAGGTCGGTTTGACCGGGGAAGGATCGTCCGGCGGCGGCACCGATTCTGCTTTGCGTGCGTCCCGTGTACGAGGCGCCCTCGTCACGGCTTACAGCTCCGCTGAGCGGCCGCGGGCTCCGTCGCGTGGCGATCGTCTTCGCGCTCGCCGCGGCCTGTGGCAGCGGCTCGAGCTCGGGGCCGAGGACGCTACGAGGCGACGTTTCACGGACCCAACGGCCGCCGCTGCTCGGAACCGCCGTGGAGATCGGTCCGCTCGAGAACGAGCCGCTCTACGCGGACACGCTGGATCGCGAGTTCAACTACGTCACCCCGGCCGAGGTGATGAAGTGGGCTCCGATCCAGCCTCGGCCTGAGACTTGGAACTTCGCGCCCGCGGACCAGCTCGTCGACTTCGCGGTGGCGCACGGCATGAAGGTGAAGGGCCACAACCTGGTGTGGAATCAGGATCTGCCGAAGTGGATCGAGTCGATGACCGATCCTGACGAGTTGCGAGCGGCGCTCATCGACCACGTGCGTACCGAGGTCGGGCATTTCCGAGGCCGCGTGGTCGCCTGGGACGTCGTCAACGAGGCGGTGGGTCTCGACGGAACCGGTTTGATCCCTTCGGTGTTCGCCCGCGAGCTGGGACCGGATTTCATCCCCCTGGCTTTTCAGACGGCGCACGAGGCCGATCCCGACGCGCTGCTCTACTACAACGACTATCAAGACGAGGGTCTCTACAAACGCGCCGACGGCGTCTACGCGCTGGTCGCGAGCTTGGTTGCCCAAGGCATTCCCATTGCGGGCGTCGGCCTGCAAGGGCACGTGGTCATCCCGAAATTTCCCGTCCCGGCGGACGTCGCGGCGAACATGCGCCGGCTGGCGGCGCTGGGCCTCACGGTCAATTTCAGCGAGCTGGACGTGCCGATCACCTATCTGCCGGGAGCCACGGAATCCGAGAAGCTCGCTTCGCAGCTGAGCTTCTACCACGACCTCGTGGCGACCTGCGTCGCCGAGCCCGCGTGCGACGCGATCACCTTCTGGGGTTTCACCGACAAGTACACCTACGAGAACTCCATCTCGCTTCTCGGCCCGACGTCCGTGCCGCTGCTCTTCGACGAGCAGTATCGGCGCAAGCCGACCTACTACGCGGTCCGCGATGCGCTACTCGGCCGGTGATCCATCCCCGCGTGCCTGGACAGCTCCGCTGGCAGCGTCGCGAGGATGCCGAAGCAAGCGACCGCCAGAACCCACTCCGCCACGGCGGCCCACTCGAAGGCGACCGGGCGCGGCAGCGCACGGTAGAACGCCATCCAGTCGTTCCCACCGTGGATCGCATCCTGTCCGGCCACGGCGAAGGCGAGCGTGACCCGCAGCATGATCGCACCGAAAAGCGTCACGGCCGTGCGCGTGAGGAGCGCCGTTCGGGCGCCGTGACGGCTCTGGAGCGACCCCCAGCCGAGCCCGATCTGAATCCAGCCCCAGACCAAGAGGCCGCGAAATCCCACGGCCGCGGCGAGCCCATGCCAAATCGCGTTCGTGGGTACGTTCACCAGAGCAGCGATCATCAGGCCGACCGCCGCGCCATCGAGGACCACCTGGCCGGTCCAGTTGACGAACCGGCCAAGCGGACGCTTCAGGTGCTCCGCGCGTGTTCGAGCCACCGCGAGGGCGATCGCGTAGGGGATGCCGGTATCCATGCGATGGAGCCGT
>CAZYWA010000266.1:0-10207 GCA_964650975.1 uncultured bacterium
GCATCGCGCTGGGGTTCGGGCTGATGGGCGTGTACCTGATCCAGATCGCGTTCACGGTGAGCTGGTACGGCGGCGTGGGCCTGATGCACCAGATGCTGGGCTGGACGTTGCTCGGTCTCACGGGCTTGGGCGTGTTCAAGGACGCGCGGGCGCTCGCGGCGCGTGGCGAGACCTCGGGCTTCTGGATCGAGACCCGGAGCCGGTGCGGCGACTGCGGTCAGCGCGGACGCTACGCACCGCTGCACGTGGCCACGCGGGTGCTGCTGGCGATCACCTTCGGGGTTTTCGTCTACCTGCGCTTCGGCTCGATGCTCGGGTAGCCCGAGCGCGTCGCGGCTCCGTAGATCGGCCCGCGCTCAGCAGGGAACGGCGACCAGGCACGCCTGCGCGGTAGCGGGCGGCGCGGCCGCTCCCGTGGACGACGCCGCCGGCGCGGCGGAAAGAGCTCCACCGAGGACCGCGGCGGCCGTGGCCCAACCGAGCAGCGCCCACATCGCGACGGTGACCAGCGCGCCGCCGCGGTCGAGATCGCGCTCGAAGCGAGGCGCGAACAACATTCGTCGAGCGCATCCGAGACGCGGCACCGGCTCTTGGATCGGAGCTGACTTGGCCATGACACCCTCCCGTGCGCGGCCGAGGCCGGACGGCCCCAACTTAGGGGCGAGGGTTCGCGGTAAACAGATTTAGCGCAGCCGATTTGTATCCAGTACAGTCGCAATATCAGCGAACTGTACTGGCCCACAAACGGACGTCCTGTGTCTGCCCGGCGGGCGGGCGCGGCGCCATCCTGACGCCACCATGGACACCACCACCGTTCATCCTCTTTACGAGCGCGTCGCGGATCGGGTCGCGGACCTGATCCGGAACGGCGCTCTCGGGCCGGGCGACCGGCTCCCGTCGGTGCGCCGGCTGAGCGGCCAGCAGGGCATCAGCATCACCACCACGATGGAGGCCTACCGGCTGCTCGAGGACCGCGGCTTGATCGAGGCGCGTCCGCAGTCGGGGTTCTACGTACGCGTGCCCGCCAACGCGCTGCCGGCGCCGCGGGTCTCGAGGCCTCCGCAGGTCTCGACGGTGGTGGGGATCGGCGAGCTGGTGCAGAAGGTCCACACCGCGATGCGCCAGCCAGGGATCGTGCCGCTCGGTGCGGCGTGCCCGGCTCCCGAGCTGCTGCCGATCGAGAAGCTCAACCGCGCGATGCACGGAGTGCTGCGGCGCGCGCCGCGCGAAGCTCATTCGCTCGCCCATCCGCCCGGCTGCGAGGCGCTGCGCCGCCAGATCGCGCGTCGTTCGCTCGATCAAGGCTGCGCCCTCGACCCCGACGAGATCCTGGTCACCTGCGGCGCCCTCGAAGCCGTGAACCTGTGCCTGCGCGCGGTGGCCAAGCCCGGCGACACCATCGCGCTCGAGTCGCCGACCTACTTCGGGCTGCTGCAGGCCATCGAGAGCCTGGGCATGCGCGCGCTCGAGATTCCCACCGACCCCGAGACCGGCCTGCAGCTCGAAGCGCTCGAGCGCGCCATGGAGCGAAAGCGCGTCCACGCCTGCGCCCTGGTTCCGACCTTCCAGAACCCGCTCGGCTATTCGATGCCGGAGGAGCGAAAAAAAGCGCTCGTGGAGCTCTGCACCCGCCACCAGGTGCCCATCATCGAGGACGATCTCAACGGCGACCTGTTCTTCGGCGCCAAGCGCCCGCGCACCTGCAAGGCGTTCGACACCAGCGGCATCGTGCTCCTGTGCTCGTCCTTCTCGAAGACCTTGTCACCGGGCTACCGGGTGGGCTGGGTGGCCGCGGGAGCGGCACTGCGCGATCCGATCGAGCGGCTCAAGCTCGTGACCACGCTCGCGACCACCGCCGTCACCCAGATCACGATCGCGACGTTCCTGGAGGAGGGTGGCTACGACCACCATCTGCGGACCATGCGGCGCACCCTCGCGACCCAGGCGCAGCGGTTCCGGCAGGCGATCGTCGAGTCGTTTCCGGCGGGCACCCGGGTGTCCCGGCCCGAAGGCGGGCTGACGCTCTGGATCGAGCTGCCGAGCGCGGTGGACGCGCTGGAGCTCAACCGCCGCGCGCTGGCGCGGAACATCAGCATCGCGCCCGGGCCGATCTTCTCGGCGCGCTCGCTCTACCGGAACTGCGTGCGGTTGACCTACGCCCAGCCGTGGTCGGCGCGGATCGAGGCGGCGATCCACACCATCGGCCAGCTCGCGACCGAGCTCTGCTGTTGACTGCGCGACGTTGACGGACTGCCGGGCCGCGGCGGGAGCGGTCAGCTCTTCGACTTCTGGCTCGCGACGCGCTCGACCCGATCCAGGATGCGCGGGGCTTCGCTGCGAAGCACGTAACGAACCAGGAAGCTCGGGGCGTCGAAGCTGGGCTTGAGCGACGCCTGGTACGCGACCTCGGTGGTGTCGGGCGCCGCGCCCGCGGTGAGGCTCCAGGAGCCCGAGAGCTCGCCCAGGTCCCCGCTCAGGGTCGAAAACTCGATCCGGGACTGTCCGCGCTGCACGAAACGGCGGGTGATCTCGAGATCGCCGGCCATGACCAGGTGGTACTTGAAGCGCACGTCCGTCCCGTCCTGGTCGCGGCGCAGGATCTCGGCCGAGAAGATGTCCGGGATCATGTCGGCGTAGCGTTCGTAGTCGGTGACGATCCGCAGCACGTCGTCGATGGGGGCCTGGAGCACCTGGCGGACGTCGATGGTGCGGCCGGACGGCGCCAGCACCTCTTCCCGGCGGTCGCCGGTCGACTCGCGGGCGCGAACGTCCCCGAGCCCCGACTGCAGGCACATCCCGAACACCAGGACCGCCGCCCACCAAGGCGTGCGTCTCCCCAGCCACCGGAATCGTCGCGGTCCGCGCCGCCCGTCCATCGCTGCCTCCACGTGCTCAGCTTTCGATGCTCGTCGCTGGCTCGGAGACCCCGCCCACCGGGAAGGCCTCGGCGGTGAGCTGTGACTGGAACTCGTCGCCTAGATCGCGGTAGGTCTGCCAGACACGTTCGACGTACGCCCGCGGGACGGTGCGCCCCTCGGCGAGGGCTCGGCTGACGGCCGCCGGACCCTGGTTATAAGCCGCCAGAGCATGCTCCAAGTCGTCGAATTGGTCCACCAGTTTCGATAGATAGAGGATTCCGACGTGGACGTTGGTCTCCGGCTCGAGGAGCGCCTCCGGGCCCCGGAAAGAGAGCCCGATCTGGTGCGCGATCTCGCGCGCGGTGTCGGGCCGGACCTGCAGCAACCCGATCGCTCCGGCGCTGCTCCGGGCCTGCGTTCGATAGTCGCTTTCGACCTCGATCAGCGCCAGCACCAGCAACGGATCGACCTCGTGCAGCTCTGCCTCGGACGCCAGCACCTGCGCGACGCCCTGCGGACGCGGGACGCCCTCGCGCCGCAGCTGCTCGGCCACGACGTCCCGGAGCACCGAGCGACCGGTGCCCTCGGGGGGTGGCTCACACCAGGGCCGGAGCTCGGCCGCAGCGAGGCGTGGCCGCACGATCGGGTGTGTCGGGCCGATCGAGCGATTGGCGACCACGATCCCCGCCAGAACCGCCGTCGTGCCCACCGCCCAGCACAGCCCGGCGGCCAGCACGGTGGTCACGCCGGCCGGAGCGCGGGCGAGCCTCCTCCAGGGCGGTCGATCGGTAATCGGTCGCATGGGCTGGGTGGCCCCTGACGGGGCCGTCGAGGATCGAGCGAATCAAGCCCCTCCCGGGCCCGCCGGACGACGGCGGGCCCGGGAAGGACGTCCGGAAAGAACGGCTTCCGGATCAGGCGCGGGCGCGACGACGGGCCGGAGCCTGCACCTTGCGGGTCTTCGAGAGCGCGTTGACGCGGCGGGCCAGCTCGCTCAGGCGATCGTCGAGCTGCTCGATCTGGGTGCGGGTCGGGATGTTGAGGATCCCGAGGGTGCGATCGATGCCTTCGTCGACCCGGCGCTCGATCTCCTCACGGGTGCGTCGAGCGAACACCAGGAGCTCGTCGACCGCCTTCTTCTGCGTCTCGGGGATCCGGCTCTCGACTTCCTCGACCAAGCGCCGCGCGATCCGCTGGCTCTCTTCCTCGACGCGCGCGAAGCGGTCCCGGACGTTGGTGATGCTGTCCTTCACGATGTCGGTGACCGCGAACGCGGCGGCTTCTTGCTTACGTGCCATGGCTGTCTCCTCGCCGAATGGTGATGCGAACGAGGCAAACATAACACGATGCGTCATGATGTCAATACAAAAATGGCGCACTGCGTAAAATCGCAGTTATGTAGTAATTACAAATGGTTGCGAGCCGGTCGCTGTGCGAGTGCGTGCTACTCCGCTGGCCGCGCGCGGTCGCGAGCCCAGGTGCGCAGCCGTTCGATCGGCTCGCGCATCGTCACCGAGAGCGGCACGGTCTCGCGCGCCGCCGCCTGGATGTCGGCGGCGGCGAGCTCGCGCTCGGACTCGGCGAATGCGCGATAGAGACCGCTCACCACCAGCTCCTCGATCTCCGCTCCGCTCATCCCCGCCGACGCGTCGACCAGTGCCGCCAGATCGAACTTGCGCGGGTCGCGCTTGCGGCGCTCGAGGTGGATCGAGAGGATCTCGCGGCGCGCGCCGGGATCGGGGAGATCGAGGAAGAAGATCTCGTCGAAACGGCCCTTGCGCAGGAGCTCGGGGGGAAGGTTCTCGATCGAGTTCGCGGTCGCGACGACGAATACCGGCCGGGTCTTCTCCTGGATCCAGGTCAGGAAGGTCGCGAACACCCGCCGGGTGGTTCCCGAGTCCATGTCGCCGCTCCCGCCGGCGCCGGCGAAGCCCTTCTCCAGCTCGTCGAGCCAGAGGACACAGGGCGCCAGCGACTCGGCGGTCTTGATCGACTTGCGCATGTTCTCCTCGCTGGCACCCATGAGCGAGCTGAACACGTTGCCGACGTCCATGCGCAGGAGCGGCAGTTTCCAGTGGCTGGCGATCGCCTTGGCGGTGAGGCTCTTGCCGCAGCCCTGCACGCCGAGCAGCAGCAGGCCCTTGGGCTCGGGGAGCCCGAACGTCCGGGCGCGCGCGGTGAAGCTGGCCTTGCGGCCGTCGAGCCAGCCTTTGAGCTTGGCCAGGCCGCCCACGTTCCCGAGCCGCTGATCGAGCTCGTAGAACTCGAGCAGCCCGCCCTTGCGGATGATCTGCTTCTTCTCGGCCAGGATGAGATCGAGGTCGTCCTCGTCGAGCTTCAGGCCCTCGACCACCGCCTTGCAGAAGATGCTCTCCGCTTCGACCGCGGTGAGACCGAGCGCCGCCTGCAGCATGCGCTCGCGCAGCTCCGGCGTGAGCTCGATCCGTACCCGCGTGTCGCCGCGCACTCCGGCGATCACCCCCTCCAGGATCTCGTCGAGCTCCGGCTGATCCGGGAGCGGCACGTCGAGCACCGAGACGTCCTTCTCGAGCTCGGGCGGGAGCCGGAGCACCGGGCTCATGAGCACCAGCGTCTTGAAGGTGTGGCGAAGGTCGCGCGCCAGATCGCGCAGGCGCCGGACCACGCGGGCGTCGTCGAAGAACGCGTGCAGGTCCTGGAACACGAAGATCGCGCGATCCGCCGCCTCGCCGACCCGCGCCAGCGCCTCCGCTGGCTCGCGGCTCGCGTCGGGCGGACCGCCGGGCGTCGTGAGCCCCTGGGTGGAGGTCCAGACCAGGAGCCTCTTCCCGAGCTTCGACGCGACGTCCTGGACCAGCTTCTCGGTACGGCGCTCTTCGTGGGTGACCAGATAGAGAATCGGGTAGCGCGACCGGACCAAGAGCTCGAGCTCACGGGCCAGCTCCGCGGCGGTCACGTCGCCAGCTCCAGAAAACGCGCGGGCTCGCTCGCGGAGGCTGCGGGCAGCCCGTGGGAGAACATGCCGGCGGTGGTGAGCAACACGAAGCCGCCGTCGGACGTCGTGGCCAGGTCGAGAGGAGTGCCTTGCACCTGGAAGCGGGCGCGGATCGTACCGTCCCACTTCTGGCAGGTCAAAACCTGGCGATGCACCCGCACCAGCCACGGTTCTCCCTCCGGATCGGCCCCGGCTCTCGCCAATCCATCGGGCCGCGGCACGCCTTGCTCCCGTCCATGGGTGGGCGACACGAGGTGCAGATTGCCGAATCGGTCGGTGAGTGCCAGGGCTCGCCGGCCGGCCGCGTCGACGCTCACGACCGGTACGCCCACCTACGCCTGTCCCTCCTCTCGGCCTTCGGGATCGAGCCATCGCAACACACCGGCGGCGTCGGCGACCAGCACGCGGCCCGCGAGCGGCGCCAGACGCACCGGCGGTGCCGCGACTCCGGCGGCCAACACCACAGCGGGCGCCGCACCCGGGGCGAGCCGGATGACCGAGCCGTCCCGCTGCGCGAGCCAGGCTTCCCAGCCGCTGCTCACCGGCACGCCGACCGCCTGCGAGATCCATGGCAGGCCGGCGGCGAGCCGCTGGTCCCGTTCCACGTCGAGGCTCCAGAGCTCGCCCTGCGCGGTCGCGGCGAGGATCGCCGAGCTACCCGGGACCGGAGCGAGCATCGTCACCGGAAACCCGGCGGTCCTGGTATCGCCGTCCGAGAGCCGCACCCGGCGCACGCTCGCGTCGCTGCAGAGCGCCACCGCCTGACCGTCGCCGCTCATCGTCGCGTCGCCGGCGCCCCCGGTCACCGGTGGCGTCGCGCGCCAGCGGCCGCCCGGCTCGGACACCGCGAGCCGCCCCTCGGGATTCATCAGCACCAGCGCGCGACCCTCGGGATCGAGAAGCACACGCCTCCACCCGCCCGGCTGGGGCTCGGCTTCGGGCAGCAGCGCCTCGGTCTCGGTGGCGGGAGCGGCGCCGGCCGTGAGCTCGATGGCCGTGCGCTCCGCGTCGACCGGGTCCAGCACCTCGAGCTGGTGCACCGATCCGGTCGCGTCCATGCACCACACGCGCTCCCCGGCCGAGCTCAAGCGCACCCGCAGCGATCCCTCCGGCGCGTCGCATTGCCAGAGCACCCGCGCACCGGCGTCGAGCAGCACCAGCCGGCCATCGAAGGTCAGCGCCGCGAGGCGATCTCCCGGCGCGTCGGACGCGGCGTCTCGCAGCGCTCGGTCGATCGCGTAGGTCTCGAGCCCGCCGCTCGCCAGATCCCACGCGAGCACTCCCTCGGCGCCGGCGCAGAGCAGCGCGCGCTCGCCGTCCTCCTCGATCCACGCCCGCTCCACGTCCACGCGCAGCAGCGCGCGTCGCAGCGCGCCGCCCGCAGGCTCGAAGACCGTGACGTGGCCGCGACGGCTCACGGCGATGCCCACCGCGACCTCGCTCGCGATCGCCACGAAATCGACCGGATGCTCGATCTCGATCCGGTGGGCGCGCTGCAGCCGCCCGTCGAAAATCTTCACGCCGCCGAGCCGGTCTCCGATCAGCACGTGGGTGCCGGCCACCGACACCGCGACGGCCGTCGACGGCTCGCCCACGTCGGCCTGATGCATGCGCTCGCCCGTCGCGCCGGCGAGCATGGTCAGCCGTCCCGTGCTGGCGAGCACGGCGACGGATGCTCCGTCCGGCGAGACGTGCAGCCGGCTCACCAGGGGATCGACCTCACGCGACCAGCGCTCCCGTCCGTCGGCGCCGAGACACGTGAGTTGCCGGCCGTGCTGCACCACCACCGTCCTGGCGAGCGCCGCGACGTGGAGCTCGGCGGGACCACCCGGGCCGGGCCAGATCCAGCGGCTGATGAGCCCGCACACCTGCTCGGCGGAGCGCCGCGCGATCCGGGGCGCTCGATCGCCCCTCCCGGGCAGCTCGACGCGCGGGGCGCTCGGGTCCCGAGTCCCGGCCGCGAGCCGGCGCAGCGATCGGTCGCGGGTCAGCCCGAGCGCACCGAGCAGCTCGAGCGCTTTGGCGGTGGACGTGCCGCCCGAGCCGATCTGACGCGCCAGAGCGAGCGGGTCCGACGCGACCTCGAGCAGCGCCGCCGCCTCTCGGACCACGCCGTGGGGCGGGTGGGGAGCGCGGCGCAGCAGCAGCGAGAGCAAGCTCACGAACGACGCCGGCAATCTCCGCGGACGCGAGCGCGATCCAAGCACCACGACGAGCGCCACCAGACCGGTGAACACTCCCGCGCCAACCGCGGTTCGCGCGGCGTGCGAGATCCCGTGGCGCTCGCCGAGCACCCCCGCCGTGACACCCGCCACCGCGGCGAACGCCGCTGCGAAGAGCGTCAGCGCGCCGAAGGCGAACCAGCGCCCCGCCGCGATCTCGCTTCGGATGTCGTCGAGCGCCTTGCGGACGATGCGCAGCGATGGCTCGCTCGGCTCGCGGCGGGGCTCCATCGACCGCGCTCGAACGGATCGTCAGCGCGCAGCGCCGACCCGGATCACGTCCGCGGTGTCGATGCGGAAAGTCGAGGCGCCGGACTTGGAGGGCGAGCTCTCCAGCGCAGCGCTGCGGACGAAGCGATCACGCTCGAACCGCCCGCGCTCGACCACCCTCGCTTCACCCGGGATCGTGACCTGCACTTTGCGGCCCACGACCACCAGCGAGCCGTCGTCGTCCCGGGCCGCGAGCAGCGCGCCGTCGCCGTCGGTGTCGACGGCGAGCGACTCGCCTCCCACGGATACCCGCTGGCCATGCGCCGCACCCTCGCTCAGGAACCAGCCGATCCGGCCCGAGCCCTGCGCGCGCACGATCGGCGTCATGGCACCCGCGAGCGCCTGGTAGACCTCGCGCACCTTGGCGCCGCTCGCCGTGACCTCGCCGCCCTTGTCCACCAGCGGCTGGTAGCCGCGCATGCTGCCCGTGGTGATCGCCCAGATGTCCATGCCGATCCCCGGCACCCTGGCGAGCAGCGGGAACACCAGCAGATACGGCTTGAAGTACTCGTCGTTGTTGGTCTCGGGGATGAACGAGAGATTCCGTCCCTGGTGGTAGCGATCGAGCTGCTTCAGGTAGTTGTCCTTGAACGCGACGTAATCGCGATCGGCGATGTGGAAACCGATGCTCGGCTTGCCGTAGAGATCCGGGCCGACGAAGTCGATCTCCGGAATGCCGTTCAGGAACTCGAACGGCTTGGCGCCCTGCAGTCCCTCCCAGAAGTTCATGAAGCTCGGCACCGGATGAATTCGCTTCTGGAGCTGGGCGAGCTCGCGCACGTGCTCGACCAGCCGCTGGGTGAGCTGCTGCTCGGAGTAGGGCACGTGGGTCTCGGGGAGAACGCCCACCTCGTTCAGGATCTGCCACAGGATCACGCGATGGTCGCGATCCTCGGCCGCGGTCATCTCGAGCAGCTTGGTGAACGCACGCTTCTCGCGGTCGAGGGTGGTCGCGCTCGACGGCTCGAGCGGATTCTCGGGACGCGCCGGCCCCGGGCTCACGCGTGGATAGGTGCCGGTGTTGGAGAGGATGTATTCCGGAATCTGCTGGAGCCCGGTCGGCGAGCCGCTCTTCCCGACCACGTTCGAGCCGAACCAGAGCAGCACCAGTTTCAGGTCGTTGGTGCGGGCGTTGTCGAGCACCCAGCGGAGGTAGTCGGCGCTGTACTGATCCTGCGCGGTCTCCACGTGCGACCACGGAATCGGCACTTCGATGGTATTGGCGCCCACCTCACGCGCGAACCGGAACTGGCGCGCCGCTTCCTCGGTGGGCTTGGCGATCGCCCACGCGTCGGCCTGGACCGCCAGGACCAGGAACGGCGCGCCGTCGACCTCGAGGTAACGGCGCGCGCCGTCCTGCCGCACTCGTGAGGACACCGCCGCGCCATGCTCGGGCAGCTCGAGCGGCGTGGTCGCGGGGGCATTCCCCGGCGACGGCTCGCTCGCGCTTGGCCGGCTCTCGACGCCGCCGGTCTGCGCCTGTTGTTGCTGCTCGCGCTCGCGCTTCAGCTCCGCGAGCTTCTTGAGGCACGAGGTCGGCGCGGCGAGGCCCAGGGCCACGACCAGCAGCGCCCACGCTCCGCGTCGCATGCTCGCTCCCTCAGGTCTTCTTCGCCGCCGGCGAGCCGTACTTGGCGCGCCACCACATGGTGATCGGGCTGGCGATGAAGATCGACGACCAGGTGCCGGTGATCACGCCCACCAGCATGGCGAACGCGAAATCGTGGATCACGCCGCCGCCCACCAGGAAGAGTGCCATGGACGACAGGAACACCGTGAGCGACGTGAGCACCGTGCGGCTCAGGGTCTCGTTGACGCTCATGTTGACGATCTCCCGGAAGCTCGACTTTCGGCGCCGGGTCAGGTTCTCGCGCACCCGGTCG
>CAZYWA010000267.1:0-10182 GCA_964650975.1 uncultured bacterium
CGCGCCAGCCCGCGCGGCGGCAGCGGCTGTGGCTCGCCGCGGTGGTGATCCCGATGTGCACGAACCTCGTAGTGCGCACTTACGCCTGGGAGCTGTTGCTCTCGCCGCAGCTGCCGCTCGCCCGTTTGGCGGCGGCGCTCGGACTCATCGACGAGGGATCCGGCCTCTATCCGAGCGGGCTCGCGGTGCAGCTCGGCATGGTGTCGACCTCCCTTCCCTTCGCGGTGCTGCCGCTGGTGGTGAACGCGACGCGCCTCGATCGCTCGATCGTGGAGGCCGCGCGCGACCTCTACGCGCGCCCGCTGCGGGTTTTCCTCCAGGCGATCCTGCCGCAGACCTGGCCCGGGCTCGGCGCCGCCGTGGTGCTCACGTTCGTGCCGGCGATGGGCATGTTCGTCATCTCCGATCGGCTGGGCGGCTCGAACTTCCTGCTCATCGGCAACTTGATCCAGCAGCAGTTCGGCCAGAGCCGCGACTATCCGTTCGGCGCGGCGGTGAGCCTGGTGCTGATCGTGCTCACCCTCGCGGGCCTGGCGCTCTATCGCCGCACCGGACGCGGAGTGGAGCTCGCGTGACGCGCGTGACCCGGCCCGCGGGAACGACGCTCGCCACGGCGCTCGGCCGCAGCGCCGCGGCCGCGGCGCTGCTGGTGCTGTGGCTGCCGCTCGTGGCCGTCGCGGTCTACTCCTTCAACCGGGCGCGGGTGGGGTTCGAGTGGCAGGGATTCACGCTCGACTGGTACGCGCGACTGCCGCACGACGAGGCGGTGCGCCACGCGGTTCTCGACACGGCGATCCTCGCGGTGGTGTCGACCGCGATCGCGACGCTCCTCGGCACCATGCTCGCGATCGCGCTCGACCGTTACCCGAAGCCGCGCTGGGCCGAGCGGATCCTGGACCTGGCCGTAGACTTGCCGATCGTGACGCCCGACATCGTGTTCGCCGCGGCGCTGGTGATCGCGTTCAGCTTCGCGCGCGCCCGGTGGAACGTGTTCCAGCCCGGGCTCGTCACCATGATCCTAGGCCACGTGACGTTCCAGATCTCGTTCGTGGCGCTGGTGGTGCGCAGTCGCCTGGCGCTCCTCGGTCCGACGCTCAGCGAAGCGGCGCACGACTTGAACGCGACACCGGCCACGGTGTTCCGCCGCGTGACGCTGCCGCTCATCGCACCGGCGATCGCGGCGGGCGCCGTGCTCGCGTTCACGCTGTCGCTCGACGACTTCGTGATCAGCTTCTTCACCGCCGGCCCCAAGTCCGACACGCTGCCGATCTACATCTACTCGTCGATGCGACGCGGCTTGAGCCCGGAGATCCACGCGCTCTCGACAGGGGTGATCGCGCTCACCACCATCTTGGTGCTCACACTCGATCGCGCTAACCCACATCGCGTGGCGGATCGCGACGCGCCACACTCGTGAGCGGAGGAGATCGAATGACACGTGTCTGGCTGGCAATACTCGCTTGCGTCGTCGCCGTGCTACCCGCCACGGCGGCGTCCGATGCTCCTGCCACCACGGAGAAGCTCTCGGGCGAGCTCAACTTCTACAACTTCGCGGAGTACATCGATCCGGGAATCCTGACCGACTTCCAGAAGCAGACCGGCGTCAAGATCAACCAGTCCTTCTACGAGTCGACCGAGGACATGATCGCCAAGCTGCAGCACGGTGGCGGTGTCAGCCAGTACGACCTCGTGGTGGTGACCGATCGCGCGGTGCCGCAGATGGCGCGGCTCGAGCTTCTGGCCAAGCTCGATCACGCCCAGATCCCGAACCTCACGAATCTCGACGAGCGCTTCCAGAAGCTCGACGTCGACCCCGGGAACATTTACTCCGCCGCCTACCAGTGGGGCACCACCGGCATCCTCTACGACCAGAAGAAGCTCGCGGGCCTCGAGCCTTCGTGGAGTGTGATCTTCGACCCGGCCAAGCAGCGCGGCCGATTCCTGCTGCTCGACGAGATGCGCGACATGGTGGGCGTGGCGCTGCGCTACGGCCGCCACGACGTGAACACCTCGAGCGTCGAGGAGCTCAAGGCTGCCGGTCAGGCGATCGTGGCCGCGAAGCACAGCAAGAAATCGCTCGGCTTCGAGGGCGGCGTCGGCGCCAAGAACAAGGTCGCCGACGGCAGCGCCGATCTCGCCATCGTGTGGAACGGCGACGCGCTGGGCGCGATCCAGAAGGACACCAAGAAGCGTCTCGCGTACATCGTGCCGCGCGAGGGCTCGGTGCTCTGGACCGACACCATCGCGATCACCGGGCAGGCGCCCAACTCGCGCGCCGCCCATGCGTTCATCAACTACCTGCTCGACCCGAAGGTCGGGGCGCGGCTCTCGAACTTCAACAAGTTCGCCACTCCCAATCGCGCGTCGATGCCGTTCATCGAGCCCGAGGACGCGAAGAACCCGATCCTCTACCCACCGCCCGAGGTCATGGCCACGCTGCAATCGCTGCGCGACGTGGGCGAGGCCGACCGGCTCTACGACGAGATCTGGACCGAGGTGAAAGCGCGATGACCGCCCCGATGACAGCGGCACCGTCCGAGCTGCCGACGGTCCCGCACCGCTACGTGCTCTCGACCGGCATCGAGCTGGCGGCCGACACCTGGGGCGACGCCACCGCTGCGCCGGTGGTCTTGCTTCACGGAGGCGGCCAGACCCGTCACGCGTGGAGCGGCACCGGCGTCGCGCTGGCGCGCGACGGATTCTTCGTCGCGAGCTGCGACCTGCGCGGCCACGGCGAAAGCTCGTGGCCCGACGACGGCGACTACTCGCTCGACGCGTTCGTCGACGACGTGACCGCGCTGAGCACCCAGTTCGCGACGTTACCGGTGCTGGTCGGGGCGTCGCTCGGCGGCCTCTCGTCGCTCTTCGCCGTGGCGATGGCCGAGCGGCCGATCGCGCGCGCGCTGGTGCTGGTGGACATCGCCACCCGCACCGAGCCGGCCGGGGTGGAAAAGATCGTCGCGTTCATGCGCGCGGCCCCGGAAGGCTTCGCGAGCCTCGAGGAGGCCGCCGACCTCATTGCGTCCTACCTTTCCCACCGCCCGCGCCCCAAGGACCTCGACGGCTTGCGCAAGAACCTGCGCCACGGCGCCGACGGCCGCTGGCGCTGGCACTGGGACCCGCGCTTCATCGACGGCATCCGCCGCCCGCGCGTGATCGACAAGCAGGAAATGCTCGACGAGGCCGCGCGCAAGCTGAACCTGCCCACGCTGCTGGTGCGCGGCCGCATGAGCGACATCGTGAGCGAGGAAGGTGCCCGGCACTTCCTGGACCTCGCGCCACACGCGCAGTTCGTGGACGTCGCCGGCGCCGGCCACATGGTGGCGGGCGACCGGAACGACGCGTTCACCGACGCGGTGCGGAGTTTCCTACGCGATTTGCCGCCTGTGTAGCGCGCAAAGGCCTCGAAACGAGGCGTTTCGTGATCCACGCTTGACTGATCTCGCAATACTTTGCCGGGCTGACAGGCGCCCAACCCCGGGCGCGGCTCAGCGTTGATCGAGAACTTCGCGAACCTTCATCGCGAGGGTGGCCGGCGTGAACGGCTTTTGCAGGAAAGCCATCTCCGCCTCCAGCACGCCGTGCCGGACGATCGCGTCGTCGGTGTAGCCGCTCACGAACAGCACCTTGAGCTCGGGGTAGTCGGCCCGAATCGCCGCGGCGGCCGCCCGGCCGTTCATTCCGGGCATCACGACGTCGGTCACGAGGAGATCGATCCCGGGGCTCTCCGCGACGAGCTGAAGCGCTTCCTCGCCGCTCGCGGCCTCGATCACCCGATAGCCGGCGCCGCGGAGCGCGCGGGTGGCGATGCCCCGGACGCTCGCGTCATCCTCGACGAGCAAGACCGTCTCGGTACCTCGCGCGGGCGCCGCGACGGGAGCGCGCTCGAGACTCGCCGCTGCTCCGACCGCGGGCAGGTAGACCTTGAAGGTGGTTCCGACGCCCACCTCGCTGTAGACGGCGACATGACCGCCGCTCTGCCGCACGATGCCGTGCACCACCGCGAGACCCAGCCCGGTCCCCTTGCCGACTCCCTTGGTGGTGAAGAACGGCTCGAAGATCCGAGCCTGCACCTCGGGCGTCATGCCGCACCCGCCGTCCATCACCGCCAGCAGCACGTTCGTTCCGGCTTGCGCATCGGGATGGGTCTGAACGTACGAGTCCTCGAGCTGGACGTCCCGGGTCTCGATGGTGAGCTTGCCGCCACTCGGCATCGCATCCCGCGCGTTCACGGCGAGGTTGAGGATCACCTGGTCGATCTGCCCCGGATCGACCCGCACCCGGCTCAAGGACGGGCTCAGGCTGGTGGCCAGCACGATGTCCTCGCCGATCAACCGGCGCAGCATCTTCTCGACGTCCAGGATCACCGAGTTCAGGTCGAGCACCTTGGGCTCGAGCACTTGCCGCCGGCTGAACGCCAGCATTTGGCGGGTCAAGTGACTCGCGCGATCGCTCGCCTTGGCGATCTCGGACACCAGCTCCCAGTGCGGATGCTCTGGCGGCAGCTCGTTCAGCATCAGCTCGCTGTAACCGGCCATGACGGTCAGCAAGTTGTTGAAGTCGTGCGCGACCCCGCCAGCGAGCTGCCCGATCGCTTCCATCTTCTGCGCTTGATGAAACTGATCCTCGAGGCGCCTGCGCCCGGTGATGTCCTCGGCGACTCCCACGACCCGGTAAACACGACCGGAAGGATCGCGGATCGGAAAGGCGCGGTCCCGGATCCAGCGGATCGTGCCGTCGGGACGGATGATTCGGTACTGCTCGTCGTAGAGGCCGGCCGCCTGGCGCGTGACCGTGGCCGCGATCACCTGCTCGCGATCGTCGGGATGAATGGCATCCAGCCAGGTGCGCGGCTCTTCGTAGAGCTCGTCGCACGATCTTCCCCAGATCTTCTGGTACGCCGGGCTGACGTAGATCATCCGGTTCTTCTCCGGATCGGTGCTCCAGAACACTTCGTCGATGTTCTCGGCCAGCTCGCGGAATCGTTCCTCGCTGACACGTAGCGCCGCCTCGCCTTGCTTCACCCCGGAGATGTCCTCGGAGAAGATGATGATCCCACCCACCTCGCCATCCGACGTGCGCCAGGGCTGGACCTCCCAGCGGAGCCAGCTGACGGTGCCGTCGGCGCGGAGGAAGGCGTCCTCATCGCGGCGCTCGACGACCCCCGCGAGGCAGCGCCGATGGACCTCCTTCCACTCCTCCGGGATCTCGGGGAAGACGTCGTAGTGGCGCTGGCCGATGACCTCCTCGGCGAGGCCGTACACCGTCAGCCACCGCCGACTCACGGCGAGGTAGCGCAGGTCCCGGTCGAGCATCGCGAGTGCCACCGGGCTGTGTTCGATGAACCGGTGCAACTGCAGCTCGCGTTCCGCGAGCGCCGCGGCGGCGCGCTGGCGCTCCGTGATGTCCCGCAGCACCACGGTGAAGACCTTCTCGCCGGCGACGGTCACCTGTGAGATCGAGGCCTCGATCGGGAACTCGCGGCCGTCGGAGGCCAGCCCGAAGACGGTCCCCAGGGCACCCATCGAGCGCGAGGTCGTGCCGGTTTCGCCGAAGGTCCGAAGCTGCGACCGGTGTCGCTCCCGGAAGCGCGCCGGAATCACACGGTCGATCGGCTGTCCTAGCACCTCGCCAGCGGAAAACCCGAACATCCGCTGCGCGCCGGGATTGAACAGGGTGATGCGCTGATCGACGTCGACGCTGATGATCGCGTCCATGGCCGAATCGACGATCCCCGCGAGTCGCTGCTGACCCTCGCGAACCGCCTGGTCGGCGCGCCGCCGCTCGCCGGTGCGCGCGTTGAGCAGAAAGAGACCCACCGAGAGCAGGGTCACGCTCAGGAACTGGCTGAGCGGCAGCAGCAGGAAGGTGGTGGTGGTGACGGCATCGGTCGCCTGCTGACGCTCTTCCAGCAAGCGGTACTCGGTCTGCTTCAAGCTATCGATGCGTCCGGCGATGTCTTTGCTGAGCGCCGTGCTGGCACCGGTCTCCACGAGCGCCTGTGCGGCGGTGAAGCCCTGCTCGCGCCGTGCCCGGATGGTCTCGTCGCCAAAGGCGTTACGCCTCGGCACCAGCGAATCGAGCGCGTCGAGGTCGGGCGCGAGCCGAGAAAGCACGGTGGTCAGGCTGCGGACCTGGTGCAGGTCGTCGACCGCGCTGACCTTCAAGCGCTCGCGGCCCTCGAGGAGCCGCTCGTCACCCGTGATGATGTAGCCCCGCTGGCTGCTTTCGAGGTCCGCCATGCCGGACGCGACCTCCTCGATCTCCTTCAGGATCTCCTGGGTATGTCCCACCTGGGCCAGGTCCGCGCGGAGGCGCGTGGTCGCCTGGTACGCGACCTCCCGGGTCACGAGCAGCGCCAGCACGCCGGCGGCGAACCCGGCGGTGGTCGCGGGCTCGAGGAACCACGCGAATGCGTCCTGATCGCGCGCCAGCGACAGGATGCCGAGCCCCAGGAGGAACAAGCAGATCGCGGTGGCGATCGCCATTCCACCGGATGTCCAGAGCACGACGCCGAAGAGCCGGTCGGAGACGTGGCCCAGAACCGTGAGCGCCGCGATGAGGGTGACGGTGGCGCTCGCGGCGGCCTTGAGCGCGTGCGACCACCGGCGGCCGGTCTGCCGCGCCACCGTGAGCAGCGCGCAACCGGTCAGCACGAAGCTCAGCGCGGTACTGGGCGACATCCGCCCGGGCCTCGACAGGACCGTCGAGGCGGACGAATCCGGAAACAGCCACTGGTCGAGGCCGAGCGTGAACCCGAAGAGATCTTGAGCGATCGTCACCCCGGCGATTCCGGTGACGGCCACCGCAATGGCCGCGGCGCCGAGACGCGACCGCCGCGAAACGGGGGCGCGCCCGAGCATCCCCAGCGCGATACTGGACAACACCAACGATGCCGCCGTGTTGGCCTTCATCGTCCCGCCGCCGGGAAGAAGGCTCTCGAGCCCCGGGATCTGGAGCGCCCATCCCGCGAGCACCGTCGCGCCCACCAGCGCGACGAAGAGGGCCGCCGCGCGCGGCATCCTCCGCGCTCGGATCCCGTCCCGAGACCGATCCGATGGGATCATGGCCGCACCGCAGCGTCAGGGCGTCAACGACAGCGAGAACCGATCGCTCGCAAGAATTCGCGTATCCGGCGTCATGAGGAGGGTGCGTCGAATGCATTCGACGGCGAGTGAGGATACCTATTTCAATGGATATCAAGAACATTTTTCGATTCATCGCCACGGGCCAGGCTCGACGACCGGTGGGGGCGCGGCCCGACCCTGATGCATCCGGCGGCTCAAGCTTCCACTCGTCCCTGCCGATGACACGTCGGCCATGCCGATGCGCTCTCGAACCGGATCCCGGGTCGTCGACACTCACACCAAGGCGCTCGAGATCAATCTCGACCAGCACCGCTACGGCACGTTCGCCGAGATCGGCGCGGGCCAGGAAGTCGTGCGCTGGTTCTTCCGGGTGGGCGGCGCCGCCGGCACCATCGCCAAGAGCATGTCGGCTTACGACATGACCGTGAGCGACGCGATCTACGGCAAGGCCGACCGCTACGTGTGCCGCCAGCGACTGCAGGCGATGCTCGATCACGAGCACGCGCTCAATCTCGGCCGCCTGAGCGACGGCCGCGGCAGCGACACCTCGTTCTTCGCGTTCGCGGACACCGTCTCGGCCCGCAATTTCAAGGGCACCAACGACTGCCACGGCTGGATCGGCGTCAAGTTCCAGTCGCGGCCTCGCGACCAGGACAGCCAGCTCATCCTGCACGTGCGAATGCTGGACAACGAGAATGCGCTGCAGCAGGAGGCGCTCGGCATCCTCGGCGTGAATCTCCTCTACGGTGCCTTCTACCTCTACGCCGATCCCGATCTCCTGATCGAGTCGCTGCTCGACGGGCTCACCACGCAGCGGATCGCGATCGACATGATCGAGCTCTCCGGCATCGAGTTCCGCCAGGTCGACAACCGGCTGATGGCGATGAAGCTGGTGCAGCTCGGCCTTTCCGGCGCCGCGATGTTCGACCCGAGCGGCACGGTGCTGCAGCCCTCCGAGGTGCTCTACAAGAAGAACGTGCTGATCGAGCGCGGCAGCTTCCGACCGGTCTGCCACGTCAACATCGACATGCTGCGCGCCGCGCGCGAGCGCTTCGAAGCCGACCTGCAACCCGAGTCCGGCCCGGTGGTGGAGCTCATGGAGCTCACCATGCGCAACCTGCGCGACCCAGGCGGCGACGTGAACTGTGCCGATTTCCTGGCCCGCGCCGACATGCTCGCGTCCTCCGGCAAGACGGTGCTGATCTCCGATTACTTCGAGTACTACCGGCTGGCCGCGTACCTGGCCCGCTACACCAAGGGTGCCCGGATCGCGATCACGATGGGCGCCGGCTCGCTGCTCGAGCTCTTCGACGAGCGCTACTACGAGGCGCTCGAAGGCGGGATCCTCGAATCGTTCGGGCGGCTCTTCAAGAACGATCTCAGGCTCTACATCTACCCGATGCTCGGTCCAGACGGGCGAGAGCGCGTGACCGCCCAGAACCTCACCGTGCCGGACGGCTTGCGAAACCTCCACGCGTATCTGCTGGAACACGGCTCGATCCGCCAGCTCGACGATGTGAACGTGGATTGTCTCGGGATGTATTCACGCGACGCACTGCGCATGATCGGCACCGGCGACCGGCGCTGGGAAAACATGGTCCCGGTGGAGGTCGCGGACGTGATCAAGCAGCGCCGGCTCTTCGGCTATCAGCCGCTGGTCGAGCCCGCCGCCACCCACCGGCGCCGGCGGGCTGCGAGATCAGCCCCACGCGAACAGGCGCAGCAGAAACGCACGGGGGAACGTGAAATTCCCCGCCATGCCCAGCCCCTGCAGCTTCTCCGCGGCGCCGCTCCGCTCCCCGTCGAGCCGGCGAAGCGACTTCGATAGCAGCCTCCGCCCTTCCACGGCTCGGAGCGGCTCCCGTTCGACAGCACGACGCCGGCCGTGCCCCGGCCGTTGCCATGCTCGGACGGGCGACGCGAAGCTCGGGCCGGCGAGCCAGCCCTCTCTTCAGCTCGTGAGCCCCGCGCTGGCGTCGCACCGCTTTGCGGTCACCCAGCGCTGCCTACCTACTCGGTCGGGTGGTGCGGGGTCCCGATCCAGCCTAGCTCGGTGATGCCCATGACACCCACGTACCAGGTTGCCTCGTAAGTCAGCAGCCCGAGGACGAGCGGCAAGTGTTTCCACCGGTGCGCCCAACCCTGGCGGAGCACGCAGAGCGTGGTCACGGACGAGGCGGAGAACAGCATGCCGGGAATGAAGAGGTCGCGAGCCTGGCGCGCCTCGATCGCCGCGGTGAACCCGAGGCACACCACCGCCAGAACGACGAGTGCTCCGACCCAGTACGTCCACCGACCGGAGGTTCGCCAGCGCACTCCGAGGACCGTGATCACGAACGGTGCGACCAGCATGGTGAAGAAGTTGACAACCCACTCGCCCATGATCACACCTCCACGACGAGGACCGGCAGGCTCGGCTCTCGGGCGCATCCTAGCCCGGCGCTCGGCTCTCGCACCAGGAAAAACCGGGCCCACCGTCGAGCGACGAGCCGAGTCGCCTACGGCAGCCGGAGCGCCATGGGCGTAACCTCCCGCTTTCGTGTTTCGTCACGGCTCGATCCCTGAAATCGGTACGACCGATCGTCTAGGATCCAGGAGCGCAGCGGGAGAGCTCACCGATGGAAACCCAGCCCCAGGCGGCGCCGCCGCGATCGCTGGTCGAGATGCAGGAGCGCGCGTGCCGCGAGCATGCGGCGCGGCCGCTCTTCGGGACCAAGGTGGGCGCCGAGTACCAGTGGACCAGCTACGGCCAGCTCGCCGAGCGCGTGGACCAGTTCCGCGCGGCGCTGGCGCTCCTGGGCGTCCGCGCCGGCGACAGGGTCGCGGTGATCTCGGACAACTGCGTCGAGTGGGCGGTCGCGGCCTACGCCACCTACGGTCTCGGCGCCCAGTACGTGCCGATGTACGAGGCGCAATCGCCCAAGGACTGGGAGTACATCCTGCGCGACTCGGGCGCGGTCGTGCTTCTGGTCGCGAACGCCAAGATCCACCAGGTCGCGATGCGCTTGGCCCACGAGATCGACTCGCTCCGCCACGTGATCTGCTTCGAGGCGCCACCCGATCGCGACGAGTCGTTCCACCGGCACCTGGAGCT
>CAZYWA010000268.1:0-2050 GCA_964650975.1 uncultured bacterium
TGCCGCAGGTGGCGCCGTACTCGGGCGCCATGTTGGCGATGGTGGCGCGATCGGCGAGCGGCAGGTCCTTCAAGCCCGGTCCGAAGAACTCGACGAATTTCCCGACCACGCCGTGCTTGCGGAGCATCTCGGTGACGCGGAGCACCAGGTCGGTCGCGGTGGTCCCTTCGGGCAAGGCGCCGTGCATCCTCACGCCGACCACGTCGGGGATCAGCATCGACGCCGGCTGACCGAGCATCGCGGCCTCGGCCTCGATGCCGCCCACGCCCCAGCCGAGAACGCCGAGACCGTTGATCATGGTGGTGTGCGAGTCGGTGCCCACCACGGTGTCGGGAAACGCGGTGTGCTCGTCGCCGCCGTTCGCGGTCATCACCACCCGGGCCAGGAACTCGAGGTTCACCTGGTGGACGATGCCGGTGTCGGGCGGCACCACCTTGAAGTTGTCGAACGCCTTCTGGCCCCAGCGCAGGAACGCGTAGCGCTCGCGGTTGCGCTCGAACTCGAGCTCCGCGTTGTGACGCAGCGCCTGCGCGTTGCCGAACGCGTCGACCTGCACCGAGTGGTCGATCACCAGCTCGGCCGGCACCAGCGGATTGATCTTCTTGGGGTCGCCGCCCAGCTTCTTCATCGCGTCGCGCATCGCGGCGAGGTCCACCACCACCGGCACGCCGGTGAAGTCCTGGAGCAGCACCCGCGCCGGCATGAAGGCGATCTCGGGACGATCCGCGTCCCGTGGCTTCCACCTGGCGAGCGCCTGGATCGAGTCGGCGGTGACCGACACGCCGTCCTCGCGGCGCAGCAGGTTCTCGAGCAGGATGCGCAGCGAGAACGGCAGCCGGTCGAGCGACGCGACACCGGTGCGCTCGAGCTCGGTCAGATCGAAGATCGCGACGGTACGGTCACCCACCCGCAGGGTCGAGCGGGCGCCGAAGCTGTTGCGAGACGTGTCGGCCATCGATGCGTCTCCCGGAGGGGTCGGAGAGGAAGAAGGCGCATATTATACGAGCCGCGCCACCGAGGGCGGTGCTAAACAAGCGCACCCCGGCCCGCCGCTGGCGCGGCTCCTCGATTCCTCCGCGATGGCAGAGAGTCCCGCTTCCGCGAGCCCCGACGGCGCGACCTCGCCCGCGGCCGGCGGCGGCGTTCCGGCGGCGCCGCGGCGGCGCCTGTGGCGGGTACTGGCGGGAGCGCTGGGGGCGATCGCCCTCATGATCGTGGTGCTGGTCGTGGAGCGCGATCGGTTGCTGCTCGAGCTGGCACTGCCCCGGATCAGCCCGCTCATCTCCGGCAAGCTCACCGCCGACAGCGTCCATCTCGGATTCTTTCCCCTGGAGCTGCGCCTGGCGGGCGTGACCGTCGAGGTGCCCCAGATCAAGGGACCGATCACCGCGGCCACGCTGCGCTCGGCCCCGCTCGCGGGAACGGTGTCGATCGAAGGCGTGAGCGTGATGCGTGCCGGAGGGGTGGAGAAGGCGCCGGTCTTTTCCGCCAAGCGCATCGACGCTCGCGTCGAGCCGTTCAAGATCAGCAAGGCCCCTTACCCGGTCGAGGACGTGCTGATCGAAGAGCCGGTGGTGCGCGTGCGGCTGCTCGAGCCGGGCTGGACCAACCTGCAGGCGGTGCTCGGGCTCAAGAAGCCGGCCGCCAGCGACCCCGCGACGCCGCCACCGCCCCAGCCCGCGCCCAAGCCGGTGCTGGCCCAGGCACCGGCACCGGCACCGGCAGGGACCGCCGCGGCGAGTCCCGTGCCCGGACCGAAACCGGTCTTCTTCCTTCGCCACGCGCAGATCACCGGTGGAACGCTGATGTACGACGATCCGCTGTCCGACGTGTCGAACCCCGTGCACCTCGAGATCCGGGAGCTCGCCGTCGATGTTCGCGACTTCCAGTATCAGGGATCGCCCTACGGGAATCCACTGATGGACCTGCGCATCGACGGGCGCATCGCGCAAGCCGCTCAGCCGGGGTGGCTGCACGCGCGCGGCTGGGCCGAGCCGTGGCGCGAGACTCCCACCGTGACGCTCTTGGTGGCGCTCACCGGCTTCGACGT
>CAZYWA010000268.1:2060-10134 GCA_964650975.1 uncultured bacterium
GGCAGCGGCAGCACCGCGCTGGGAGGCGACTGGATCCACGTGCTGCTCGACGTGCACGCCACCAACGCCGACATCAAGACCGGCCTCATCACGGTGACCGTCGCCGAGACCGGCACCGAGATGAAGGCGCCCTTCACCGGCAATCTCTTCCGGCCCACCATCGACCGGAACAGCGCGCTGGTGTCGGTGTTCCAGCTACCGCTCGGGCACCTGCTCAAGCTCGGCAACGTGAGTTTCGACGTGGTGAGCCAGCTCGCGGTCGCGGGCATCGAGAGCGTGCTCAAGCTCGGCCAGGCCACGGTCGACGCCGGCTCGGCCATGACCACGTCGCCGCCACCCAGCGCCGCCGGTGCCGGCGCGCCGCCGCCGGGCGACTCGGGCGGCGGCGACTTCTTCTCCAGCATCGGACGCGGCTTGAGCGCCTTCGGCTCTGGAGTCGCGAGTGCCGCGAAAAGACTCTTTCAGGGCGGGCAGCAGAGCGCCGACACGGTCGGGAACATGGGCAAACCCACCCGTCCGCTGGCGCAGATCCTGGCCGAGTTCGAGCCCCGTCACCGCGAGCTCAAGCGCGCGTTCCTGCGTGAGCGCATCGGCGTCGCCCGCCGGGTCGATCCGGCGCGCGTCGACGATCTGACCCGCGAGCTCACGGCGCTCGGCCCCAGCCCCGTGACGGGCGCCGCCGAGGCCGCGCCGTCGGACCAGGAATGAAGCTCGATCGCGTCGTGCTGGTGCCCAAGCTCACGGGCCTCGAGTACGACACCCACCGTTACAACCGTACCCAGGCGGAGATGCTCGAGCTCTACCGGGCGCGCAACGTCGACGCGACCCGGATCCTGGGCAGCCACGATCGCCAGAAGCAGTGTCTCGACCAGGTCGCGCGCGCGTTCCCCGAGGCGCAGGTGGTGCAGCGCGACCAGCTCTCGAAGGAGTCGCTCCGGGACGCCGATCTGGTCATCGCGCTGGGCGGCGACAACCACTTCACGTTCGTGGCGCACTACACCCATGCGCCGATCCTGGGCCTCAACTCGGACCCGCTGACCAGCGAGGGAGCGCTGCTCGGATTTTCGAGCAACGACCTGGGGGGATTGCTGAAGGCGCTGGAGCGAGGCGCGACCGAGATCGAGGAGTGGCCGCGGATCCGCACCGCCCTCGACGGCCGCGTCATCGAGCCCGCCGTCACCGAGTGCTTCCTGGGCGAGCGAGAGTCGGTGGTGTCGAGCTACAACGTGGTGACCCTCGGCGCCCAGGAGACCACTCACCGCGGTTCCGGCACGCTGGTGGTGAACGGCGCGGGCTCGACCGGCTGGTACTCGAGCGCCGCACGCTACGCGGGCGGCAAGCCCTTCGAACGCACCGCGCGCCGGCTCAAGGTGCTGGCCCGCGAGCCGTCGCTCAATCCCAAGCACAACGCGATCACCGAAGCGACCGTCGAGGAAGGCACCGCCATCCGGATCACCTCCAACAACGACACCCACGGAGTCGTGGTGTGCGACAGCCTCGCCGAGTTTCGCTACGACTTCCCGCCTGGATCGGTGGCCGAGATCTCGCTCGATCCATCCGTGACGAAGGTCGTGCGCCCGGCGTGCTGAATCTCCCCGGGGGCCTTCACCCCCCCCCCGCCCCGAACACGTCTCTGGGGTCTTGCGAAGACCCCGCACCCCACCGGGCGCGATTTTTTCGAGGCCCCACCCCCGAGTCGGCTCACTGCGTTCGCCGGGCGCCTCTCGGCGCCGGCACGAGATCCACGTGAGCAGTCGGTTCGGTGGGTGACGGCGAGTGGAAGCGTCCCCGAACCGACTGACAAGGAACCTCACGCGCGCTGAGAAGGTGTAGACGAAAGAACTTCGGCCGCTTGGTTGAGCGGCATGCGTGGCGGGAAAGCCGCTCGAGCGTCTGCGCCTGCTAGTCGGAGGGCTGCGGTCCCTCGCAGCCGCAGACCTCCATCTTGGTTCAGACGCCGCGGACGCGAGGGACCGCGTCCCTCCAAACAGCAGGAGCTCGGTCGGGGGACGCGCTCCGGGCCGATCCGAATTGGTCCACACCTTCCGAGCCCGTCCGGGCACCGCGAATCTTCGAGGCTGTCACGGAGACGTCACGGGAGCGACACTGTCGGCGACCAGATTCGGCTTCGCCATGTCAGCACTGTCCCGCTGGATTCTCATCGTCGACGACGAGCCCGATCTGGTCCGCACGCTCGAGTACACGCTCGAGCGCGAGGGCTTCGAGACCCGCAGCGCGCG
Organism: uncultured bacterium; assembly: GCA_964650975.1. Taxonomy (GTDB): domain Bacteria; phylum JADJOY01; class JADJOY01; order JADJOY01; family JADJOY01; genus CAZYWA01. The sequence goes on from CAZYWA010000268.1 coordinate 4,301, forward strand.
GAACGGCAAGGCCGCGCTCGACCTCTTGACGCGCGATCCGCCGCCCGACCTGGTGCTGCTCGATCTCATGCTGCCCGACATGTCGGGCACCGAGATCTGCCGCAAGCTTCGCCAGGACGGACGCACGCGCAAGGTCCCGGTGATCATGCTCACCGCCAAGACCGACGAGATCGACCGTGTGGTGGGCTTCGAGGTGGGCGCCGACGACTATGTCGCGAAGCCGTTCAGCTTGCGCGAGCTGATGCTGCGGGTGCGCGCGGTGCTGCGCCGCGCCAATCCCAGCGAGGCGGTCACCGAGGACGACGAGGAAGAAGAGCTGCGCTTCGGCACGCTGCGCATCGACGTGCCCGGCCACCGCACCTGGGTGGGTGACGAGGAGATCACGCTCACCGCCCTCGAGTTCCGGTTGCTGGTGACGCTGCTCGGCCGCAAGGGCCGCGTGCAGACCCGCGACCGGCTGCTCGACGACGTGTGGGGCATCCAGGCCGACGTCACCACCCGCACCGTCGACACCCACATCAAACGGCTGCGCGAGAAGCTCGGCGCGGCGGGCGACTACATCGAGACCCTGCGCGGCGTCGGCTACCGGTTCAAGGCCGAGGCCGGTAGCTGAAGTGACCCGATCGTCCGCTCGCGCGCGAGAGACCGCGCGCGCTCCAGGCAATCGATCGCGACCTCACGAATTCGCCTTGGAGGCCCACCGGGTCCCAGGGTGGGCAGCGATCGATCGCGCGTCCGTCATGAGGGAATCTGAAATGAGCGAAGATCGGTCGCGCCGCTGGCGCGACGCCGAGCGAAGCGAGCCGACTCGGGGGTGGCGCCCCGTGAAAAGCGCCCCGAGGAACCATTGAAGCTCGGCATTCGCGGCAAGCTGTTCCTCGTCTCCGTAGCGCTGGTCGCGCTGGTGGTGCTGGCCAGCGGCCTCTTCCTCGAGACCGAGCTGCGCGGCTGGCTCGAGACGCGGATCGAGACCGAGCTCCGGCACTCGGCCGCGTCGGCGCGCGTCGCGATCGAATCGTCGGGCGCTCCGCACACCGTCGACGGGCTCGATCCGCTCGCCGACCGCCTGGGCGAGGCGCTGGGCGCGCGCGTGACCATCGTGAATCGTGACGGCACCGTGCTGGGCGACTCCGATCTCACCGCCGACGAGGTGCGCGCGGTCGAGAACCACGCCAACCGGCCCGAGCTGCGCGACGCGGTGAAGGCCGGCTTCGGCGTGTCGCGCCGCTACAGCAAGACCATCCACACCGACCTGCTCTACATCGCGGTGCCGTTTCACGACGGCGCCGGGCTGGTGCGCGTGGCGCTGCCGCTCAAGGACGTGAGCGAGGTGGTGCGCCGCATCCGCTGGCTGGTGGTGCTGGGGAGTGCCGTCGGCCTGGGCCTCGCCGTCGGCATGAGCGCCCTCGCCTCGCACTGGCTCACGCGCACCGTGCGCGGCTTGGTCGAGAGCGCCAGCGCCATCGCCTCGGGGCAGCCCACGTCGCGGATCGCGGTCGCGTCCAAGGACGAGCTGGGCGGCCTCGGCGGCTCGATCAACAAGCTGGCCGAGCAGCTCGACCGGACCGTCGCGGCGCTCGCCAGCGAGCGCACCCGGGTGGAGGCGGTGCTCGAAGGCATGAGCGAGGCGGTGCTGGCGCTCGACACCGGCGGCCGCGTGACCCTCATGAACCGCGCCGCGCTCGATCTCCTCGGCCTGGCCCAGCCGCGTACCGACCGCACGCTGCTCGAGCTGCTGCGGGTGCCCGCCCTCGACGACGCGGTGCGCGGCGCGGCGGCCAAAGGGGCGCCGGCGTCGGTCGAGCTCGAGCTGGTGGGCGAGCGCCCCACGGCGGTGCTGGCGCGCGTGACTCCGCAGCGCGCGGGCGGCTGCGTGGTGGTGCTCCACGACGTGACCGAGATCCGCCGCCTCGAGAAGGTCCGCCGCGATTTCGTCGCCAACGTGTCGCACGAGCTGCGCACGCCGGTCGCGGCGATCCTCGCCAACGCCGAGACCTTGGCCGGTGGAGCGCTCGAGGACGCGGAGCGGGCTCCGGAGTTTCTCGAAGCGATGGTGCGCAGCGCGACGCGGCTGGGACGGATCATCGACGACTTGCTCGACCTGTCACGGATCGAAGCGGGCGCCTACCCGCTCGAGCCGCAGGAGGTGGACGCCCGCGAGACCGCGCGTCGCGCCATGGCGCTGCTCGCGGAGGCCGCGCGCGCCAAGGGCATCGAGCTCCGCGAGGCCGAGGCCACGGGCGGGATCACGGCGGTGTGGGCCGACGAGAACGCGCTCGAGGACCTGCTCGGCAACCTGCTCGACAACGCGGTCAAGTACACGGCCGAGGGTGGGCACGTCACGGTGGGCGCGCGGCCGGCGGGCGAAGCGGTGCGCATCGAGGTGATCGACGACGGCCCCGGCATTCCCGCGCACCAGCGGTCGCGGGTGTTCGAGCGCTTCTACCGGATCGATGCCGGCCGCTCGCGGGAAATGGGCGGCACCGGTCTGGGGCTCGCGATCGTCAAGCACCTGGTCGAGGCGATGGGCGGCCGCGCCGGTCTCGACCCGGTCACCCCGCACGGCTCGTGTTTCTGGATCACCCTGCCGCGCGCGCCGTGATCCGCCCGCGTCCGAACGTCACCGGGCAAAACGTTCCGCGTCCGTCACAGAGAAGTCACAGAGTTTCTCTACCCTCCGGGCCATCGTCGATCAATCGAAGGCAAGGTTCGAGACTCGGGGAAATCCCGATGGGGGAGAGAACGTGAAGAGGCGATTCATCGCAGTCGTTGGGCTCGCATTGCTGGCGCTGGTGGCCTTCGGGGGTCGCGCGCGCGCGACCGACACCACGCGAGAGCTGCTCGTGATCCTGCGCGCCAAGGGCGAAATCACCGAAGAGCAGTACCAGGCGCTGCTCGCGCAGCTCGACGCCGACGCCGCGGCCAAGGCCAAGACCGCCGCCGCGAAGCCCGGCCAGGAGTGGCTCGACCGTTTCAGCTTGTTCGGGGACATGCGTGTTCGCGGTGAGGGTTTCTACCAGAAGGACGTCGACGACCGGGACCGCTTCCGGGTGCGCGCCCGCCTGGGCGTCACGGCCAAGGCGAGCGACGAGCTCGACGGCACGGTGCGGATCGCGACCGGCGACCCCAACGACCCGATCTCGACCAACCAGACGCTCACCAACCTGTTCACCAGGAAGCCCGTGTCGCTCGATCAGGCGTACCTGACGTTCAAGCCGTCGAGCACCTTCGGCTGGGACCGCCCATACCTGACGCTCACCGGCGGCAAGCTGCCGGGCACCGTGGTGCGCCCCAAGGCGCAGATGGGCTCCGAGCTGGTGTTCGACGACGACATCACGCCCGAGGGCTTCAACGAAGTCGCCAGCCTGGTCGACTCGAAGGACGGCCTGGTGCGCAAGCTCACGCTGCAAGGCGCCGAGTGGAGCGCGCAGGAGATGGCCACCGCCTCCGACTCCTGGATCTTCGGCGGCCAGGGCCTGACCTCGCTCGGCCTCGGCGCGGCCACCGTGACGGTGAGCTTCGGCGACTACTACCTGTCGAACGCCAACCGCATCGCCCAGCAGGCCAACACCGACACCGTCCTCACGATCACCAACGACGTGGTGCTGAAGGACGGCACCGTCGCGGGCGGCACGCCGCTCAAGGTGGACCCCGCGAACCCGATCGTCCGCTACCGGGGCGGGTTCAACATCCTGAATCCGAACGTGCAGGTCGGCATCCCCACCTGGTCGAGCTCGTGGCCGGCCACGGTGTTCGTCGACTTCGCGCACAACACCGCGGCGCAGCGCAAGCCCGACGGTTACTGGATCGGCGCCTCGCTGGGCCAGACGGTGAATCCCGGCGACTTCGCGGTCTCCGCGATGTACGCCCAGACCGAGACCAACGCGGTGATCTCGGCGCTCAGCTTCAGCGACTTCGGCAAGAGCGGCGGAACCAACCTCAAGGGCCCGGCGATCAAGCTCGAGTGGATGCCGCTCAGCCGGCTGGTGCTGAGCGTCAAGAACCACTTCGTGACCTTCATCGACGCTCCGGCCGGGAAGTCGAACGCCACCCTCAACCGGCTGCAGGTGGACGCCCAGTATTCGTTCTGATCTCCGTCCGGCGCTCGTCATCGCCGCCGCGGCCGCTCACCCCAGCCGGGTGCGCGACCGCGGCGGATTTCGTTGGATAGGGTGTGGCCATGGGCTTCGACGAACGCACATCGAACGTCCTTCCCCGGCGCCCGCGGGCGGCGCCGGGCGCGCCGCCGCCCGCCGCTCCGCGGCTGCCGTCCAAGATGTCGGCGAGCCGCGTCTCGGCGTGGTTCGGCGAGCGGCAGGTGCTGCGCACCATCGATCTCGAGATCCCCGAGAAGCGCGTGACCGCGATCATCGGACCGTCCGGCTGCGGCAAATCCACGTTCATCCGCTGCCTGAACCGGATGCACGAGCTGGTGCCGGGGGCCAGGCTCGAGGGAAGAGTCGAGCTCGATTCGCACAACATCTACGACCGCGCGATGGATCCGGTCGAGCTCAGGCGCCGCGTCGGCATGGTGTTCCAGAAGCCCAACCCGTTCCCCACCATGAGCATCCGCGACAACGTGCTCTCCGGGCTCAGGCTCACCTCGCGCCTCGATTCCGCCGCCGCCGCCGAGATCGTGGAGCGCGCGCTGCGCCAGGCGGCGCTCTGGGAAGAGGTGAAGGACACGCTCGAGCGCCCGGGAGTGAGCCTCTCGGGCGGGCAGCAGCAGCGGCTCTGCATCGCGCGAGCGCTCGCCGTCGACCCCGAGGTGCTGCTCATGGACGAGCCGTGCTCGGCGCTCGACCCGATCGCCACGGCGCGGATCGAGGACCTGCTCCACGAGCTGCGCCTCGGCTACACGATCGTGATCGTGACCCACAACATGCAGCAAGCGACGCGCGTGTCGGACCGCACCGCGTTCTTCCTGAGCGGCGACCTCGTCGAGGACGGCGACACCGACCAGGTGTTCACCGCACCCCGCGACCAGCGCACCGAGGACTACATCACCGGCAAGTTCGGCTAGATAATGCGCCGCGGGATCGGCGGAGGGAACGGATGGGCACCATGGAACGAGGACCCGACAAGGGACACACCGATCGCGAGTTCGAGGCGGAGCTGCAGGAGATCCGCCATCGGCTGCTGCGCATGGCGGGACGCGTCGAGGAGATGATCGCCAACTCGGTGCGCTCGCTGGTGGAGCGCGACTCGGAGCTCGCGAAGCGCACCATCGAAGCCGATCACAAGGTGAACCGCGCCGAGGTGGAAACCGACGAGCTGTGCCTGCGGGTGCTGGCGCGCCGCCAGCCGCTGGGATCGGACCTGCGCTTCGTGACGCTGGCCCTCAAGATGGTGACCGACCTGGAGCGGATCGGCGACCTGGCCGTGAACGTCTGCGAGCGGGCGCTCGACCTCAACGGGCAGCCGCAGCTACGGACCCAGGAAGACGTGGCGCGCATGGCCGCGGTGGTGCAGTCGATGGTCCGCGACGCCATCGACGCGTTCGTGGCCCGCGACGAGATCAAGGCCGGCCTGGTGATCGAGCGCGACCACGAGGTCGACTCGCTCTACCACCAGATCTTCCGCTCGGTGATGGAGGTCATGCTGCGCGACCAGGCCGCCATCACCCGCGGCATCCACACCCAGTCGGTGGCCAAGTACCTCGAGCGCATGGGCGACCACGGCACCAACCTCGCCGAGCAAGTGGTGTTCATGGTGAAGGGCAAGGACATCCGCCACCTGGGCAAGCTCGACGAGTCTTGTCGGGGGGGGTTTAAAACCCCCCCCCCCCACAAAAAGCCGCATTGATTGGGGCCCCCCCCCCCGGCGGGGCGCCG
>CAZYWA010000269.1:0-10133 GCA_964650975.1 uncultured bacterium
AACTTCTGTCCCTTCGCGAACGCAATCCCGCAGGTGCCGCGCGACCCCACAAAACTCAAGATCGGCACCTTCACGATGAGTGTGCCGGACTATCACGCACTCTTCCCGCAGCACTGTCCGGACGCTGAGCCCCCGGACTTCATGAATCTCGACACGGGTCTTCGCTACAGCCAGTTGCGGCAAGCGCTGCTCGACCCGCGAAACTTCGGTCCCCGAGGCAAAGTGGCGCGGACCGTCGAGATTCATCCCTTACCGAAGGACCAGACGTTCCAGCCGGCCATGCTGGCCGGGCTCGATCTCGTTCTCGACGTCAATCACGACTTCGATGGCCAGGCCTGGAGCTCGTGCATCACGCAGTCGCTCCACGCCTTTGTGTCCGAATCGGGCGGTGGGCTGCAGCTTTATCCCGAGGCGTCGGATCTCACCGAACCGGGGCAGTTCTTCGGCGCGACACCGATCAATGTTCCGGAGCCCGACAACCTCAACATGACAGTGGCGGACCCGCTCTCGCCGTTGGTGGCAGGACCCTTCGGGACCCTCCCGAATCCGCTTTCGCAGCTCGCGAGTCACGCTTCCTTCTTCGGGGATCTCGGACCCTCTGGATCGGCGGTCCTGACGAGCTTGAACGGCACGCACCTGGCGAGCTTCGAGATGGGCCACGGGCGAGGTGCCATTTACCTCGAGAATTCGAGCATCTCGAACGTCGACGGCCACTGCTACGGAGGCGCGGGTCTCTCACCGGACATGATGACCTTGGCCCTGAACGGCGTGGCCCACCTCGCCGCCACCCAAGATTTACCCTTTACGGGAGCCACGATCGATCCCGTGGCCTGCCAGCTCTCGACCTGTCTCTCGATCGGTGCGCCCGCGCATGGCGACCACGTGCGCGCCTCCTCGGTCACGGTTTACGGCCGGGGCGGCCGCGGCCTCGATTCGGTGACCGTCAACGGGGTCACCGCGGTCTTGAACGACGATCGCGACGACTTTGTTGCGGTTGGCGTCCCGCTCACGCTGGGCCAGAACATTCTCACCGCGCACGGTGTCAAAGGAACTCAGACGCTCGCGACGAGCGTCACCGTGACCCGTGTACCGGGCTCCGATCTTTCCATTCGGATTGCGCATCCCGACTCGGGAAGTGCCGTGCCGGAAGCGGCGAGCGCCATCACGGTCGACGGGACGGTGACCGACCCGGCGGCGACGGTGACGGTGGCGAACACCAACGCAACCGTGGACTCGTCCGGGAGTTTCAACGCTCGCAGCGTGACGCTGGGGCCTGGGCTCAACATCGTGCCGGCTGTGGCGCACGACGCGGGCGTCACGGCCGTCGACGCCATCACGGTCGATCGGCCGCTCGATCATCCGCCGCTCACGATCGCGATTGACTATCCCTACGACGGATTGATGACGGGCACCTATGCAACGGACGTCTACGGTCGCGTGTCGACCGATTCAGCAGACGTCACGGTCAATGGGATTTCGGCGACGGTTGGCGGTGGCCTTTTCGTCGCGCACGACGTATCGGTGACCGCGGCCTGGGGCGCCACGAACGGCATGGCGAAAGACCCCTGGTGGGAGGTCCCGAATACGATTCAGGCGACCGCAACCTTCGGCACCATTGCGGCGAGTGCCCAGGTGGGCGTCGTCGGGGCGGTCGATTCAAATCATGGGGACCTCTCGGCGGCATACGAGTTCCCGCAAGATGGAATGAAGATCGACGCTGACTCGATCACGCTGCGGGGCTGGGTCGACATTCAAGACGCCGTCATGAATGTCAATGGCGTACCGGTCGTCGCGGACGATCACGGTTGGTGGCAGCTCAATGCGTTCCCCCTCAGTCTCGGCTCCAATGTCCTGACGCTCACCGTGGCCGAGCCGTTCCCGTTCGGCGGCAGAACTCCGGTCACACAGACCTATTCGATCACGGTGACTCGCGTTGGATCGTCGTTGCATTCGATCGCGATCACGAATCCAACCAATGGGTTCGCGGTGAACGACGCGACGATGACCGTCCAGGGAACGGTTTCCGATGCACGGTCGATTGTCATGGTTCAAGGAGTCCGGGCTCAGTTGACCGGTCTCAACTGGACGGCGGAGCGGGTGCCTCTCGTGGACGGCACCAACGTCATTACGGCCTCGGCCCAGGTGGGCGACGACGTAGCAATCGCCACGGTGACGGGGACCAAGGGGACGACTCCGCTTCACGTCACCATCTTGAGCCCCGCGGACGGTTCGCAGACACCGGCCGGCCAGACGACATTGCACGGCACCGTCGAGCCCGCGAACGCGACACTTTCGCTCGGCGGAACCCCCATCTCGGCCACGAACGGCGTCTTTGACGTGCCGGTGACGCTGGCCAATGGGGCCAACACCTTCCGGATCAGCGCCGTCCTCGGAACGCAGTCGGCATTCGCTCAGGTCACGATTACTCGGACGGGCGCTGGAGTGCTCGGCATCCAGATCAGTACGCCGGGTCCTGGGGTCGTGACCGCCGAGAACACCGTCACCGTTTCGGGTAGTACGACCGATCCGCTCGCGACCGTGGACGTCAATGGTCAGTCCGCGACGGTGACCAACGGAAGCTTCACGGCGCAGGTGCCACTCACGGTATCCGGGGTCAACACGATCACGGCGACCGCTCACCTCGGGTCGTCCCAGACGGCTCAGGCAACCGTATCGGTCACGCACGTGACCAGCGGGGTCTATGAGATCCAGGTGACGAACCCCATCGCCACCGCCGGCCAGTCGCAGGATCCGCCGCCCACGGTCCACGTGGACGGTGCGGCGACCTCGATCACCGTGACCGGAACGATCAGCGACTCGGAAGCCCTCGTCGATGTGAACGGATTCCAGGCGACCGTGACGGGGCAGACGTGGTCGGTTGAGAACGTGCCCGTCCCGGCGAAGGCCAACTTGCTGATCGCGCATGCGTACCTGCCGAATCCTCCGCCGGGGTGGCCGACCTACTCGGGCTCGGACCCGAACCATCCAGCCGGCACGCCGATCCAAGACGTCAATGTGAACTTCATCGTGGTGCGGGACTACCAGGACGACCCGCCGGTGATCGCCATGACGGCCCCGAGCGACGGGAGCCAAATCACCAAGCCGGTCGCGGTGACCGGGTCGGTCGCGGACGACGACCTGGCGACCTGGACGCTCGAGATTGCCCCCGCCGGTACGCAGGACTGGACCGTGATCAACGCGGGGACGACTCCCATCGACGGCACACTCGGGACACTCGACCCGACGACGCTCGTCAACGACGTCTACGACCTCCACCTCGAGGCGACGGACCACGGCGGGAACGTCGTCTGGCTCGACTCGAGCGTCACCGTGACCGGAAACATGAAGGTGGGGGTCTTTGCGCTCACGTTCACCGATCTGTCGATCCCGCTCGCGGGGATCCCGATCCAAGTCCAGCGGACCTACGACTCGCGGCGACGAGAGACCGTGGGAGATTTCGGGAGCGGTTGGACGGTCGGTGTCAAGACGTTCACCGTGCGCCCGAGCACGCCACCCGGTACGGACTGGGAGCTCGAGTCGGGCGGCGGGTTGATCCCCAACTACGGCCTCAACCCCGACGTCTCGAAGACCGTGGCGGTAACCATGCCCGACGGGCATCAGGAGCAGTTCCAGTTTGTGCCGCAGCCGGTCGCCTTCAACGATAGCGAGTTCTGGACGCCGACCTATGTGCCGATCGGCAACACGACGGCGACCCTGACTCAGCTTCAGACTCATTCGAGCCTGATTCGCGACGGGAACACGCTCGAGACGATCGACGGGGACGACTACGGGACGGTCTTCGATCCGGCCCAGTATCAGCTCACGACCTACGACGGCACGGCCTACGTCATCGACAAGTCGGACGGCCTCAAGTCGATCAGCGACACGGACGGTAACCAGCTCACGATCAACGCAGACGGGATCGTTCACTCCTCGGGGAAGGCGGTCCGATTCAAGCGGGATAGCCAGGGCCGGATCTTCCAGATCATCGATCCCAACGGGAACACGATCCAATACAAGTACGACACGGCCGGGAACTTGGCGCAGTACATCGACGCCGCGCAGAACACGACCACGTTCACCTACGACGGCGATCACGACCTGACGGGGATCGTCGACCCGCTGCATCGGCAAGCGATCCGTGCCAACTACGACCCCAACACGGGTCTCCTCACATCGACCTGCGACGCGCAGAATCACTGCATCGACCTGACGCACGACGTGGGAGGCCAGACCGAGCAAGTGACCGACCGCCTCGGAAACACCAAGGTCTACGTCTACAACGACCGCGGAAACGTCACCGAAGAACACATGCCCGATGGTGGGGTGACCTATCACGAGTATCAATCCGGAACGGACAACGAGACGCGGACGACATCACCTACCGGGGAGGTGACCGAGCGCACGTTCGACTCGAGGACGAACCAGGTAGCGACGGTGAAGCTTGATCCCGATCACGATCATCTGCTCACAGCAAATCCCGTGCAGCACGGGAGGCTGACGACGACGAACGTCTACGACGACCACGGGAACCTGACCTCGACGACGGATCCCAAGGGGAACATCACCCAGTACAGGTACGCCGACGGGAACCATCCGACACGTCGCACCGCCATCCAGGATTCCTCGGGTGTGGTGACCGAGTACTCGTACGACGGCGCCGGCAACGTGACTCGAACCGTCGTGAACCCGCGGCACCCGTCGGATTCGTCCCTGCCGTCGGACGCGAACGGCCTCGGGCTCGAAACCGACAACACCTACGACGGCTTCGGGAACCTGACGTCAAGCACCGACGCTGAGCACCACACGACGCAGTACACCTACGATGCAAACGGGAACCGGCTCACCGAGACCCGGACCCGCACCGTGAACGGTCAAAGCCAGTCTCTCACGACCCTGTCCACGTACGACGCCCTCAACCGGCTCACGAAGACCACCGATCCGCTCAACGGGATCTCGCAGACGGTCTACACCGCGGCGGGTCAGGTCGATCACACGATCGACAAGCAAGGGAACACCACCCACAACACGTACAACGAGCTCGGACAGCTGAGTCAGGTGACCTACGCCGACAGTACGCATGAGTCCTACTCTTACGACCTCGAAGGGCATCGCCTCACGTCGACGGACCGGGACGGGATGACGACCACATCGGAGTACGACTCGATGGGTCGGCTCACGAAGACCATCCACCCGGATCAGACCTACACGGAGACGGCCTACGACACGTCGGGCAAGGTGACCGACACCTGGGACGAGCTCCGAAATCACACAACCTACGGGTACGAGACCGGAACGGGGCGGCGGACCTCGGTCACGAACGCCAAGAACCAGACGACGAGCTACACGCTCGACGGGAACGGGCTCACGGTGGCGGTGACGGACGCGAAGAACCACACCACGACCTCGGACTACGACGCGAACGGTCGGCTCGTGACGACCACTTACCCGACGAGCCCGGCGACCTCGACGCAAACGACCTACGACCAGGCGGGGCGCCGTACCTCGACGCTCGACCAAGCGGGGAAAGAGACGGACTTTGGGTACGACGGGGCGGGCCGCCTCATCACCGTGACGCAACACCTGACGGATAGTGGCGGATCCCGGTCGCTGGTCACGACCTTTGCGTACGACGAGGTGGGGAATCGGATCCACCAAGTGGATGCGAAGAGCCACGACACCGCGTTCACCTACGACGCCTTAGGCCGGATGCTGACCAAGAGCTATCCGACGACCTCCCAGGGGTCGGGGTCGCCAGAGACCGCGGTCGAAACCTACACCTACGACGCGAATGGGAACCGGCTCACGAAGACGGATCCCAACAACGTGACGACGACCTACGCCTACGACACGATGAACCGGGTGACGTCGGAGACGCCCTCAACTGGTGACGAGGAGATCCTCTACCACTACACGGGCAGCCGGCTCGACACGAAGTCGACCGTCACGGGGACGAATGGAAGCACTCCGGTGCGGGCGCTCACCTACCAATACAACGATCGCGGGCAGGTGTCGGCGATCACGTCGCCCGAGGGCGCAGGCGCCTTCGCGGACTCGGTCAGCTACGGGTACGACGTGGTGGGGAACCGAACGTCGGTGACGGCGCCGGGCCCGACGGGGCAAGTGGGGGTCGACTACGACCAGCTCAATCGGCCCAAGGACCTCCACATTCCCGGGGTATCGGGAACCGTGCATGTGGACTACGATGCGAATGGGAACCGAGACACGATCACCTACCCGGGTGGACTCACGACGCATTACGACTACGACACGGTGAATCGGTTGCTCATGATCACGCACAAGAATGGGAGCGGCGGCGTGATCGCGTCCTACGAATACACACTGGGTGCGTCCGGAAACCGCACGGACGTGAGCGAAGCCAGTGGCCGCGCGGTGCACTGGTCCTACGACGATCTCTACCGGCTCACCGGTGAGACGATCACGGATGCGACGGCTGGGAACCGGACCTTCGGGTACGGGTACGACGACGTGGGGAACCGGGTGTCGAAGAGCGACTCGGCCGCGGCGGGTGACACGACCTACGCGTACGACGAGGCCGACCGCTTGCTGAGCGAGACGCCGACGGGTGCCGCGGCGGTTCCTTACCAGTGGGACGCGGCCGGTCGCATGACGACGAAGAGCTCAGTCCCGTACGGGTGGAACTCCTGGGATCGGTTGCTGAACCAGGGAGACGCGCAGAACGCGACCTTCAGCTATAGCCCCGACGGAATCGTGCGGATGAAGCAGTGGACGCCGGTGAGCCCGCCGGTGCTGCAGAAGCGTCGGTACGTGTACGACCGGGCACTACCCTATGCGCAGATGCTGGCGGAGTGGGACACGGCGACGAACCAGGTGGCCTCGAGCTACGTGTATCTCGACGGGGATTTGATCGGGTTCAAGGATGAACGGGCCGGGTCGGTGGCCCGGTACTGGGTGCTGAAGGATGGGCAGAATTCCGTGCGCAAGGTTGTGGATACGACCGGCTCCGTGGTCGCGTCCTACGACTACGACGCCTTCGGGAATCGGCTCTCGGCGCCCAACGCGATCGATGGGCTCTTCAACGTCAGGGCGTTTGGGGAGGTGCAGGACCCGAATCTGGGGTTCACGTATTTGAGGGCGAGGTGGATGGACCCGGGGACGGGGAGGTTCGGGAGTCGGGATCCGGTATCTGGACGACCTGAGGACCCCAGCAGTCTCCATAGGTTCCTCTACGCCTCGATGAATCCGATAGACAATCGTGACCCATCGGGAATGATGCCAGAAGCTCAGGCGCTCTCATTCCTAACAACTGATATTGGTTTCCACGTTGTCCCTCAGGGATTGAAGATCACCGCTGTAGAGGAAGCTGGGGTGACGCCGGGCTTCTGGTCTTGGACGTGCGCGCTCAAGAAGAAGAATCAAACAATACCGAATTACTCCTATGCGGTATTTTTCAAATGGTTGGAGCCCGTAATCCCGGTCGTAGCTCAGATGTCGGACATCAACGAGCAATTTCTTTGGGGGCTCGCCGCATACGAATCCGGATATGGTCCCGATCAATTTCCTTGGTTGCTTCACAATATCGCATTGAATAATTGCTTTGGTTCGACACAGGCTGGCCATGACAATCTATGCTTCAATGATATCTGGAGCTACGTGAACTGGTGGAATCAGGACACCGAAGCGCAGTACTTGTCTAAAGCGAATGCACAAACGCCTCAAGCATTCGCGCAGGCAGTATTGGACTCAGGTCAAAATGGCAAGCCACCCAAGAATCCAAACTATGTGCACGACTTGGTGTCAGTCATAAATAATTACGAGACACACCGAACGGCTGCGGCAAATATTGAGGCTGAGGTTCCGGTCTTCGGTGCACGGCATTGTGAAGATGCGCGAGTGATAAAACCAGAAATGGATGTATGTGAGAAAGATTCCAAGTGACAGCTCGGTATTTGAAGAACTCGCTAGCATGCATGACGGCTGCAGATTGCATCCTTGGGGCGATTCTTGCGGGCTGTGGGTGCGCGCACCTTGTTGCTGAAGACTGTGTTGCTCGTACTTATCGAAGTATCTTAACCGTGCCTGAGTCCGGTCCATGCCCGCCGGAGATTTATTCAAGCGAAAGAGAATTCGCTGTCGATTTGGGTGGCATGACGTGCGCGGTGCCCGTGCAGTCTGATGGGGATGGGGCGGTCATCTTGGCGGGCTCTCGGGCGAGGCTCTTTGTCTCGGTTGCGAATAATGCGCTGGAGGTGCGTTCTGCGAGGGCGTATCTCGACGCAATTCGGCAGAATCTCGCGCAAGATGGTTTCCAGGCGATCGAAGTCGAAGACGAGACTCCGGTAGATCTCGGTGGTTTACGCGGCGTTCGTCGTCGGACGTCTTTCGGCTGCGGAACTGGTGAGGGGAGGTGGGTGAGGGATGAGGTCATTGCGCAGCCGAATGGTGGTGGTGCCATTTATGCCGTGACTCTTATAGCGCCGAGTGCTGAATACAAGCCGGCAATCGCGCTTATACACAGCATCATTTCGTCGTATCGCTATTTGGGTCCGAAGGAGTAAGAATTCTCCCGCAAGAGTGCCACTCGCTCGCGAGAACCCGTTAGGCAACGACGCCGTGGACGTGAGCGCCGAGCCCAGCTACGTGCACGCACCCGTGAGGGGTCGGAAGATCGGCCTTCACCGACCCCATGACCGACGAGCGCTCGAAGCCCTGATGCCCAGGCGAAGGTCAGCAGGGATCGTGCCTCTCGCGCCGACCCTGGTCATCGGTGTAGGATCGCTCTCGTAGGAGGCCGTCCCGGCCCTGCCGCTCGGCGAGATCTCTGACATCCAGGTCGTGCCGACGGGCGAACCGATCTCGGGCTCGCCGCGTCGAACTCCGCCCGCCCCAAAGCGATCGACCGGCCCGAATTCGTATTCTGCCCAATGAAGGATGGGCAGAATAGCGTTCGCAGGGTGGTCGATACGGCCGGCACCGTGGTCGCTTCCTACGGCTACGACGCCTTCGGGAATCGCCTTTCGACGCCCAACGCGATCGATGGGCTCTTCCACGTCAGGGCGTTCGGGGAGATTCAGGACCCGAATCTGGGATTCACGGACCTCAGGGCGAGGTGGATGGACCCGGGGACGGGGAGGTTTGCGTCGAAGGATCCCTTGCTAGAGATTCCGCCTCTAGAAGAGGACGGAGACCTGTCCTTCGACGCACCGCCACCTTACGGCTATGCAGCCGGAAATCCTGTCGATCATTTGGATCCATCGGGACGATTCTGGGGGCATTGGCACAGGTCGATTACGCAAAATGCTCTGACTCGATTCTCGAAACCGGCATTGGAATATGTTGTCGCTGGCAATCTGTGGGTGGATCAGGGGATCCACAACCAGCGCGATGCTTTCAATCCTTGGCATTCGATGCGTGACCCAGGCCAGAGTTTGGCCGCCGCGGTGGCGGAACGCGACGCGCAGATCGACATTTGGACGAAGAGGATCACCGACGCGCCGAACTTGAGTGACGATGATATTGCTGAGAAGCTTCAGAGCCTCGGTCACATTCTTCATTCATATCAGGACGAAGTTCCTCACGGGTGGATTGACTGGGATACTCATATGGCGTTCCCTTATTGGTATATTAGGAATGACGTAGATCCAGACCAATTTGAGATAGATCTTGCTACAGATATATCCACGACGTATACGAATAAGATCCTCCAGGAGCTATCTCATAAATTTGGGACAAATAGCGTCATTCAGTTGATCAACGGAACGATGAAGGGCGACGGAGGGTCGGGCCTCGGTCCAGGCGCGCTCAATATGACCGTCACCGGTGCCGGCCTCTCTGGTATCGCAGATTCGCTGGCGTTGGCATCGCAGTTTCGCTGAGTCTATGTTGATGCTCTCGATGACTAGCGCTAGGTTGCGCCATGTGCTTGCTCCCAGTTGGTATCGGGCTCGAAGTGGCTCAATTCGTTGGTTTCTTCATTTTATTGTCGCGTGTCTCGTCTTGGTTCTGGCCGGTTCGGTTTATGGAATGCTTCTCGCGGCGTCTGGGGAGTCGTTGGTAGCGATGGCCGGTTTTTACTTTGCGGCCGCGCTTTGGGCGCCCGGATTCTTCGTCATCCGGCACACGCTGTGGTTCGTCAGTCCGCATGGCCTGAC
>CAZYWA010000270.1:0-10128 GCA_964650975.1 uncultured bacterium
TGTGCATCTCGACTTCCACGTAGAAGACTTGCGGGCGGCCCTCCTGCGGGTCGAGGCGCTCGGGGCCAGGCGCGAGCAAGTCTTCGAGAATCCCGAGCACGGATCCGCTGCCTTCTGTAGCGATCCATTCGGCCATGGTTTCTGCCTCCTCGAGCGACCGGCCAAGCCATAAAGCTGCCGCTCTCGGCGCTCGCTGGTCTTCGCGACGCGCTCTCGGTCTCTGGACCTTGGGGATGGTCGTGACCTTGCCACCTCTGCGCCGCACCGAAACGCCGAGATCGGAAAAATGGCGGCTGGTCGTCGGAATCGGCCTCACCGTCTCCGGCTTGATCGTCCTGGTCGTTGGCATCGCCGGGTGGTTGAGCTCGTCTCATGGACCGTGGCTGGTCTGCGGCGCGACGGGAGGCGGCCTCCTGGTGCGTCGTATCCTGGAACGGTCGGAGTGACGGTCGATATCGTTTCCCGGCGATTGGCCTCGGTGGATGAGTTCCGCGGGTTCGCGACGGTTTCGATGATCCTCGTGAACTTCGTGGCGTATTTCGCCGTCACGCCGCGGTTCTTGAAGCACGCTCACGATCACTCGATGACCTTTGCCGATCTCGTTGCGCCGCTTTTCCTGGTTGCCCTGGGCATGATGTATCGACAGTCGTTCACCCGGCGCGTCGCCAAGGCCGGGCGGATCTCCACCTATACGCACGCTGCAAGGCGGTATCTCACGATTCTCGTGATCGGGCTGGTGGGCGGTGCGGTCGGGAAGATGCGGATTACCTTCGACTGGGGCGTTTTGCAGGCCATCGGTTTGGCCGGTGTCATTGCATTGCCGTTCATCGAGCTGGGACGCGTGCCGCGTCTCGTCGGGGGAGGTGCGTTGCTGGCCGCCTTCCATTTCGGAATGGTCCCGTTCGCGCGAGAGGCCATTGCGTCTTCGGATCAGGGCGGCCCGGTAGCGGCCTTCGGATGGGCGTCGGTTGTGTTGTTCGCGTCCGTGGCCGGGGACCTTCTTCGCTCGGACGACGTGATCGGAAGTCGCCGGCGCCTCTCGGGGCTGGGCGGTTTCTTCACGTGTCTGGGCGCCGCTGCGGCCGCGGTCATTCCCGTGAGCAAGCCCTTGGTGAGCCCGAGCTACGTGTTGCTGGCGACCGGGATTTCGATCCTGACCTTCAGTGGATTTCTGTTCCTGCGCGACGAGCGCGGCGTGGCGATTCCGACTCTCGAGTCGATGGGACGGAACGCCTTGGTGGTGTTTCTCCTGCACTACGTGGTCGTCCGCCTCGCTCACGCCGCGCTGGCACGGTCGGCGGGGCCGGTTCTCGTCTGCCTCGGGACGATCGCCGTCTACTCGGTGTGCAGTGGCGTGGCGGTGACGCTGGACAGGCGGCACATCTATGTGACCGTGTGAGCGGCTCGACGGGCTGCGTGGGCCTTACGCGGCGGGGACCGGCGCGGCTCCAGGCAAGGGGGGTTCCACTTCGTCGCGGGATGGGTTACCCGTAGGAGATTCAGGCCCCCTGCCGGATGCCCCCGAGCCGCCCCACGAGGTGACCGATGAGCGCGATGACAGCCACGCCCAAGGACGAGCTCCACCGCGCCGTCGGCGTGGTGCAAGACGGGAAGGGCCGATGGGCCCGGCTCGGCGTGGCGGCGCGGATCGATCTGCTCAAGCGCTGCATCAAGGCGAGCCAGGCGAGCGCCGCGGATCTGGTGGCGGCGAGCAATCGCGCCAAGGGAATCGCGGACGACGATCCGGTCTCCGCCGAGAACTGGCTCGGCGGCCCGGGCACCACGATCCGCAATCTGCGCATCCTGAGCGTGGTGCTCGACGAGATCCGGAAGCACGGCCGCCCCAAGCTCGAGGCCAAGCATCTGAGCAAGCGGCCCGACGGTCAGGTGGTCGCCAAAGTGGTGCCGCGCGAGAGCCTCGATCCGGTGCTCTTTCCGAAGCTCGGCGCCGAGATCTGGATGGAGCCCGGCCTCGGCACCGACGAGGTGATCGGCGGCATGGCGTGGGCCTATCAGCAGGGCGAGACGGCCGACAGCGGCAAAGTGGCGCTGGTCTTGGGCGCTGGAAACGTCGCGAGCATCGGGCCGATGGACGTGCTCTACAAGCTCTTCGTCGAGAACCAGGTGTGCGTGCTCAAGATGAACCCGGTCAACGACTACACGGGGCCGTTCGTGGAGCGCGGCTTCCAGCCGCTGGTCGACGAGGGCTACTTACGCGTGGTCTACGGCGACGCCGACGAGGGCGATTTCCTCGTCCACCATCCGGGCATCGACGAGATCCACATGACCGGCTCCGATCGCGTGCACGACATGATCGTGTGGGGACCGCCGGGCCCCGAGCAGGACGCGGCCAAGAAGGCCGGTAAGCCGCGCGTCACCAAGCGCTTCACCAGCGAGCTCGGCTGTGTCACGCCGGTGATCATCGTGCCCGGGGAGTGGAGCGACGCGGAGCTCTCGTTCCAGGCCGAGAACGTGGCCGCGATGATGGCCAACAACGCTTCTCACAACTGCAACGCGGCGAAGGTGCTGGTCACGCACGCGTCGTGGCCGCAGCGCGAGGCGTTCCTGGCGCGGCTGCGGCAAGTGCTGCGCGGCGTGAAGCCGCGCCAGGCCTATTATCCGGGCTCGGAAAATCGCTACGCGAAATATCTGGCCTCGCATCCGGAAGCCGAGAAGATCGGCGATCGGAACGGCGCCAAGCTGCCGTGGACGCTGGTGGCGGGCGTGGATCCGTCCAACGATCAGGACGTGGCGTTCACCATGGAAGCGTGGTGCGCGATCCTCGCCGAGACCGGACTTCCCGCCTCGGACACCATCGACTTCATCCGCAAGGCCACGGCGTTCGCCAACGACAAGCTCTGGGGAACGCTCTCGTGCACGATCATGGCGAGCCCCAAGACGCTCGCCGATCCGGCGGTGAACGCCGCGTTCGAGCAGGCGGTGGGCGAGCTGCGCTACGGCACGGTCGCGATCAACCAGTGGGCGGCGCTTGCTTATGGGTTGGTGTGGACCACCTGGGGAGCGTTTCCGGGCCACACGCTCGCGGACGTGCGGAGCGGCATCGGCGTGGTGCACAACGCGCTCATGTTCCACCGGCCGCAGAAGACCGTGATTCGCGGGCCGTTCGTGATGTCGCCGAAGCCGCCGTGGTTCGTGACCCACCGCAACGCGCACGAGGTGGGACGGCGCATGGTGTCGTTCGAGGCCGCGCCGTCGATCGCCAAGGTGCCGGGGCTGGCGCTCGCGGCGATGCGCGGCTGATCGCCGCGGATTGCGGCTGATTGCGGCTGATGACGCCGAGCAAGCGGCTCGCGTTCTCGCTGCCGATCGCGCTGGCGTTCTTCATCGCCGGTGAAGTGGTGCTGCGCGTGGGCCGCTGGATCGACGTCCGGCTCCAGCCCGATCTCTCGCACACCGAGTTCACCTACGACGCGCACGTCGGCTGGCAGAACTACCGAGCGCTTCGCGGGCTCACCGGAATCCCGCCGCGCCGGCCCGGCGTAGTGCGGGTGCTCACGATCGGCGATTCGACCTGCTACGGCGTCGAGGTCAAGGCAGACGAGACGTGGAGCGCGCGGCTCGCCGAGGCGCTCACCGTCGCGGTACCGGGTCATCCGACCGAGGTGCTGAACGGCGGCGTCGCCGGGTTCACGTCGAGCCAGGCGCTCGCGTATCTCGAGACGCGGCTCGCACCGACGTCGCCAGACCTCGTCATCACCTACGTCGGCCACAACGATCCCAAGCGCACCGCCACCGGGCTCAGCGATCGCGAGCTCGCGGACAAGCTCTCGAACCCGATCTCCGGCCTGGCGCGCGCGTCACTCTTCTTCTGGAACGTGCCGCACGGGATGATCGCGACGCCGCTCGGCGAGTGGGTCTACGGCCCCGAGCCCAAACTCACCGGGCGGGCGCGAGTGAGCCCCGAAGAGTTCACCGCGAACCTGGCTGCTATCCGAGCGCTAGCGACCGAGCGCCATTTCGCTGTTCGATTTGTGGCACCGGTGCGGCGCGGCGACCAAACCGCAGCCGCGGTCGCCGACGACTACGCGAACCTGGTGCTCCGCGAGCCGGAGGCGATCGACGTTCTCAGCGGCCTTCTGTCGACGGGTCTTTCCGCCCACGAGTTCTTCGTGGACGGCACGCACCCTTCCGCAAAGGGTCACGCTCAACTGGCGAGCCTGATCTCAGCCGCGCTGATGCAGGATGGGCGACTGGCGCAGCTCTGGTCCGGCCCGCCGAGCTGACCGCGACGCGTCCGCCGCCATGGTCGGCACGCCGTCCTCCAACCGCTGGACCGGCCTTCGAAGCCGGGCGACCACCTCGCCCTACTGCCAAACCAACCCCGCCACGGCGGTCCCTGTAGCGCCGCCGACTGGCGCCCCACTTGCCACGAGCGCCCCGCAACTGCTGGCAGTCTTCGCGCGGGCGGGTACGAAAATGGCCTGTTTCGAGGCATTTTCGCGTCCTCGGGGCGGAACGGGACCCGCTGTGGCCGATTTGGTAATATAAAACTGACCCGATTGGTAATATCGAATACGCCAGTTTGGTAATAGATGAACTACCAATCTGGTAATCCGTTATCTGCCAACTGGCTGGCTGCAGCCGTTCAGGCCCAGAACTAGTCGCCCGAGTGCGTGGCGTGCGCACCCACGGCGCTCACGCTCGCCAGGCGGTCGTCCTCGGCGATCCACGCGGTGAGCGCCTTTCCCCACACGCAGCCGGAGTCGAGACCGCGGACCTGCGGCCGCTCGACGATCCCCATGCGCGCCCAGTGTCCGAACACCACGGTGCGCCGCTCGTCCGGGTGGGCCGGGAAGTACTCGAACCAGGGTCGAAAGGGAGGAGCGGGCGGCGGCCAGTCGGACTCCGGCTGTGCGCCGTCCGGATCGCAGTAGCGCACGTTGACCGCGAATTTCCCGGCCGCACCCGGATTCGAGGGAGTGGCGTCCTGGAAGCGACTCGCCACGGTCACGCGCGGGTCGCGAGTCCAGTGCGGGTGAAGGCCCGCGTGGACCAGGATGAGATCCGGCCACTCGCGCACGAAGGGCCGCGCGGCGAGCCAGTGAAGAAGCTCATCGCGATCGGGTGCGGCGAGCACGTCCTGAAAGGTGTCCTTCGGCCCGGGTGCTCGCCGGCCCGACGCGACGTTCAGCAAGTGGAGGTCGTGGTTTCCCAGCACTCCGCCCGCATCCACGTCGCGCAGCAGCCGCAGCGCGCCCAGCGAGTCGGGTCCGCGATTCACCAGGTCTCCGACCGGGTGGAGTTCGTCGCGAGCTGGATCGAATCGGATCCGGTCGAGGAGCCTCGCGAGCTCCTCCCGGCAGCCCTGGATGTCTCCGACGAAGACCCGGCGTTTCATCGATCCTCAGTTTGGCGAGCCACCCGCCGGTTTGGCGGATTCGCACCCTTGTGCCGCGGGTCGAGTACGAAAAAAGTCGATCTCGTGGACGATCTCGATCCAACTTTGCTGCGCCTGGCCGTCGAGCAGGAATACGGGTGCCGGGCGCGCAGCCATGGTGCCGTGCCCGTCGCGCATCCGCGGGATGGTCGCCAGAGCATGGTCCACATTTTCGATCTCGACGGTTGCGCCGCGGCCACCGTGGCGTACGTGTGGTGGGCCGGCGCCGAGGCCCGCCCGGGCCGCGTGATGACCGTGCTCGGCGTACCGCCCGTGAACACCGCGCTCGACGCGGTCCGTCGCCTCGCGGGCGCCAGCCGCTAGCTCGCGCTTGGAGGCCGCGCTTCCGCGCGGCCGAAAGTAAATCCGTTCGCTTGGATCCTCGCTGGTTCGCGTCGAGAAGCCGGCTCGAGTGGAAACGCTCGTGGTAGACGGAGGGCTGCGGTCCCTCGCAGCCGCAGGCATCCCTCTTGGTTCAGACGCTGCGGACGCGAGGGACCGCGTCCCTCCAAACGGCACGAGATCGGTGCGGAGGAAGCGCGCCGGGCAATGATCCGATTTTGCCCGGACCTTCTCAGTGAGAAGTGGGCAGGTGCTTCGATACGGGCGGCGCTGGGCTCGCCACTCCTTCGTTCGAGCCGGAGGGGCCGTCGGTCGCGGAGGCCGCGGCGTGGCGAAGGTACTGCGCCGCGCTCGTGAGCACGCCCGAGTAGACGAGTAGCCCCGCGCCCACGAGCAGCGCCACCAGCACCACCGCCGCCCAGGTGCGCGTGGTGCGGCGCTTCTCCTGCGCTTCGCGGATGCGGCGCGCGGTGGCGGCCGATTCCGCGCGGCTGCGCAGTCGCGCCATGCGCTCGAGCTCGTTGGTGCGCGACTCGCGGCTGCGGGTCTGCTCGACCTCGTGGAAGCGCGCCTGCTCGGCCGCGAGCTCGAGCGCCTTGTCGTGCGCGTCCTGTTGCTCGCGGATCTTCTGCTCGTGGCGCGCGGCGTCCACCCGCGTCCGCTGCTCCTCCTCCTGGACTCGGGCGAGGTGCGCGGCGCGGTCGGCGTCGAGCTGCGCCTCGGCGGCTTGCTTGCGCATGGTCTCGACCGCGAGCTGCGCGGCGGCCACTTCCAGCCGTCCCGCGCGCAGCTCGTCCTCGCTGCGGAGCACCGCGAGCTGCGCGCCCTCGATGCCCTTCCAGGTGTCGAGCAGCTCCTGCCTGAGCGATTGCTGCGCCGAGGCCAGCGCCGCGAAATGCTGAGCCAGCTGCTCCTCGATGCGTGCCAGCGCCGACTGCGCGCTGGCCGCGAGCGCCCCGTCCCCTTGCCCGTCCCCGGGGGCTTGCGCCGGGCCTGGCGTCAGCGGGCGCTCCTGGCGCTCGAGCTCCGTTGCCAGCTGGGCTCGCTCGAGCGAGCCCGCGATGTCGGCGAGTCGCGCCTCGATCCGCTGCTCGACCTGGAAGATCTCGATGCGCAGCGCCTCGTACGCCTTGGCGATGCGGACCTCGGCGTCCGTCGTTCCCGGCCGAGCCGAGTCCAGGGTTCCCGACGAAGCGCCTCCAGCCGGTGCGCGAAACTCGCCCGCGGAGCGGGGGTACTCGAGCCGCGCCGGCAAGAGCCTGCGGCGCAGGAAGCGGATCCGGCCGTCGATGTCGCTCGACTCGATCAGGATTTCGGTCCGGGTCTCGAGGCTCGCCCGAACCGTCTCGTCGGAAAGCTCGACAATCCGCGGGTCCGCGATCACCGAGCGAGTCAGCTCGACCAGCGCGCGGTCGATCGGCTCCGGCACCTTGAGGCTGCCTTCGCTGGCGATCGAATCGCGACCGGTGCCGGCGGCCCGCTTGGCGCCGAGCAGCGCGCCGAAGATCCCGTCGCCGCCGCGCGATCCCGGTCGTCCGCGATCGGCGCCCTCGGCGCGCTTCGCCTCGAGCGCAGCGATCTTGCCGACCGCTTCGCGCCCGGCGATCTCGGCGCAGATCGCGGGATGGGAGTGGCTCAGCACCTGGCCGAGCGTGCGATCGCACGACTCGAGGCGAATCGCGAGCGCCCGCTGGCGGTTCCGGAGCCGCGCGATCTCTGCTTCGATCTGCTCGGGCAGGAACCCCGCATACTCGGGGTAGATCCGCGCCGGTACCTGGCTCTCGGGTCCCTGGCTTTCCGGTCCCGGATCCGCCGCCGGATTTTCCGCGCGGTCGGTCGGATTGGGAGACGGCGTGGCGGCGACCGGGCCGCTGGCCACCGGCGCGGGCTCGTCGACGCCGGGCACCGAAGTGGGAACCGACGTCGGCGGCGATGCGTCGACCGCCGCGGGTTGCTCCTCGAGCTCCAAGCTGGATCTCCCGCTGGATGCGCTCAGACGCGCCGCCGGCTCGTTTCCTGAGCGTACCGCGCTCTCCGTAGAGTCTTGCACATCTCGCCGGTCTGTCCCGGCTGCGCGGCCGGTTCCGTCCTGCTCGAGCGCTCCGATCGTGTGGGCAATTCCCTCGTCAGTCGGTTCGGGGACGCTTCACTCGCCGTCACCCCCGAACCGACTGCTCGCGTGGATCTATGCCGGCGCCGACAGGCGCCGCGGCGAGCGTAGCGAGCCGACTTGGGGGTGGGGCCCCGAAAAAATCGCACCCGTTGGGGCACGGGGTCTTCGCAAGACCCCGAAGACACGGTCGGGGCGGGGGGCTTGAAAAGCCCCCCGAGAAACTAATGCCGAGGCGTTTCGAGCGTCGAATCGTCCGCCGAGATCGGCGCGCCGTGCTCACCGATGAGAATGCCCGGCAACGCGAGCCAGCGAACGTCGTTGGGGATGCTCTCCGGCTTTCCCGCGCCGCCGGCGAGCGGGTAGGGCTCGGATACGCGTTCGTTTCCCAGCCGGTCGCTCAGCCGCACGCGCACGCTCGCGAAACCGTTGACCTCGGGGATCACCTCCGAGAACCAGATTTCCTTCCGCCACCAGTGGCCCGGCCACAGGATGCCCTGCCAGCGCGGCTCTTCGATACAGCGTGCAAGCGTCATGAAGCGGCCGTCGGCGGCGATCAGGTCGAGGCTCGCGGGCCCGATGGCCTGGCCGAAGCCGCGGCGGAACGGGCCGAACGAGCCCCGGATCGTGCCGTAGATCACCATTCCCTGGCCGTGCGGCAACGCCTGGACCACCCGCACCGACGCGCTCAGCGCCGGAGGATGTCCGCCCGACCCGATCACCGTGACGAGGGCCACGCCCACGAACGCGATCACCAGCCGGTTCACGCGCCGCAGCCAGGCGCGCGCGGCGCCGGGGGTCAGGGTCTGGCGCGTGGTCGGCATCGGGTGCGGGCGAGGCTGGGGAGCAGGCCCGGAGCCCAGCAGATTATCAGCGAGACGACGCCTGATCGGCTCCCTGGAGGCCCGCCGGTCCCTCGGCGGGCGAGCGATCGAAGGGTGCCCGCTCTAGCGCTCGCGCGCGAGGGACCGCGCGCGCTCCACACCGCCACCGGAGCGCGGTCGGTGCGGAGCGCGGACTCAGCCCGGGAAGAGCAGCGGCGCCAGCTCGGTCGCGTCCTCCGGTCCGTTGTAGACCGCGCGGAAATCGAAGTTGAGCTTGAAGAGGGATCCGACGTCGAGGTGATCGGAAGCGATCTCGTTGTCCGCGACCAGCACGTAGCCGCTCGCGGGCACCACGTCGTTGTCGGCGAAGGTGCCGTCGGCGTCCACGTTCACCTGGCCTTCGGTGACCTGGATCGTGGCGGAATCGATCACGTCGCCCACCAGTCGCGTGGTCTGGGCGCGATCGACGGCGCCGTCCTTGAGCAACAGCAGCACGGCTTTGTGTCCGTCCGAGTGCAGCACCAGCTGGGTGAGCTGGCCGTTCGACTGCTGAGTGACGAAGCCGTACGCGACGCGGCCGTAGTTGCGGGTGGGGCTCGGCACGTGATCGGTGCCGGGACCGCCGTTGCCGCCGCACGCGGCTCCGGCCGAGAGGCCGACGGCGATCAGGATCGAAGCCGAGTGAGCGAACGAGGATCGAGGTCGATGCATGACGATCTCCTTGTGTTTGTGTCCGGCGCCTCGCGGAGTGCGCCGAGCGCGCGAACGACTCGACGGACCGGCGGCGCTAGCAACTCGAGTCGCCGTTCGGCGCGGAGTCGCACCGGATTTGGGGGTGGGGCCCCACGAAAACCGCCTTTCGTGGGGCGGGGGGCTTGGAAAGCCCCCCGGGAAACTCAGCGCCGGCGCAGGAGACGCGCGTGGGTGGAGGCGATCGTCCGGGTCGAGGGGGCGAGGGGCGACGCGAGCATGAAGGCCCGGATGAGCGGGCGGAACATCTGCACGTCGCGAGCATTCATCGAGAGGATCCGGCCGTCTTTGAGCTCCACCTGGTACATGTTCGCGTCCTCCTGTGTTGGGGTTGGCGAGCCCTTCCTAAGGCAACGGCGGTGCCATCCCCGGGAGATCCGGGAGCGATGCGCCAACCTCGCGAGATCGAGGCAAAAAGTGAGCAAGCGCCTTCAACCGAAGCCGTTTCGGGCGACCCGAGACGCGAGACGAGCGAGACGCCTCGAACCGAGGCGAGCGCCGGTTTCCGCTGCAAATCCGCGCGCCGTGCCGAGTCTCACCGGTGAGACGGTGAGACGATCGGAAGACTGGGTCAGCTCGGGGGACGCTTCCACTCGCCGTCACCCCACGAACGTGGATCTCGTGTGGGGGCCGAGACCGGTGGCGCTCCGGCTGGAGGGACGCGGTCCCTCGCGTCCGCAGCGCACGATTCGAGATGTGACGCG
>CAZYWA010000271.1:0-10113 GCA_964650975.1 uncultured bacterium
CCGGATGCACTCGCTGGGTGTGAGCCCCCATCGCGCGGGCGAATGCAGGCGAGGCGAGCGCACGATCGAGTCTCGATCGTGGCCGAGCCGTGCCCGAGCACGGCCACCGGACGGCCGGCGCCCGAGTCGGAGCTCGGCGAAACTGCGACACGTCCGTCGCACCTCGTCCTTGCGGCGGCGGCGAGCGCTCGGCTATAACGCGACCGCACTCGGACGAGAGGAAAACCCATGAAAACAAGGGTATTCGAAGGGCTCGGCGGGATCCCGCGCACGCTCTCGCTGGTGGCGCTCGGTGCCGTGCTCGCGGTTCCCGCGCGCGCCGAGGACATCCGCATCGGCGAGTTCGCGTCGATGACCGGCACCACGGCCACGTTCGGTCAGTCGATGAACAACGGCATCACCCTCGCGATCGACGAGACCAACGGCGCGGGCGGCGTGTTGGGGAAGAAGATCCAGCTCCTGGTCGAGGACGACGAGTCGAAGCCGGAAGAGGCCAAGACCGCGGTCATCAAGCTCATCAAGCAGCAGAAGGTGGTGGCGCTGCTCGGCGAGGTCGCGAGCAGCCGCTCGCTGGCCGCGGCGCCCGAGGCCCAGCACGCCGGCATTCCGATGGTGACTCCCGCGTCCACCAATCCCAAGGTCACGCAGATCGGCGACTACATCTTCCGCACCTGCTTCATCGATCCGTTCCAGGGCAGCACCATGGCGAAGTTCGCCCACGACACGCTCAAGGCGAACCAGGTCGCGATCCTGAAGGACGTGAAGAACGACTACAGCGTCGGGCTGGCCGAGTTCTTCGAGAAGACCTTCACTGGCCTGGGCGGGCAGATCGTCGCCAACGAGAGCTACTCGGAGGGCGACACCGAGTTCCGGGCACAGCTCACCGCGATCCGCAGCAAGAGCCCGCAGGCGATCTACGTTCCCGGCTACTACACCGAGGTCGGGCTGATCGCGCGCACCGCTCGCGAGCTCGGCCTCAAGGTGCCGCTCTTGGGCGGCGACGGCTGGGATTCGGACAAGACCCTCGAGATCGGTGGCGACGCGGTGAACGGCAGCTACTACACCAACCACTATTCGGCCGAGGATCCGGGACCGGCGGTGCAGAACTTCATCCAGAAGTACAAGGGCAAGTACGGCGCGGTCCCCGACGCGATGGCGGTGCTCGGCTACGACGCCGCGAAGATCCTGGTCGACTCGATCAAGCGCGCCGGCTCGACCGACGGCGCCAAGATCCGCGATGCGCTCGCCAAGACCAAGGACTACCCGGGCGTTTCGGGATCGATCACCATCGACGCCGAGCGCAACTCGCAGAAGAACATCGTGGTGCTCAAGATCGACGGCGGGAAGGTCAAGTTCCAGAGCTCGATCGCGCCGTGAGGCGGCGATGTCCTCCGAGGGCTGCTAGCACCGCATCGCAATCGAGCGCTGCGGACGCGAGGGACCGCGTCCCTCCAATTCCGGCCAACCGGCCGCACTCCCGCTCGGAGGGCTGCGGTCCCTCGCAGCCGCACCGTTCGGATCGCCAGGGCGCCTGCTGACCCGATGGCGACCTTCATCCAGCAGCTGCTGAACGGCCTGGCGTGGGGGTCGGTGTATGCGCTGATCGCGCTCGGCTACACGATGGTTTACGGCGTGCTCAAGCTCATCAACTTCGCCCACGGCGAGGTCTACATGATGGGCGCGATGACCGGTTATTACGTGGGCCGCTGGACGCAGAAGGCCGATCTGCCGATGGCGCTCAGGCTGCCGGTCACGCTGCTCGGCGCCATGGCGGCGTGTGCGGTGCTCGGTTTCGCGATCGAGAGACTGGCCTACAAGCCGCTGCGCTCCGCGAGCCGGCTTTCGGCCCTGATCACGGCGATCGGCGTGTCGCTCTTGCTGCAGAACGCCGGGCAGCTGGTGTTCGGGGCCGACCCCAAGTACTTCCCGTCGGATTCGCTGCTGCCTTACTCGGAAGTGGTGAGCGTGGGCGAGGTGGTGCTCTCCAACCGCCAGCTGGTGATCATGGTCACCGCTGTGGTGCTGATGGTGGCGCTCATGCTGTTCGTGCAGCGCACCCGGCTGGGGCGCGCGATGCGCGCGGTGGCCACCGACAAGAACGCGGCGCAGCTGGTGGGCATTCCCGTCGACCGCATCATCTCGCTCACCTTCGTGATCGGCTCGGTGCTGGCGGCGGCCGCCGGGGTGCTGGTCGGGCTCTCGAACCCGAAGGTCGAGCCGCTCATGGGGATCATGCCGGGCCTCAAGGCGTTCGTGGCCGCGGTGCTGGGCGGCATCGGCAACATCGCCGGCGCGATGCTGGGCGGCGTGCTGCTGGGCTTGGTCGAGGTGCTGGTGTCGGGATACGGGCTCTCGACCTATCGCGACGCGGTCGCGTTCGCGCTCCTGATCGGCTTCCTGCTGTTCCGGCCCACCGGCCTCCTGGGCCGCCCCGACGTGGCGAAGGTCTGAGGCTCGCGTGGCGATCCCACCCGGCGCGCGCCTGGCGGTCCAAGCGGCCGCGACCGTGGGCGTGGTGGCGCTGTGGGCGACCGCGATCGCGCCGCAGATCAATCCGTATTACCTGCAGGTCGTCGACTACATCGGCATCAACATCGTGATGGCGGTGTCGCTCAACCTGATCAACGGGCACACCGGACAGTTCTCGATCGGCCACGCCGGCTTCATGGCGCTCGGCGCCTACGGTTCGGCGGCGATCACGTACTACGGCGGACCGCACGTGCTGCCGTGGCTCACCGACGCGATCGGCCTTCCCAAGGGCGCCGCCGAAGGGATGCTGCTGAACGGCGCGATGCTCGCGGGCGGGTTGCTGGCGGCGATCGCCGGCGTGGTCGTGGGCATCCCGACGCTCAGGCTGCGCGGCGACTACCTGGCGATCGCCACGCTCGGCTTCGGCGAGATCATCCGCGTCATCATCCTGAATCTCGACGTGGTGGGCGGCGCGCGCGGCTTCACCGACATTCCCGATCTCGCCGGTCCGTTCTGGATCTTCTTGTGGGCGGCGATCACCGTCCTAGTGGTGGCGCGGCTGGTGGCGTCGACCAAGGGGCTCGCGTTCCTCGCGGTGCGCGAGGACGAGATCGCCGCCGAGGCGGTGGGGATCTCCACCACCCGCACCAAGGTCACCGCGTTCCTGATCGGCGCCTTCTTCGCCGGCATCGGCGGCGGGCTCTTCGCCCACAACGTCACCTACCTGCACACCAACATGTTCACGTTCATGAAGTCGATCGAATTCATCGTGATGGTGGTGCTGGGCGGCATGGGCAGCATCAGCGGATCGGTGCTGGCCGCGATCGTGCTGACCACGCTGCCCGAGGCGCTGCGGGCGATCGACAAGTACCGGATGGTGATGTACGCGGCGCTGCTGATCGTGCTGATGCTGACTCGGCCCCAGGGATTGATGGGGAACCGCGAGCTCCGGCTGTCGCGGCTCATGGCCGTGTTCCGTGGTCGGCGTGGCGGGGTGGCGCGCGCGCCGGGAGCGGCGTCGTGAGCGAAGGCGGACCCCTCCTCTCCGTCCAGGGACTCACCAAGTGCTTCGGCGGGCTCACGGCGGTGCAGAGCCTGGATCTGCAGGTCGAGACCGGCGAGCTGGTGGGGATCATCGGACCCAACGGCAGCGGCAAGACCACGGCCTTCAACGTCATCACGGGCTTCTACGCGCCGACCCACGGCTCGATCCATTTCCAGGGAAAGCCCATCCACGGCCTGCCCAGCAACCGGATCAGCCGCGCGGGCGTGGCGCGCACGTTCCAGAACATCCGGCTCTTTCCGAGCCTCACCGCGTTCGACAACGTGCGGGTCGCGTTTCACGCGAGTGTAAAGGCCGGCCTGCGCTCGGCAGTGCTGCGCGGGCGGCGGTTCATGGAGGACGAGCAGCGCATCGGTCGCGCGGCGCTCGAGCTGCTCGAGCGATTCGACCTGGCGCGGTTCGCGTTCACCGACGCCATGCACCTCCCCTACGGCGAGCAGCGGCGGCTCGAGATCGCGCGCGCGCTCGCGACCGCGCCGAGCCTGCTCTTGCTCGACGAGCCCGCGGCCGGGATGAACCCCACCGAGAAGGTCGAGCTCATGGACCTGATCCGCCGCGTGAAGCGCGATTTCGAGCTCACCATGTTGCTCATCGACCACGACATGCGCGTGGTCATGGGCCTCTGCGAGCGCATGGTGGTGCTCGATCACGGCGAGACCATCGCGCGCGGCTCGCCGGCCGAGATCCAGCGCGACCCCAAGGTCATCGCCGCCTACCTGGGCGTCGAGGACGCCTGAGCCGGGCCGGAGCACGAGCCGTGTCGGAAGCGCCGCTCCTCGAGATCCGCGACGTGCACGTCTCTTACGGCGCGGTGCGCGCCCTCGCGGGTGTGTCGCTCGAGGTGCGCGAGGGAGAGATCGTCACGCTCCTGGGGTCGAACGGCGCGGGCAAGAGCACGTTGCTCAAGACCATCTCGGGACTGGTGCCCGCGCAGCACGGGCGGATCGCGTATCGCGGCGATGGAGGGGAGATCGATCTCCTGGCGCGACCGGCCCATCGGATCGTGGCGGACGGCATCGCCCACGTGCCCGAGGGTCGCGGGGTGTTCGGCACGCTCACGGTGCTCGAGAACCTGGAGATGGGGGCTTACCTGCGTCGCGATTCGGCCCAGATCCGCGCCGATCTGGGGGAGATCTTCGAGCTCTTTCCGCGTCTCGCCGAGCGCCGCCCGCAGCGCGCCGAGACGCTCTCGGGGGGCGAGCAGCAGATGCTCGCCATCGGCCGGGCGCTCATGAGCCGGCCCAAGCTCCTGCTCATGGACGAGCCGTCGCTCGGCATCGCGCCGCTCCTGGTGAAGACGATCTTCGAGACCATCCGCGACATCAACGCGCAGCGCGGCACCACGATCCTGGTGGTCGAGCAGAACGCGCGCGTGGCGCTCGGCATCGCCCACCGCGGCTACGTCCTCGAATCGGGAACGGTGGCGCTCTCCGGATCGAGCGCCGAGCTGCGCGACAACGACGAAGTGCGGAAGGCCTATCTCGGCGGCTGAAGGCCTGCGCGACTGGCACCATCGATCGCTGCCCACCGAGGGACCGGTGGGCCTCCACCAAGGATCGGAGTCGATCGGCTGGAGCGCGTGCGGTCCCTCGCGCGCGAGGCGTGGCGAAGGTGCCAAACGATCGATGGTTTTTGCCGCGTGCTCGCCAGCGATGCTAGGACTCCCGGTCCAAAAAACTGCCGGCCAGGTGCTGCGTCACCGGCCGAGCCAAAGGAGTGCGCCATGAAAAAGGGCCGCGACGTGTGCGTCATCGGAGTCGGCATGACCAAGTTCGAGCGCGGCGATCGCTCGTTCATGGAGCTGGCCCAAGAGGCCGGGACCAACGCGCTCGCGATGGCCGGCGTAGGGTACGACCAGGTCGAGCAAGCGTTCGTCGGCTACGTGAACGGTATGAGCACGTCCGGGCAGCGGGCCGTCTACGGGCTCGGGATGACGGGAATCCCGGTTTACAACGTGAACAACAACTGCTCGACCGGATCGACGGCGCTCTACCTCGGCTGGCAGGCCGTGACCCACGGAGTGAACGAGTGCGTGCTGGCGCTCGGCTTCGAGAAGATGGAGAAGGGCCCGCTCGAGAACCAGCTGCAAGGCTTGAAGGAGCAGCAGCCCGCCGCCAACCCCGAGGAGAAGAAGAAAAAGCCGCCCATCGCCGCGCGCATCTTCGGCGAGGGCGGCCGCGAGCACATGGAGAAGTACGGCACCACCAAGGAGCAGTTCGCGAAGATCTCGGTCAAGAACCACCGCCACTCGGTCAACAACCCGCGCTCGCAGTACCAGGATCCGTGCACGCTCGAGGAAGTGCTCGCGTCGCGCGAGGTCTACGATCCGCTGACGCTGCTCCAGTGCTGCCCGACCTCGGACGGCTCGGCGGCGGCGATCCTGTGCTCCGAGGAGTTCGCGAAGAAGCTCGGGGTCGCGAATCCGGTGAAGATCGTCGCGTCGAGCATGACCACCGACAAGATGGAGGACATGGGAAACGGCCGGCTCGGGATGATCGGCGTCGGCATGACCCGTGACGCGGCGAACAACGTCTACGAGATGAGCGGCTACGGTCCCAAGGACGTGCAGGTGATCGAGCTCCACGACTGCTTCTCGACCAACGAGCTCGTCACCTACGAGGGGCTCGGTCTGTGTGCCGAAGGGCAGGGCGGCCGGCTGATCGACGAGGACGCGGTCACCTACGGCGGCCAGTGGGTGGTGAATCCGTCGGGTGGGCTGCTCTCGAAGGGCCACCCGCTCGGCGCCACCGGCCTCGCGCAGTGCGCCGAGCTCACCTGGCAGCTGCTCGGCAAGGCCGACAAGCGGCAGGTGCCGGGCGCCAAGCTCGCGCTCCAGCACAACCTCGGCTTGGGCGGAGCGTGCGTCGTGACGATGTACAAGCGCGATTGAGTCCGACGCCTCTTGCGGCGTGGCGGTGAATCGCGAATGAGAGGCCCGCGCCAGCGGCGCGGCGGCGAGCATGGCGAGCCGATTTGGGGGTGGGGCCCCGAAAAAACCGCGTTTTTTTCGGGGCGGGGGGCTGGAACAGCCCCCCGGGGCGGCACTGTTCGTGACGGGCACCGATACCGGTGTCGGCAAGACCTGGGTGACCGCGGCGCTCGCCCGGGCGCTGCGGGCCGCGGGGCGGTCGGTGGGCGTGGTGAAGCCGGTCGAGACCGGTTGGCCGGCCGCCCAGGTGGGGGCAGCCGAGGGCCAGCCCGACGGGATCGTGCTGCGCGACGCCGCCGGCGACGGCGATCCGCTCGACGAGATCGTCCCGTTCCGGCTGGCCGAGCCGCTGGCACCGCAGCTCGCCGCGGAGCGGGCGGGAGTCGCGATCGATGTCGATCGGATCGTGGAGCTGGTCGGGGCCAAGCGCCGCCGTCGCGACGTGGTGTTGATCGAGGGGGCCGGAGGGCTGCTGGTCCCGATCACGTCGACGGTCACGACGCTCGACCTGATCGTGCGCCTGGGCACTCCGGTGCTGGTGGTCGCGGCCAACCGGCTGGGCGTGATCAACCACACGGCCCTGACGCTCGCTTGCCTCGACCAGCGCGCCGTGCCGGTCGCGGGCGTCGTGCTGACCTGCGTCTGCGAGGGGCGCGACCTGGCGCAGGCCACGAATCCGGGGCATCTGTCGCGCACCCTCGGGCCTCGGTTCCTGGGTGAGCTCCCGCGGGTTCGCGACCCGCGCGATCTCGATGCCGCGGCGCATGACTTGGCGGCCGCGCTCGGGCTCCTCCACGCACCGGCCTGAGGAGCCGTCCTCTCGACGAAACCCCGGGTTTTCCCTTTGGTTTTCCGCTGTTTTCGGGCCCGAGTCCTTGGAACTCGCGCGGCGATCACCGTATGATGAGGGATCGATCTTCCGTGGGTGGATTGCGCCATGAGTGAAACCGAGTTGGGGTATTTCCGGGACCTGTTGAACGACCAGCTGCACGAGCTGATCGACGAGGCGGAGCGCACCGTGGAGGGCATGAACGGCGAGCGCACCGAGTTCCCCGACCCCACCGACCGGGCGGCGCTCGAGTCGGATCGCAACTTCGATCTGCGCATCCGCGATCGCGAGCGCCGGCTCATCAAGAAGATCCGCGAGGCCCTAGACCGGATCCAGGACGGCACCTTCGGGGTGTGCGAGGAGTGTGGTGGCAAGATCGGCCTCGAGCGGCTGCGCGCGCGGCCGGTGACCACGCTTTGCATCGACTGCAAGGCGGAGCAGGAAGCCGAGGAGCGGGCGGCCGAGAAGGCGCAGCGCGGCCGATGAGCGCGGTGCCCCGGCTGCCATGAAGCCGAACCGGGCCGAGATGAAGGCGCCCGGAGCGCGCGAGGCGTCGAAGCTCCTGGCGGCCGCCGTCCGCGGGACGACGCAGCCTGGCGAGATCGCCGAGCCGCTCGCGAGGCTGCTCGGGTCGCCGCTCGATCCCGTGGCCCTCGGATTGGTGCTCGACGGGCTGAGCAGTGCGACGGCCGCGTTCGACTGGAGCGCGATCGACGACGTCTGGTTCGAAGCGACGCTCGAAGCCGCCGTGGAGCTCGGGCGAGGCGACCTCGTCGCGCGCGGGCTCGCGGACGCGGCACTTCCGCGCGGGCGCGCCAAGCTCCTCAAGCGCGCCGCGCACACGCTGCGCTCCCGCGGAGTCGAGGTCCCGGAGCCCGCGGCCCCTCCACGTCACGCGACGCTCGCGAGCGCCGAGTCCCGCGCCGACGAATCCGAGCGCTACACGCTGATGAGCCCGCCCGACGGAAGCGGCGCGCGCCTCCGGGTGGTGATCGCGATGCACGCCGAGGGCGCGGTGTTCGTCGAGGCCATTTTCCGCGACGACACGCTGGTGCGCGTCGCGGGCGCGTTGATGCCGCGGAAGAAGGTGCGGCAACTGCGCGACGAGCTCGAGGCCACGTGGCGGAACGAGCTGCAGCGCGTTGACGCGGGCGTCGGGGCGGCGGAAGTCCTCACCGCGTTCGCGGAAGGACGGCTCGAGTCGTCGAGCCTCCGCGAGTGGCAAGCGGAGATGCGCTCGCTGCTCGGGCCGCTCGCCGCCGGCGCGAAACCGCTTCCCGAGCCGGACCTGGCGCCGGATGCCTTGCGACGCCGTGCCGGTGAGTCCGGGCGGCTCCTCGAGCTCAGCGAACTGGCGGGCTGGATTCCCGATCGCGCCTCGCTGCTCGACTGCCAGGAGAAGCTGCGGGTCGCTGGATCGAGCGACCTGGTGCTCAACGAGGTGCAGCGCCGCGAGCAGCTCGACGAGGCGTTCCACCGCGCGGCGCGCGACTATGCACGCGGCGCGACCCGGACGTCGCTGGCGTCGCGCTTCCGGCACCTGAGCCGGTTCCTGCTCGCTTCGGGCCGCGCGGACGACGCCGAGCGCGCGTGGGCCGCGGCGGTCGAGCTGGCCGGCGAGGGCGTGCCGGCGGCCGTCGAGCAGATGTTCCGCCGGTTGTTCGGCGACGCAGCCGGAGCCTCGGTCGCTCCCACCGCGTCCGCGCCCGCGAAGTCCGGCCTGATTCTGCCCGGTGCCGGGGAGCCCGGTCCGCCGCGCGGCGGGCTGATCCTTCCCTGACGAGCGAGTCGCACATGGACCGTTTGGACCGCTTCATCGATCCGATCCACGACCGGCTGCGCGAGTGGGCTCAGCTGCTCTGGTCCTACGTCCAGGGACTGACACCGGATCAGATCCAGCTCTGTTTTCTGGGTCTCCTGGCAGTCGGCTGCTTGCTCTCGATCTGGCTGCTCTACTCGATCCACCGGCGTTCGCACCCGGCGGAACGAGACGATCTGGGACAGGAACGCGGTCGGGAGGTCGGCCTGCCGACCTTCGTGGAGCCGGGACGCGCCGGTGGCACCGGCCACGCCGCCGCGGAAATCGATTCGGGCGGCGGCCCCGAGGACGTCTCGGATCAGACTCCCGCCCCGCCGCGTCCCGCGAAGCCCGCGGCTGCGCCGGCGGCCGTTCCGCTGCAGCCCGTGCCCGCCGCGATCGAGGCCGCTCCCAGCCGGGAGACCCTGATCTCGAGGCTTCGCAACGGCCTCTCCGCCACCCGCAACGGCCTGGTGCGGAAGCTCGATGCGCTCGTGGGCGCCCGCGGGCCACTCGACGACAGCGTGATCGCCGAGATCGAGGAAGTCCTGATCGCGAGCGACGTGGGGGTGCGGACCGCGGCGGGCCTCCTCGAATCGGTGCGCAGCGGCATGCGTTCGGGGCGCATCCGCACCGCCAGCGATCTGCGCACCGCGCTCAAGGAGCGGATCTTCTCGATTCTGTCGCTCGAGGGTGCCTCGCCCAGGCCGGTCACCCAGTCACCCCAGGTGATCCTGGTAGTGGGCGTCAACGGGACCGGCAAGACCACGTCGATCGGCAAGCTCGCCGCGCGCCTCAAGCGCGACGGGAAGCAGGTGATGCTGGCGGCCGCCGACACGTTCCGCGCCGCCGCGATCGAGCAGCTCGAGGTGTGGGGTCAGCGCTCGGGCATCCCGGTCATCCGCCAGGCGGAGGGCTCCGATCCGGGAGCCGTCGCGTTCGATGCGCTGCAAGCCGCCAAGGCGCGCGGCATGGACGTGCTGATCGTCGACACCGCCGGCCGGATGCACACCAAGAAGAACCTG
>CAZYWA010000272.1:0-10039 GCA_964650975.1 uncultured bacterium
TGGTCATGACGGCGCTGGTCTTGCCGGCCGCGGCGCACACGTACTGGTGGGGAATGGCCTCGACACCGCTTCGTCTGGTGGTCGCGGTGGTGCCTTTCGCCGCGATCTTCTTCGTTCACGTATGGCCGCGCGTGGCGCGGCATGGGTACTGGCTGGCGCTTTTCTCGGTGCTACTGGTCATTTCCGTCGACAATGCGCTGGTGTACGCGTCGCACTTCGGGAATCTCGATGTGGAAGGAACCGATTGGAGCCTCAGCGGCTGGAAATCGAGCTTGATGTTTCCCTCGCTCGCACCCACGGGGCATCGCCACCCCAGCGCCGGGGTGGCGCTCGCGGTGGGGTGGGTGGTGATGCTGGCCGTGCTCACGGCGGCGCTGGTGTGGACGGCTCGGCGCGACGAGCGCGGCGATTCGTGCGAGATCGCCCAGTGGCGCGTCACTCCGTTTCAGGTGCTCGCCGCGCTCGCCACCGTGTGGTGCGCCGCCGTTTTATCCGCGACGCTGGGCGGCGAGCTGCGTGCCGGGGGTTTCCTGGAGCCGTGGGAGGTCGCCAAGCAATCGCTCGCGGCCGCGCTGCCGGCCAGCGCGACTCCTCGATGGGTGTACGCCTCGGAATCCGGGCGAGTCGATCCAGCGGTGCTGCGGCGCACGCTCCTCACCACGGTGCTCGATTTCGACGATCCGGGTGAGATCGAGATCCTGGCCGGCGAGGTGGAGAGCGACCATTCCGCGGCCGAGGGCGCCGCTCGCGCGCTGCACGTGGCGCCCGAGCTCGGTCCGGACCTGACCGTGGCTCGCGCGCGGGTGCGTCTCGGGGCTCCCGGCGGGTACGTGGCGAGCGTGGTGGCGAGCGCGAGTGGTGGGGACGAGCCGGAGGCGCTGGAAGTGCGGATCGCCGGTCGTCGAGGCGCGATCCTCGGCGACCGCGTGGTCCCCGGACGCGCACTGCGGCGCGAGCGATACCGCTCCATCACCGTGCCGTTCGTCGCTTCGGACGGAGACGAAGCGGTGGTGGTCACGGTGATCCGCCGCGGTTCGGAGGACTTGCGGATCCAGCGGCTGGGGATCCAGCCACGGTGATCGCTTGCGCCGTGCCGGGGTGGTTGCCGGCCCCGCGGCCGTGCCGGTCGTCAGGTCGGCGGTTATGACGCTTTGAACCGCTCGCTCCACCATTTTGCAGAGCCTGTTCCCCGTCCGGGTGTTGCTTTAGCTCGAACGCACAGCCGGCGCCGTGGAAGCGGCGCGCTCCATCGCGCATTCGATAGCCGTGTGGCCGCGCTTCTGTGCGGCCGGCGGCAGCTAACGAGTCGAGACACTACCCAACTTCGCCCCCGCTTTCGTTCTGTGGCGCGAGGTCCGATGATGTCCGTCGCCGTGTCGATCGAGCCCGCCATGAGCCGCGAAGCGCCGAGCACCGAAGCCGGTTGGTCCGCCAAACCGGGTGCGAGCGGCGCGTCCGACGGCGAGGCGAAAGCCCCCGCGGTGCCCCAGGGTGTGCACCGGTTCGTGCGGCGGGCGGCCGTCGGCGCGGTGGCGGGGCTGGCCGGCTCGGCGCCGCTCGCATCGACGCAAGATTCGCCGGTGCTCGCAGTGGTGCTCGGCGCGGTGATCGGCGCTCTGTACACCGCGACGGTGCGGCCGACGCGCGGTGCGTACGTCGATAGCGGCATGACCACCGCCGCGCTCGGCGTGCCGTTCTGGGTGCTCTTCAGCGTGCTGCTCGAGCCGCTCGCGATGACCGGCAGCGCGCGCTGGACGCCGCCCGAGATGCGGGCGCTCTTCCCGCAGCTCGCGGCGTGGGTGATCTACGGCGCGGCCCTGGGGCTGGTGGGGCAGGTGCTGTCTGACCTGGCGCTGCGCTGGTTCGGCCCGGAGACGAAGCCGGTCGTGCCGCCGGTCGCGGTCAAGACGCGCGTGGTCATCCTGGGCGGCGGCTTCGCCGGCATGACCACCGCCGAGTCGCTCGAGCACGAGATCGGCGCCGATCCGAGCTACGAGCTGACCCTGGTGAGCGAGACCAACGCGCTGCTCTTCACGCCCATGCTGGCGGAGGTGGCGGGATCGAGCCTCGAGCCGACCCACATCTCGAGCCCGCTGCGGACCAGCTTGCGTCGCACCCACGTGGTGCGGGCGCGGGTGGTGGGGATCGACGTCGACGCCAAGAAGGTCACGGTGTGCCGCGACGAGCACGTGCCCGGCAGCGACGAGCGCTCCGCGTCGACGTTCGAGATCGGCTACGACCAGCTGGTGCTGGCGCTGGGCGCCGTCTCGAACTACCTGGGGATGGCCAACGTCGAGAAGCTGGCGTTCGACTTCAAGACGCTGATCGACGCGATCAAGATCCGCAATCACGCGATCGACATGCTGGAAGCGGCGTCGCGCGAGACGGACGCCGCCAAGCGGCGCGAGATGCTCACCTTCGTGGTGGCGGGCGGCGGCTTCGCGGGCGTCGAGCTGGCGGGCGCGCTCAACGATTTCTGCCGCGGCGTCCTCGCCGACTATCCGAGCCTCGATCCGGAGGAGCTGAGCATCGTGCTGGTGCACTCGCGCGATCGCATCCTGCCCGAGCTTTCCGAGCCGCTCGCCAAGTACGCGCTCGAGCGTATGGCGGCGCGCGGCGTCACGTTCAAGCTCGA
Organism: uncultured bacterium; assembly: GCA_964650975.1. GTDB lineage: Bacteria > JADJOY01 > JADJOY01 > JADJOY01 > JADJOY01 > CAZYWA01. Next base: position 2,636 of record CAZYWA010000272.1, read on the forward strand.
AAAGCGCCTCGCCGACGCGCGACCGGGCGTGGTGGTGCTCAATCCCGCCGAGGAGATTCCGGCGTGGACGCTGGTGTGGACGGCCGGCACGGCGCCCAACCCGGTGCTCAAGGCGCTGCCGGTGGAGCACGACAAGCGCGGCGCCTTGGTGGTCGAGTCGACCATGGCGGTGAAGGGCCACGCCGGCCTGTGGGCGCTCGGCGACTGCGCGGCGCTGGTGGACTGCGAGAACGGCAAGCCGTGCCCGCCGACAGCGCAGTTCGCGCTGCGCGAGGCGCGCACGCTAGGCCGCAACATCGCGCGCGCCGTGCGCGGCCAGGAGCCGCAGCCGTTTCATTTCGACTCGCTCGGTGCCCTGTGCGTGGTCGGCCATCACACCGCGTGCGCCGAGCTCACCGTGCCCTTCATGCGCGACAAGACGGTGCGCTTTTCGGGCCTCATGGCGTGGCTCATGTGGCGCGCGATCTACGTCGGCAAGCTGCCCGGCCTCGAGCGCAAGGTGCGGGTGCTGCTCGACTGGGTGATCGAGCTCTTCTTCCCGCGCGACATCGTGCAGACGATCGATCTCAAATGAGCTCATGAGCGCGAGCGGCACGAGCGGTACCAGGACGAGGCTCGCGACAGGCTGCGCGCCGGAGACCGTCGCGCTCCAGGCGCGTGGATCGCGGGACCGTGGTCCTGAACGTTGGAGCCGGCCGGTCCCCGGCCGGAAGGTGGCGCGATGACCATCTCCGAATCCACCGAGCGAAAGCTCATGCTCGTCACGGGTGCCGTGATGGGTGCCGCGGGCGGGGCGCTCTACGCGATGCTCGTCAGCCGCTCGATGGGCGAGGGCATCGTCACCGGCTTGCTGGCGGGGATCGGCTTCGCGCTCTTGGGCGGCGATCGGATCGCGAGCCCGGGCGCGGGGCTCGTATGGGGCCTCGGCTACGCGTTCCTTCTGTGGCTCGCATGGCCAGCTGGTTTGATGGCGGTGCGCGAGGGCCACGGTTCCGGGCTTTGCACCGTGGACTCGGCGCGCGCTCACTTCCCCGATCTGGTCGGCTACGTGCTGTGCCTCGGGCTACCGCTCGGCGTCGGGCTCGGCGCCGTCAGCACGCTGCGCCCGACCGCGGGTGCCGCGCCGTTCAGCCTGTGGCGCGGAATCCTGGTCGGCGGAAGCGCCGGGCTCATCGGCGGGTGGCTCTTCGGTAGCGCGATGGGTCACACCGCCGACTTCGACGCGCTGGTCGTCGGCGGCATCCAGACGGGCGGCGACGGCGGCATGATTCCGATCGTGCTGCACGTGCTGGCGGCGCTCGTGATCGGCGCCGGGTTCGGGCTGCTCTTCCAGTGCGACGTGCGCGGCTTCGGCTCGAACATGGGTTGGGGCGTCGCGTACGGAATGCTGTGGTGGTTCATCGGCCCGCTCACGCTCCGTCCACTGTGGAGCGGCGAGCCGCTCGACTGGTCGAGCGACGCCGGCACCGAGTACTTCGGCTCGTTCGTGGGCCACGTGATCTACGGCCTGGTGATCGGCCTCACCTACGCCGTGATCGACCGGCTGTGGGTGTGGTTCTTCACCGAGTCCGACCCGATCAACCGCGAGCCCGAAGGCCTGGGCTCGCGTTACCTGAACGCGCTGCGCCACGGCGCGCTCGCGGGAGCGATCGGCGGCATCGCGACGGTGGCGCTCGTTCCCGCGAGTGGCATCGCGCCCAAGCTGGCGCTGCTCGTCGGCTCGAGCTCGCTGCCGCTCGGGTTGCTGGTGCACGTCGTCAACTCGACGCTGATCGGCGCCACCTTCGGCGTGCTCTTCCAGTACGAAGCCCCGAACGCGAGCTGCAGCATCGCGTGGGGCCTGGTCTACGGCCTGATCTGGTGGTTCGCCGGCCCGCTCACGATCGTGCCGATCATCGGCCAGGGGCATCCGACGTGGAGCACCGCGCAAGCCGCGGAGAACTTACCGGCGCTGGTCCTGCACTTGGCCTACGGTGCGGTCATGGCCTTCGCCTACCAGCTCCTCGAACGCCGTCACGTCGAGTGGCTGCTCGTCGACCCGCGCATCGCCGCGCGCGAAGCGCGTCGGCTGCGGCCGGTCGGCACACCGGCGCCGGCGCTGTGGCTCTTCGCGCTGGGGTTGGGGGTAGTATTGCCGGTGTTGTTGCCGTGAGGGCGGGCACCTCTGGCGCGAGCTGCGTCCTCTCGATCGCTCGCGCGCGAGGGACCGCGCGCGCTCCAGCCGAGTCGACCTGCTCGGACGATCGTGCCGCCTCGCGCGACGGGCGGCCGGCGCGCTACTCTCGGGCGATCGCGATGCGTGGCCCCATTCACGCGGGCGAATGCAGTCTCGGCAAGCGAGCGATCGTGCACGAGCGCCGGCCGAGGCGTCGCCGAGCACGGCCGCCGGCCGTCCGACGCGCGAGGTGGCCTAGGCCCGAGCGCACACGCCACCCGTGTCACCGTCACCTGGCCCGGCGCGGCGACTTGCGCTAGAACCTCCGCTTTCGGCGGAGGCTCTCGGCGCCCATGAAGATCGCACTCGGTTCGGACCATGCAGGCTTCGATCTCAAGGAAGAGCTCGAGAAGCAGCTCGTGGCGCTCGGTCACGAGGTGATCGACGTGGGTGCTCACTCGACCGAGCCCTCCGACTATCCGGACTTCTCGGCTGCCGCGGCGGAAGCGGTGGTGGCGGGGGAGGCGGAGCGCGGCATCATCCTGTGCGGCTCGGGGGTCGGCGCCGCGATCGTCGCGAACAAGGTGCGCGGCGTGCGCGCCGCGATCTGCCACGACACCTACTCGGCGCATCAGGGCGTCGAGCACGACGACATGAACGTCCTGGTGCTGGGCTCGCGGATCATCGGCTCCGAGCTGGCGAAGGAGATCGTGCGCTCGTTCCTGGGCGCCTCCTTCTCCAACGAAGAGCGACACCGGCGCCGGTTGGGTAAGCTGCTCGCGGTCGAGTCGCGGTACATGCGGTAGTCGTCGGCACCTGCACACGTCGCAGTTCGATCCCGCCCATGCCGGACCCCACTCAGCTCGATGGTCTTCCCGTGGCGCTCCGCGACGCGGTGCGCGCCACGCTCGCGGACTGGGCGAGCGACGGGAACCGCAAGGTGCGCCGGCTGTGGGCCGGCGACGCGACCCTCTGGACCGGCGGTGACGAGGCGCGCTGGCTCGGCTGGCTGCACACCGTCGATCAGCAGATCGAGGCGCTGCCTTCGCTCGAGGCGCTCGCCGCGGACGTGCGCGGCGGCGGCTTCGAGAAGATCCTGCTGCTCGGCATGGGCGGCTCCAGCCTGTGCCCGGAGGTGCTCGCGGTCACGTTCGGCCGCCAGCCCGGCTTCCCCGAATTCTCGATCCTCGACTCCACCGATCCCGCGCAGGTGCGCGCGACGGAGCGGTGGGCGGGCTACGAGAAGTCGCTGTTCGTGGTGTCGAGTAAGTCGGGCTCGACCCTCGAGCCCAACGTGCTGATGGCGTATTTCCTGGACGGCGCGACGAAGGCGCTCGGCGCCGCCGAGGCCGGCAAGCGCTTCATCGCGGTCACCGATCCGGGCTCGAAGCTCGAAGTGCAGGCGCGCGCGCACGGCTTCCGCGCGATCGTGCACGGTGTGGCGTCGATCGGCGGCCGCTTTTCCGCGCTGTCGCCGTTCGGCACCGTGCCCGCCGCGGTGATGGGGCTCGACCTGCGCGATTTCCTGGCGCGCGCGCGAGCGATGACGCGCGCGTGCAGCGCGGATTTCCCCGCGGAGCAGAATCCCGGCGTGGTGCTGGGCGCGATCCTCGGCGCCGCCAACCGCGCGGGTCGCGACAAGCTCACGATCCTCACCTCACCGGCGGTGCACGATCTCGGTGCGTGGCTCGAGCAGCTCATCGCGGAATCGACCGGAAAACAGGGCCACGCGATCGTGCCGGTGGATCTCGAGCCGCTGGCGACGCCCGACGCGTACGGCGCGGACCGCCTGTTCGCGTACGTGCGGCTCGCCACCGATCCCGACGCCGCGCAGGATCGCGCCGTCGACGCGCTCCAAGCCGCGGGGCATCCGGTGATCCGCCTCGCGCTGCCGTCCAAGGCGGATCTCGGCGCCGAGTTCTTCCGCTGGGAGTTCGCGACCGCGGTCGCCGGCGCGGTGATGGGCATTCACCCGTTCGATCAGCCCGACGTCGAGGCGAGCAAGATCGCGACGCGGGCGCTCACGGACGCGTACGAGAAGAGCGGCTCGCTCCCCGTGGAAACACCGGCCTTCACGTCGCCGGACGGCGCGATCTACACGTCGCCCGAGCAAGCCAGTGCCCTCGGTGCGACGCTCGGTAGCAAGCCCTCGATCGTGGCCTGGCTGCGCGCGCATTTCGATCGCGTTCACCCGGGCGACTACGTCGGCCTGCTCGCTTACGTCCAGCGCAGCGTCGAGCACCAGTGGATCGTCGCCGACATCCGCAAGCACGTGTTCGAGCGGAAGCGCGTCGCGACCTGCGTCGGCTTCGGGCCGCGTTTCCTCCACTCGACCGGCCAGGCGTACAAAGGCGGCCCGAACTCGGGTGTGTTCCTGCAGATCACCTGCGACGACGCGTCGGACGTGCCCATCCCCGGGCAGCGCTACACCTTCGGCATCGTGAAGGCCGCGCAAGCGCGTGGCGACTTCCAGGTGCTGATCGAGCGCGGCCGTCGCGCGCTGCGCGTCCACTTGACCGGCGACGTCACCGCCGGTCTCGCGCGGCTTCGCGACGCGATCAGCGAAGCACTCGGCTGACCCTGCCGTCCTGCCCTCGAAGTGGTCGAGACCAAGGAGATCCACCGATGCAGCTAGGAATGGTCGGACTGGGTCGCATGGGTGCCGGCCTGGTGCGCCGGCTGATCCAGGGCGGCCACCAGTGCGTCGTCACCGATCGCGACGGCGGAGCGGTGAAGGCGATGGCGGGCGAGGGCGCGTCGGGTGCCGCCACGCTCGAAGCGCTGGTCCAGACGCTCGCCAAGCCGCGCGCGGTGTGGGTCATGGTGCCGGCCGGTTCGATCACCGAGGCGGTCATCAACGAGCTGGCTGGCCTGCTCGAGCCGGGCGACGTGGTGATCGACGGTGGCAACACCCATTTCAAGGACGACGTGCGCCGCGCTCGCGAGCTGGCGCCCAAGTCGATCCACTACGTCGACGCCGGAACCAGCGGCGGTGTGTTCGGCGCCAAGCGCGGCTACTGCCTGATGGTGGGCGGCGAGACCGACGTGGTGAAGCGGCTCGATCCGATCTTCGCCACGCTCGCGCCGGGCATCGGCGACACGCCGCTCACGCCGGGCCGCGGCAAGGGCCGCAGCAGTGCCGAGAACGGCTACCTCCACTGCGGGCCGGTCGGCTCCGGCCACTTCGTGAAGATGATCCACAACGGCATCGAGTACGGCCTCATGCAGGCCTACGCCGAAGGCTTCGACATCTTGAAGAACGCGAATTCGGGCGAGCGCCCCGCGGACGAACGCTACGATCTCGACATCGGCGAGATCGCGGAGCTTTGGCGGCGCGGCAGCGTGGTGTCGTCGTGGCTGCTCGATCTCACGGCGGCGGCGCTGGTGGAGGAGCCGGAGCTCGCGCGTTTTTCGGGCTTCGTGCAGGACTCGGGCGAAGGCCGCTGGACCGTCCAGAGCGCGCTCGAGGAAGCAGTTCCCGCCGACGTGCTCACGGCGGCGCTCTACGCGCGCTTCCGCTCGCGTCGCGATCACACCTTCGCCGAGAAGGTGCTGTCGGCGATGCGCGAGCAGTTCGGCGGCCACAAGGAGCCACCGAAGACGCCCGGGAAGGCGTCGTCATGAGCGCACCCGGCTCCCCTGCGGCCAAGCAGCGGCCCGCCGATCCATGCGTGTTCGTGATCTTCGGCGGGTTCGGCGATCTGACCCGCCGCAAGCTCATCCCGGCGCTCTACAACCTGCAGGTGGTCGGGCTCTTGCCCGAGAACTTCTCGATCGTGGGCATCGCGCGCCGCGATCTCGACGACGCCAGCTATCGCAAGCAGCTCGGCGCCGACTTGCGCGAGTTCACGCCTGGCGCCGCCGACAAGATCGACCAGCGGGTGTGGGAGTCGCTGAGCGAGCGCATCCACTACCTGCACGGCGACTTCAGCGACCACGAGCTCTACCACCGCCTCGGCGAGACCATCGGCCAGTGCGCCGACCAGCACGGCTCGACGCGCAACGCGCTCTTTTATCTCGCTACGCCGCCGAGCCAGTTCTCGGAGGTGGTCGCTGGTCTCGGCTCGACCGATCTGGCGCGCGAGGACGCGGGCCAGTGGCGCCGGCTGGTCGTCGAGAAGCCGTTCGGACGCGACCTCGACTCCGCGCGCGCCCTCAACCACGAGATCGGCTCGGTCTTCGACGAGCGCCAGATCTTCCGCATCGATCATTACCTGGGCAAGGAAACGGTCCAGAACATCATGGTGTTCCGGTTCGCCAACGGCATCTTCGAGCCGATCTGGAACCGCCGCTACGTCGACCACGTGCAGATCACCGTGGCCGAGGAGCTGGGCGTCGAGGGTCGCGGCAAGTACTACGAAGAGGCGGGCGTGCTGCGCGACATGATCCAGAACCACATGTTCCAGCTGATGGCGCTGGTGGCGATGGAGCCGCCCATCTCGTTCGAGGCCGAAGCGGTGCGCGACGAGAAGGTGAAGGTGCTGCACGCGATCCAGAAGCTCGAGCCCGAGGAAGTGCTGCGCGACACGGTGCGCGGCCAGTACGGCGACGGCTTCGTCCACGGCAACAAGGTGGCGGCGTATCGCACCGAACCGGACGTGTCGCGGACCTCGCAGACCGAGACCTTCGCGGCGGTGAAGCTCTACCTAGAGAACTGGCGCTGGGCCGACGTTCCGTTCTACCTGCGCTCCGGCAAGCGGCTGGGACGGCGCGGCACCGAGATCATGATCCAGTTCCGGCGCCCGCCGCTCTTGCTCTTCAAGGATGCGGACGCGGCAGCGATCGAGCCCAATCGCCTGGTCATGAACATCCAGCCGGCCGAGGGAATCGCGATCCACATCAAGGCCAAGCGCCCCGGATCGGCGCTCGACCTCAACACCGTGAAGCTCGACTTCGCGTACACCGATTTCGGCGAGCAGAGCCCGGCCACCGGCTACGAGCGGCTGCTCTACGACGCGATGGTCGGCGATTCGACGCTCTTCCACCGCAGCGACATGGTCGAGGCCGCATGGAAGGTGGCGACCCCGATCCTCGACGTGTGGGGCACGCTCAAGGCGCGCGATTTCCCCAACTACGCGTCGGGCCGCATGGGCCCCGACGCCGCCGACGCGCTGCTCGCCCGCGACGGCCGCAAGTGGTGGGACGGTTGATCGAGAGACTCGCGATGCTCGCCTCTCGATCAACCGTTCGATGTTCTCCCGGGGGGCTTTTCAAGCCCCCCGCCCCGCAAAAAGCGCGGTTTTTGCGGG
>CAZYWA010000273.1:0-10033 GCA_964650975.1 uncultured bacterium
ATTTCAGCTACTTCGAGAACGAATCGTCCGCGCGCACCTTGCCGGCGCCGTCCGATGGCGTGGAGGAAGACGATCTCTTCGTGCTGCTGCGCGGGCTGCGCGGCGACTATCTGGAGCCGGGCGCCAGCCGCGCGGCTCCGTTCCTGGCGAGCCCGTTCCAGCGCCGGCTCGCGCACCGCGGCCTCGAGTGGTCGACGGTCACGATCGAGCGCGCTCGCGAAACCGAGTCCGTGGCCGTGCCTGCCGGCTCGTTCGCGACCGATCGCTACACCGTGAAGCCGGCCGACGGACGCGAGGGTCATTTCTTCATCGAGCACGCCATGCCCCACCGCGTGATTCGCTGGAGCTGGAGCCCGCCGGCCAATGCCACCGGCCACGGTCTCGGCGGAACCGACGAGGGTCTGCTCACCGGCACCTCCCGGGAGCCTTACTGGAAGGAACACGACCCCGGCGATGAGAAGTACCTTCCGGCCCTCGGTCTCGAGCCCGCCGTCCGACCCTGACCGGCTCGGAAGCTCCGCGCCGTTCGCTCACTTGGGCCTCGCGCGCGAGGGACCGCGCGCGCTCCAGACTGCATCCCGCGTCTGAGACACGAGAGCTTCTGCGGGTGTTTCTCGAAACTCCCGCTGGGAGCGATGCTGAATGCTTCTCGACTCGGAGGCCGTCATGGACATCTCCAAGATCGTCGCGCGCGCCAAGGCCCTGATCAGCCGGCCGGAGGCCGAATGGCCCGTGATCGCCGCGGAACCGGCCACCGTGGGGAGCATCTACGCCGGCTACGTCGTCATCCTGGCGGCGCTCGGGCCCGTCGCGGACTTCGTCAGCACCTTCTTGTTCGGTGTGCACACGCCGCTCGGAACGATCCGCTACGGCATGTTCACGCTGATCCGGATGCTGGTGTTCGGTTACGTGGGCTCGCTGGTGGGCGTCTATCTCATGACCTTGCTGGTCGATGCCTTGGCGCCGAGGCACGGTGGCGAGAAGAACCAGGTGCAGGCGCTCAAGGCCGTGGCGTACTCGGCGACCCCGATGTGGCTGGTGGGCGTGCTGCGAATCGTTCCCGGCGCCGGTTACGTGCTGTGGATCGTCGAGATCGCGGCGCTGGTGATGGCCTTCCGGCTGCTGCGCCAAGGGCTGGTGCACACCATGAAGGTCGAGGCCCAGCAGGCCGGCGGCTACGCCGGGCAAGCGGTGGCCGTGGCGGTGGTGGCGGGTCTGGTGGTGGCCGCCATCTCGGTGGGCGTCGGCGGCGTGCGCCAGATGGCGAGGAAGACCGCGCCCAGCACGTCGAGCCTTTCGGACGACGACCAGGTGAAGGTCGACCCCGCGAGCCCGCTCGGGAAGCTCCAAAGCTGGAGCAAGAACATGGAGCAGGCCGGGAAGAAGATGGACGACGCGCAGAAGACCGGAGACCCCGACGCGCAGCAGAAGGCGGTCGGTCAGATGATGGGCGCCCTCTTCGGCGACGGCGATCAGGTCGAGTCGCTGGATCCGGAGCGGCTCAAGGCGTTCCTGCCCGAGAAGCTCTCCGGGCTCACGCGCGCCAGCTTTTCGTCCGAGCGCAATGCGGCGATGGGCCTGCAGGTCTCGGAGGCGCAAGCGAGCTACGGCGACGCGGCTGGGCACATGCTCGATCTCGACGTGACCGACGCGGGCGGAGCCAAGGGCATGATGATGTTCGCGAGCTGGGCGATGCTCCAGCAGGAGCGCCAGACCGATCACGGTTACGAGAAGAGCACCAAGAAGGACGGGCGGCTGGTGCACGAAGAATGGGACACCCAGGAGAACCGCGGCGAATACTCGATGGTGATCGCCGACCGTTTCGTGGTGAAGGTCTCGGGCCAGGCCTCCGGAATCGATCAGCTGCGCTCCGCGGTCGAGAGCCTCGACATCAAGGGGCTCGAGGCGCTCAAGGGCGAAGGCGTCAAGAAGAGCGGGTGAGCGACGGTGACCGAGCCCGTCCCGTCCGCGGGCGCCGAGGTCGAGGCGCTGCTCGAGCCCGGTGAGAGCCTGCTGTGGTGGGGCCGGCCGCGGTTCCGCGACCGGCTCGCGGCCCTCGGCGCGGTCGAGGGCTCGCGGCCGGTCCGCGCCGGTTTCGAGCGCGGGCTCAAGCTCGGGTGTCTGGCGTCGGGCGCCCTCTTGCTGGCGCTGGTCGCCGCGATGCTGGTGCTGCAGGTGCGTTTCGAGATGATGAGCGGCCGGACCGGCGCATCGACGGTCGCGACGGCCGTCGCGGCGCTCTTCGCCGTCGGCGGAGCGCTCGCGGTGCTGGGCGTGGGTCCGGCCACGGCCTATCGCTCGGCCCGCGACGGACGTTATCTGCTGACCGACCGGCGCGTCATCGTCGCCGATCCCGGGGACGACGCTGGCGTCGCGCTTCGTGAGCTGCGCTTCGCGGGCGCGTCGCGTGCGCTGGCCGTCGAGGTGAAGCGGGCGCGCCTCGGCTCACGCGTCGACGTGCTGTTCCGGTCGGTCGCCGACGATCCGAGCTCCGCTCGGGTCTCGTCGCCCGCGCCCCCGGCGCAGTGGCTGGCGTTCGTCGGCGTGGGCTCGGCCGAGGAAGCCGAGCGAATCGAGGGTCTGGTCGAGGAAACCCTCGCGCATTCGAGATCCCGCTCGGGCGCTCACCTCTCGTAGCGCGCGCTACGACGGTGGTTGCGCGGACATCGCAGCCCTGCGCGCGCGCCAGCCGAGCGCTTGCTCGAGCGAGCGGCAGACTTGCAGCAGCCGGACGTCGTCGCCGGCGCGCGCGGTGAGCATTGCTCCGATCGGCAACCCGGAGGCCGAGATCCCGGCGGGCACGCTGGCCGACGGCTGGCCCGAGACGTTGAACACCGCGGTGAACCCGCCGAGCTCGGCGGCCGCGCGGAACTGTGGCTCGGGTGCGAGGCCGCTCCACTCGTTCACGCGTGGAGCGAGGCGGCCCACGGTGGGCGTCAAGAGCAGGTCGGCGGTGCCGAACCACTCGACCACGCGCCTCTGCAGCTGGTCGCGGATCGCGAGCGCCTGGGCGAGCGTCACGCGCCGCCCCGCTTCGCGCAGCCAGCGGGTGACGGGCTGCATCACGCCGTCCCCCAGCGTCGGCGGCCGTGCCGCGAGGTACTGGTAGATCGGCAGGAACTCGTCGAGTGCGCCCTGCGTCGGCTCGACCGGCTCCACGTGATGGCCGAGATCGGCGAGCGCTCGCGCCACCGATTGCACGGCCAGGGTCACCTCCGGCTCGGCGATGCCGAGCGGCGATCGCAAGCACAGGTGCACGCGCAAGCCCTTGGGCGGCGCCTCGGCGGTTCGCGCCAGCAGCGAGTCGGGCGCCGGTGGAAACGTGGTGCGTCCGCACAGCACGTCGAGCACCGCGGCGGTGTCGTCGACCGAGTGGCTCACCGAGCCCATGGTCGAGAGTCCGCAGTGGTCCATCTTCGCGTAGAAGTCCGGGGTGAGGCCGCGCGACGGCTTGAATCCGAACAAGTGGCAGAAGGACGCGGGAATGCGGATCGAGCCCGCGCCGTCGGCGGCGTGCGCGAGCGCCACGAAGCCCGCCGCCACCGCCGCGGCCGAGCCGCCGCTCGAGCCTCCCGAGGAGTGAGCCGGGTTCCATGGATTCGCGGTGGGCGGCTGCAGGTCGGTCTCGACCACCGGCATGAGCGCCAGCTCCGAGGTCGCGGTCTTGCCGAGAATCACCAGGCCGGCGCGGCGCAGCAGCCGCACGGCGGGCGAGTCGGCCGGTGTCCACGCGTAGCGGTAGGCGCGCGAGCCGGCCCGATTCCACGCGAAGCGCACCGGATCGGTGTCCTTGATCGCGAACGGCACGCCGTGGAAGACCGGACCGGCCGCGGTGCTCTTGCGGGCCCGCCGTCGGTCCACGCTTCGCGCGGCGCGCAACGCTCGGGTGCCCAGCACCTGTACGAAGGCATGCAGCCGCGCGTCGTGGCGCGCGATGCGCTCCAGGTACCCACGAGCCAGCTCTTCGGCCGAGACCTCGCCACCGCGGATGGCGGCCGCTTGCTCGAGGCCGGTCGCGTCGAGCAGGGCGCTCACCGGGCGCTCGGCGCCGCCCGGATCGCCCCGAGCGCTCTTGTCACAATGTGACACATAGTGATACGTTGGATGGACTGACGGCTGCGGCGCGCGGAGGTGGCGGATGAATGGGTGGCTCTCGCGAACGTTCGATGGAATCGCGGCATTCCTGGGCCGGCTGGTGCTCAAGCGCAGCCCGCCGAGCCCCAATACCTTGGCACATCTCACCGCGTATCACGGACGCGCGCCGGACGATCTCTTCGCCGAACCGCGAACGCTGCCCTCGGTCACCGAGGTGCCGCGCTGGCGGCTGCTCGGTCTCGAGTCGCGGCATCTCACCTTCCGTTCGCTCCACGAGCCGGTCACCGAGGAGTTCCGGGGGCGGCACCAGGGCGAGTATCAGCTCAACAATCGCGTGCACGTCCGCTGGGTGAGGCACACGGATGGCGCGCCGAGGCCCACCATCATCCTGCTTCACAGCTGGATGCAGCCCGAGACCGTGCTCGAGGAGCTGACGTTGCTGCCGTGGCTGGCCCGAAGGCTGGGCGCCGACGTCGCGCGCATGCAGCTGCCCTATCACGGGCGGCGCCGGCCGGAGAGCTCGCGCTGGGACGGCGAGCTCTTCTGGACCGCCGATCTGGTGCGCACCTTCGAGGCGATCCGCCAGAGCGTGATCGACGCGCGCACGCTGGCCTCGCTGCTCGCCGCACGCGGCGCGGGGCCGGTCGGCGTGCTCGGATTCAGCCTCGGCGGGATGATGACGCTGGCGCTGGCGGCGCTCGATTCGCGGTTCGCGTTCGCGGTGCCGGTGGCGGCGCACCTCGATCTCGCTGGAGTGCTCGCCGACGCGTCGCTGTTGCGCCCGATGCGCGAGGAGCTGGCGCGCTTCGGCTGGGGTCCGGCGCAGGTGGACGGCTACGTCTCGACGATCGGCCTCCACGATATGGCTCCGCGCATTCCTCGCGAGCGGATGCTGTTCGTGGCGGGGCGCCACGACCGGCTGCTTCACGCCGAGCGCACCCAGGCGCTCTGGTCGCGCTGGGGAGAGCCGCCGATCCACTGGTACGAAGGCGGGCACCTGGGGATCTTCACGCATCTGCCCGGCATCGTGCGCGCCACGCGGACGTTCCTCGAAGGCATCGGCCTGGTGCCGCCGGTCGCGATTCCCGCGGTGCCGCGCCCCGAAGCGTGGCCGCCGCGGCTCGCCGTCGCGCCGGCCTGAGCGTCGCCCTTCTCCGCGACCCGTGTTGCTCCGGGGCGGCGGTCGATTGAGCGAGCCTCGCGGTTCGGGTATAGCGGCCCCGGCCGATGAGCGAGGTTTCTCCGCTGTCGCAGGAAGTCCGGGCGTTCACCCGCTACCTGAGCGGGAGCGATCCCGACGACTACGTGCGGAGCGCGTACGTTCGCGCGCTCACGCGGCTGCCCGAGCTCGATGAATCGCGCGCCTCCTGGTTCGACCGGCTGCTGCTCACGGTCGGCCGCCGCGGCGGCGTGCTGCTGAGACCGCTCGACGGCTACGCGCGGCTCTTTCGCCCCGCGTCTCCATTGCGGAAGCGTCTGGTGCTGCTGCTCGCGATCCTGGAATCGTGGGGGCCGTCGTCGGAGCGGCTGGAGCGCTTCGAGCCAGGGTCGCCCGCGGTCACGCTCGCGCGCCTCGCGGCGAGCGTCGCGGTCTCGATCGTGGGAGTAGCGGTCGCTTTCGTCATTCTGGGACCGCTCGACGCCGCGAGCCGCCTCCTCTCGAGCGCCGCGCCGCGCGCGGCGTGAAGCGGACGCGCCACCGCGGTCATGGAGACGGTCCACGTGGTCGGCTCGGGCGCCTCGGCGGTGCACTTCGCGCTGTCGCTCCTCGAGCGCGGATTCGCGGTTCACATGCTCGACGTGGGCGAGGACGGCGAGCCTTTGGTGGCGCCCGAGGCGAGCTTCGCGCGCCTCAAGTGGGAGCTCGCCGATCCGGCCCGCTATTTCCTGGGCGAGGATCTGCGCGGCGTGGTGATGCCCGATCGCCCGGAGCCTTTCCACGGGATCCCGCCCAGCAAGGACCACGTGCTGGCGAAGCGCCTGCCGTTCGATCTCGCGGCCCGTGGATTCGATGCGCGGGTGTCGCTGGCGCTCGGTGGCCTCGCCAGCGCCTGGACCGCTGGCTGCTATCCGTACAACGACCGTGAGCTCGCGAGCTTCCCGTTCGGTTACGCCGAGCTCGGGCCCTACTACGACCAAGTGGCGCTACGCATCGGCGTGAGCGGCTCGAGCGACGACCTGGCCGAGCACATTCCCCTGCACCGCCATCTGCTCGAGCCACTGCGCCTCGACGACGCGTCGCAGGCGCTGCTCGCCCGGTACACACGGCATCGCGACTCGCTGCGCCGTCGCTGGGGATGCACCGTGGGCCGCGCGCGGGTCGCGACCCTCACTCGCGACCAGGATGAGCGTCACGCCTGCCGATATCTGGGCCGATGCATCTGGGGCTGTCCGGTGGCGGCGCTTTACACACCGGAGCTGACGCTCGCGGCGTGCAAGCGATTCGCGAGCTTCGCCTACACGCGCGATTGCTACGTGACGCACCTCGAGGTCGACGCGCGTCGCCGGGTTCGCGCGGTGGTGGCGCGGCCCGCGGCGGGAGGCGAGCCACGCTCGTTTCCGGCCCAGCACGTGGCGCTCGGCGCGGGGACGCTCGGCTCCACGCGCATCGTGCTCGAGTCGCTGTTCCGGATCTCCGGCGAGCGTCCCGTGCTTCCGGGCTTGATGGACAACCGCCAGCTCTTGATGCCGATTGTCATCCCGAGCCAGATCGGCCGGCGCTTCGATCCCGACACCTACCAGCTCAACCAGATCGCGCTCGGGCTCGACATGCCCGATTCCGCCGACCGGGTGCACGGGCTGCTCACGACCCTCAAGGCGACGATGATCCATCCCATCGTCCAGGCGCTGCCGCTCGACCTCTGCACCAGTCTGCGGCTCTTTCGCGAGCTGCACGCGGCGCTCGGTCTGGTGAACCTCAACTTCTCCGACCAGCGCCGTGACCAGAGCTACGTGCGGCTCGAGCCACGTGGAGAGAACGCACCGTGCGCCCTCGAGGTGCGCTACGCGGTCGCCGGAGGAGACGAGGCCCGGGTGCGCGGCTCGCTGGCCCGGGTCCGCGGCGCGCTGCTGCGGCTCGGCGCCATCGCCCTGCCGGGAATGACCCGCATCCGGGCCATGGGGTCGAGCCTCCACTACGCGGGCACGATCCCGATGTCCGTCGAGCCTCGGCCGCTCACGGTGTCGCGCGACTGCGCGAGCCACGACTTCGAGAATCTCCATCTCGTCGACGGCGCCACGTTCCCGTTTCTGCCCGCGAAGAACCCCACGTTCACCTTGATGGCGAACGCCGCACGCATCGCCGACCGTGCGTTTCGCTGAGTCTTTCGGGGGAGTGCGATTTTCATAGGGCCCCACCCTGGGCTCCACTCCCAAATCCGGCGCGACTCCGCGCCGACCGGAAACACGAGTGGCGGGTTCTCCTTGCCTCGGCAGCTCGCCAAGTCCCTCACAGGCGTTGAGCGACGGATGGCCAACGCTCGGGTAGCCTTGGCCACGTGCGCGAGCATCGGCCGGAGACCGGATGGCGAACCGTGCGTGCCAACGGTCTCGACTTCGCTTGCTTCGAGGAGGGCGAAGGTCCGCTGGTGCTGTTGCTGCACGGGTTCCCGGACACGGCACATACCTGGGACGTCGTGCGGCCGCGCGTCGCGGCAGCGGGCCATCGGGTGGTGGCGCCGTTTCTGCGCGGATACGCGCCGACGCAAATTCCAGCCGACGGCGCGTACGACGTCGCGACGCTGGGCGCGGACGTGGTGGCGCTGCTCGACGCGCTGAGCCCGGGCGAGCCGGCGTCGGTGGTCGGGCACGACTGGGGTGCGGTGGCCGCGTATGCCGCGGCCGCCCTCGCGCCGGCGCGAATCCGCCGCCTCATCGCGGTCGCGATCCCGCATCCGGCCACGCTGCGCCCGACGCCGGCCAAGCTCTGGGGAGTGCGGCACTTCGTCTCGCTCAACCTCCCGGGAGCGGAGCGGCGCTTCGCGCGCGACGACTTCGCGATGGCGGACGAGCTCTGCCGGCGCTGGTCGCTGACCTGGGAGCTTCCGGCGGACGAGACCGAGCCCGCGAAGAACGCCTTCGCGGCGCCCGGCTGCCTGCGCGCCGCGCTCGGCTACTACCGATCGTGGACCGCCCGTCCACCGCGCTTTCTGCGCGGACGGATCGAAGTGCCGACACTCGCCTTCGGGGGAGTCGACGATGGGGTAGCGGACGAATCCGACTTCCGGCACGCGTCACGCGCGTTCGCGAGCCGCTACGACGTGGTGATGACTCCAGGAGGCCACTTCCTGCACCGCGAGGCTCCCGACGCGTTCGTCGAGCACCTGCTCCGGTTTCTCGCTTCCTGAGTGGACTTACTGCAGGATCCCTTTACCGCAGGGATCCCTTCACTGCACCTATTCCTTTACTGAACGTAGCCCAGGTTCTTGAGCTGCTCGCGGGTGGCGCCGTCGGGCTCGAACGTGAACTCGCCGGTTGCCTCGACGGCGGGGTGGCGGGCGAACCAGGTGTCGAGCTCGGCGCGTATCGACGCCACCGCCTCCGGCCGGGACGCGGCGAGATCTTGGGCTTCGGCGGGATCGCGATCGAGATCGTAGAGCTGGTCGGGCGTGTCCTCGCGCTGGATCAGCTTCATCCGTCCGCGCACCATCGAGCGGTGGCGGTGGGCGAAGCGCTCGGTGGGATCGAAGCCGAGCTTCATCTGCTTGATCACGCTGATCTCGAACATCGGCTTCATCTCTTCGCTCACGGCGAGGCCGGGCTGGTCCGAATCCACGGCTGGCAGCGGAGTTCCCTGCAGGAACGACTCGGTGCCCGGGTCGGCGATGCCGATGCGACGGAGCAGGGTGGGGAAGAGATCGATGGTGCTCACCGTCTGGCGCACCCGGGTTCCGGGAACGCCGAAGCCGGGATCGTGAACCAGGAGCGGCACGTGCAGCACACCGTCCCACATCGACATGTGATGGCCGAGCTCGCCGTGGTCGCCCATCAGCTCGCCGTGGTCGCCGGTGACGATCAGCACCGTGTCGTCGAGGAGCTTGCGCTGGCGCAGGGCGGCGAAGAGCTCGCCCAGGTGCGCGTCCACGTAGCGCAGCTCGCCGTCGTAGAGGATGGCGTAGCGCTGGAAATCCTCGGCGGTGAGCGGTTTTCCGCCGCCCCACATCGCGTACGGGTTCTGATTGACGCCGATCAGCGCCCGCAGATCGGCGCCCGGCGGCACGAACGGCCCGGTGTACTTCGCGCGATAGTCGAGCGGCGGGTGGGCCTCCATCAGGTTCACGAACGCGAAGAACGGGCGGCTCGCGTCGCGGTGGTCGAGCCAGCCGAGCAGCTCCTCGGAGGTCTTCACCACTCCGCCCACCGCTTGATCGCCGGTCAAACGCCAGTACGTGTACTGGTAGGCCATGGCACCGAGCGTCAGGTTCACGTTGTGGGGCTTCCGCCACACGTGGCGCAGCTCGCCGAACCCGCGATCGAGCCCGGTCCAGGGCGCCACCCACGGGTTGTTGCAGAACGAGATCGTGTCGTAACCGGCGCGCGCCAGCGTCGACGCGATGGTCGGCAGTCCCGGGGCCAGGTGGAGCTGCTCCTCGTCGGCGCCGCTGCGCGACGGAGTGCGTCCGCTGAAGAGGCTGCCGTGTCCCGCCAGTGTCCACACGCCGGCCGAGTACGCGTGCTCGTAGAGCACCGACTCCTTCGCGAGCGCGGCGAGATTGGGGGTGGTGTCGCGCGCGTAGCCGTACGGCGAAAGATGGTCGGCGCGGGTGGTGTCGAGCACGATCAAGAGCACGTTGGGGCGATGCGCCCCGGCCGCGAGAGGCGGCCCGAGAAGTGCCGCCGCGGCCGTGGGCGGGGCCCGGAGCGGCGGCCCCAACGCAACGCCCACCCACGCCGCCCCGAAGGCGGACGTCACAACCAACGCCACACGGGTGCGCCCCCG
>CAZYWA010000274.1:0-10020 GCA_964650975.1 uncultured bacterium
AATCTGGTGGATCTCGGGTTCCTGTCGCCGGTCGACCTGGCGCGCCATCTGGGGGCTTTCCATGGTGTCGAGCCGGTCGAGCCCACCGAGGTGCGCGGAGTCCGCTGGGACATCCTCAACGCGATCCCTCGCGACCTCTTGCTCAAGCACCGCGCGATCCCCATCGCGATGAGCAAGGGTCGGGTCACGGTGGTGATGAGCGACCCGGCCAACATCCAGGCGGTCGACGAGATGTCGTTCGCGACGGGCAAGGCCGTCCAGGTCCGGGTGGCCCCCGATTTCGTGGTGAAGCGCGCCCTGGAGATGTACTTCGGCGCGAGCTTCATCGAGCTGGTTCGTCCCCAGCAGGCTCACGCCGTGGCGCAGCTCAAGAACCAGGTGATGGGCGCCAGGGTCGATGGTGCCCGCTCATCGGTCGCGCGTGCGCGAGCTCTGGACGGCACCGACGACGAGGCGGTGATCGAGACCATTCCCGGTCTGGTCATCGACCCCGCGAAGCGTCCGCAGGATGACGACGAGTGGCCGCGCTCGACGCGCTCGACGAGGGCGGCCGCGGGGTTCACCGCTCGTGCGGTGGAGCGGGCGCCCAGCTCCCTGGCCGTGGAAGACGCCGTGGTGATCGGCGAGATGGCCGAGGTCGCGGAGATCGTGGGCCGCGAGCGCGGCGAGGTGGCACCCATCCACGATCTGCCGAGCGCCTGCGCCGAGCTCGCGGATCTCAGGCACTGGGCGGACGTGGCAGCGGTGCTGCTCGGGTTCGCGTCCACCAGCTTCGACCGGGTCGCTCTGTTCCGCGTGGCCGGCAACCGGTTGCGGGGCTGGAAAACCGCCGGCTCGGGCGTCGATCCGAAGGTCTTCCGGTCCACGCGTCTGGCCGTGACACCCGGCATCGTCCGCGAAGCGCTGGACCGGCGAGGCCTGGTGGTACGCGAGCTGCGCATCGATCCGACCGGCGTCGCGCTCGCCCGAGCGCTGGGCGGGCCGGCCATTCCGCGCAGCGTGTGCGTCGCACGCCTCGACGTGCGCGGCGAGCCGGTGGCGCTCTTCTACGCCGATGACGGCGTCGCGCGCGCCCCTGGCGCTGCGATCACCGCGACGACCGCCGAGCGCTTGCAGGCCGGCCGCCGCAGCGATCTCGAGATCCTGCTCAGGAAGGCGGAGGTCGCGTTCGAGATGGTGTCGCTGAGACGCTGGCTGCCGCGCGTGTAGGTCCCTGCTTTGAGCCCGGGCGAGCCCTTTGCGGCAGCCAGCTGATGTTTCCTCGGGGAGCTTTTCAAGCCCCCCGCCCCGGAAAAAAAAGCGACTTTTTCGGGGCCCCACCCCCGAGTCGGCTCACTGCGTTCGCCGGGCGCCTCTCGGCGCCGGCACGAGATCCGCGCGAGCAGTCGGTTCGGGGGTGAGCGCGAGTGGAAGCGTCCCCGAACCGACTGACGAGGGAATTCCTCACACGCTCTGCCGGCGCGACGACGCGCTGACCTTTGGCGCGCGCGGGTTGTGTCCCGTGCGGGTGCCGGGTCCGTGCTCGATCGTCGATGTCCGTTTGGAGCGCGCGCGGTCCCTCGCGCGCGAGCGATCGATCGGGCTTGGTGCGGTGCGGTTCAGCGTCGCGCCGGCTGTCACGTGAGGCGCGCCTCGAGCCAGCTTGCGACCAGCGGCCACACCTCGTTCGCGGCTTCCTTGCTGACCAGCATGTCGACGTGGCCGAAGTCGCGCGTGAAGCCGCCGGCGCGGCCCAGCTCGACGAAGGTCTTGTCGGTGCCGCCGGCGAGATCGAGCAGCGCTCGGCAGCCTCCGGGGGGATCCTGCGTGTCCCCGGCGCCCGCGAAGGACACGAGTGGGAGATCGAGGCTCGCGAGACCGTCGGCGTAGGATCGGCCGTCGCGCGCTCTCCAGCGTCCCGGGCCGCCCTTCCAGCGCATGATCTCGATGATCTCCTCGGCGGGCTCGATCTCGGGGCCGAGCCCGAGACGCGGCGCCGGCAGATGGCCGAGGGTGCGGAGCGCCAGCGCGATCGCTCCTCGCGCGGCGGCGCTTCGCAGGTAGCGCTCGCCGTCGCGAAGCTGCGAGCCGAAGGTCGCCACGCCGCGCACCCGCGAGCGATCGAGCCAGGCCGCCGCGAGCGCGCTCAGCACGTAGACGCCGCCCGCGGAGTGGCCGATCCACATCGCCGGCCGGTTCGTGGCACGCCACACGTGCTGCTGGACGCAGGGCAGATCGTGCCGCACGTGGTCCTCGGCGGTGATGCGCGAGAACCGTTCACCCTTGGGCGAGAGACCGTGACCGCGAAGCTCGACCACCCAGGCGTCGAAGCCGCGGCGCGCGAGAAACGGCGCCAGCCCGAGCCCCTTGGGGGACACCCAGAAGTTCCGCCGCGCATAGTTGCCGTGAACCAGCACCACGGGACTCGCGTGCGGCGACACGCCGATGGGCGCGACGCGAGTGATCGCGAGCTCCGCCCCGTCCGCCGCGTGTACGCGGTGCACCTCGGCGTGCACGTCGCCGAAGGTCTCGACGGCGTTCATCGGGCCGCGGTTGGATGCGAGCGGCGCACCGCGGTCGTGTCGCCGAGCGTCTCGGCATCGAGCCCGGTGAGCTGGCAGCAGAGCGACCACAGCCGCTGACGATCGCCGCGCCGTTCGTGAGTCCACGGGAAGACGTGCGTCGCGCGCGGCTTCCGATCGAACCAGAAGAGTCCGGTGCGGCCCGCGAGCCTGGCGCAGGCCGCGAGCCACACGGCGGTGTCGGCGCCCTGGGACGGGGTTCGCAGAATTCGCTTCGTGACGGCGTAAAAGCGCGGAATCGACGTCCTCACCGCGGGCGTGTCGGCCCAGCCCGGGTGCATGGCGCTGAACGTGATGCTGGTGCCGGTCAAGCGTCTCGCCCACGATTCGTTGAGCACCACCTGGGCGCGCTTGGTGTTCGCGTAGGCGAGGACCCCGTCGAACGGGCGCTTCTTCCAGCCCAGGTCGTCGAGATCGAGCCGCTGCGGGTACATACCGCCCGACGACACGGTGACCACGCGTGCGTCCGGCGCCGCGCGCAGCTTGGGCAGCAAGAGTCCCGTGAGCAGGAACGGACCGACGACGCTGGTGGCGAACGTGGTCTCGATCCCGTCGGCCGTGGCGGTGCGTGCATCGGGGAGTACGCCGGCGTTGTGCACCAGCACGTCCACCCTGGGTGGCGCGAAGGATGCGGCGAAGCGCCGCACCGACGCGAGGTCCGCCACGTCCACCACCGCGAGCCGCACCTGGCACTCGGGATCGGCCTCGGCGATGGCGCGGCGAGCGGCATCGCCGCGGCCGCGATCGCGGCAGAGGAGCCACACCGACGCACCGCGAAGTGCCAGCTCGAGCGCGATCTGGTGGCCGATCCCCGAATTGGCGCCGGTGACGAGGCAGGTTCGGCCGTCGAGATCGACGTCCAGATCGCGCGCCCGGAACCCCGCGGCATGGCGCAGGAAGCCGGTGCGGTCGAACGACAGCACCACGGTCGGATCGAGCACCGCGCTCGCCGCGCGGCTCAAGAGTCGGGTGGCGGAGCGGGACAACCCGCCGCCGGACCGGCGGCGGGGTCGGCGTATTTTCCCGCTCTCCCCGCGCACGGGGCGGCAGGATAGCGTGGCGTCCCACGCGACGTTTCCCACGACCGTGCCCGGGGTGATAGAGCTAGAAGGCTTCGGCCGACCCGCGCCCGGCGGCGCGACGCGCTCGCAGAGGACCGTCGATGATCACGATCGCGCTGGATGCCATGGGGCCGGACGCCGGACCGTCGGTGGTCGTGGAAGGCGCGGCGCAGGTGAGCCGCGAGGAAGCGCCGATCCGCACCATCCTGGTCGGCGACGGCGTTGAGATCCAGGCCCTGCTCAAGCGCCAGTCGTACGATCGCACCCGGGTCGAGATCGTGAACACGACCGACTGGGTTCGTCAGGACGAGAAGCCGGCGGTGGCGCTCGACGCGCGTCCCGGATGCTCCGCGCTGGTGGCCGCGGATCTGGTCGCGAAAGGGGAGGCCGACGCGCTGGTGGGCGCCGGTAGCACCGGTGCCCTGATCCTCGCGTCGTCGCGCAAGCTCGAGCGCGTCGAGGGAGTCCGCCGCTGCGCGCTCGCGACCGTGCACCCGACCGAGCAGCAGCACGGGCCGCACGACGATCCCTTCGCGCTGATGCTCGACGTGGGCGCCACGCTCACCGTCGACGCGCAGGATCTAGTGAGCTTCGCGGTGATGGGATCGGCGTACTCGCGGATCATCTCGTCGATCGAGAAGCCGCGGGTGGCGCTGCTCTCGAACGGCACCGAGCCCACCAAGGGCACCGCGGCGATCGTCGAGGCGCACGCGATCCTGGCCGGGATGCCGAGCATCAATTTCGTCGGCAACGTCGAAGGGCTCGACATCCCGCGCGGCACCGTCGACGTGGTGGTGTGCGAGGGCTTCCTCGGCAACGTGGTGCTCAAGATGCTGGAAGGCGTCTCCGAGGTGGTGTCCGACATCGCCAAGGACGCCTATGCGCGGAAGTTCCTGTGGAAGCTGGGGCTCATGATGCTCTCCGAGGGCATCCGTCAGATTCGCACCATGACCGACTGGCGCCAGTATGGCGGCGCTCCGGTGCTCGGTTTCTCGAAACCCGTCATCAAGGCTCACGGCCGTTCCAACGCGTGGGCCATTCGCAACGCCATCCGGGTCGCGCGCAAGACCGTCGAACGCGATCTGGGTGGCACGATTCGCGCCGGTCTGGCGAGCGCGCCCGCACGGGCGAGCTGAGCGCCGCGCGCGGCCTGGGAGTCACGAACGTGTCCGATACCGTCACCAAGGCGCTCGCGCATCTCGACGCGAGCTGGGACCTCTACATCCAGCAGCTGATGGAGCTGTCGCGAATCCCGAGTGTCTCGGCCGAGCCGCGGCCGAGCGCCGCGCTCGCCGCGAGTGCCAAGAAGACGCAGGCGTTCTTCGAGGCCGCGGGACTCGAGGGTTGCCGCACCATCGAGTACCCGGGCGGCCATCCGTACGTGTACGGCGAGTGGCTGCACGCTCCCGGCGCACCGACCGTGTTGCTCTACGGGCACCACGACGTGCAGCCGCCGGGGCGGCCGGAGAAGTGGAAGACGCCGGCCTTCGAGCCCACGCTGCGCGCCGACGGCCGCCTCTACGGACGTGGAGTGGTCGACGACAAGGCCGGCGTCATGATGCACGTCGCGGCCTGTGCCGCGTACCTGAAATCGGCCGGGAAGCTGCCGGTCAACGTGAAGTTCATCGTCGAGGGCGAAGAGGAGGTCGGCTCGGAGAGCCTCGAGGCCTTCCTGCGCGAGTACCAGACGCAGCTCGCCGCCGACGTGATCGTGCTCACCGACACCTCGAACTACGACACCGGCATTCCCTCGATCACCTACGCGCTG
The DNA here is from genome assembly GCA_964650975.1 of uncultured bacterium. Lineage (GTDB taxonomy): Bacteria > JADJOY01 > JADJOY01 > JADJOY01 > JADJOY01 > CAZYWA01. Next base: position 5,391 of record CAZYWA010000274.1, read on the forward strand.
CGCGGCATCGTCGGGATCGCGGTCGAGGTGCAGGGACTCGACCATCCAGTGCACAGCGGGATGTGGGGCGGGCCGGTGCCCGATCCGGTGATCGCGCTCTGCAAGGCGATCGGCGAGCTCATGACCGACGAGGGCACGCTCGCCTTGCCGGTGTGGGGCGACGTGCGGCCGCTCGAGAAGAAGGCCTACGATTCGCTCGCGGCCCTGCCGTTCAGCGAGAAGCAGTTCCGCGAGCAGGTCGGGCTGGTGGAGGGCGCGACGCTCATCGGCGATCAGCGCATGCCGGTGTGGGGCCGCGTGTGGCGGCAGCCGGCGGTCACGGTGCTGGCGCTCGAAGCCCGACCTTTCGAGGGCTCGACCAACCAGATCATCGAGAGCGCCCGCGCGCGGGTCTCGGTCCGCATCGTGCCCGATCAGGATCCGATCAAGGTGCAGGACGCCATGGTGCGCCACTTCGAGACCCGTGTCCCGTGGGGCCTCAAGGTCACCGTCGAGCGCGAGGCCGCGGCCGGCTGGTGGATGACCGATCCCAAGGGACCGGCGTTCGACGCCGCGTCGCGCGCGATGACCAAAGCCTTCGGCCGCGAGTGCGTGTTCATCGGCTGCGGCGGCTCGATCCCGTTCGTCGATCCCTTTGCCAAGGTGCTGGGCGGCGTGCCGGCGCTGCTCATGGGCGTCGAGGACCCCACGTGCAACGCCCACGGCGAGAACGAATCGCTGCACGTCGGCGACTGGAAGAACGGCACCCGCGCCGCGGTCTACCTCTACGAGGAGCTGTCGCGGCTCGAGCGCAAAAGCGCCTGATCAGCTCCGACCCGGGCCCACGAGCCGCTCGACGACGTTGCGCAGGGTGGCGAGGTCGTAAGGCTTCGCGATCATGTCGCGAAACCCGTATGCGGCCGGGTTCGCCATGACGTCGTCGTTGGCGTAGCCGCTCGCGACCACCGCGACCACGTCCGGGTCGAGTGCCTTGAGCTCGCGAATCGTGTCGCGCCCGCCCATTCCGCCGGGCACGGTCAGGTCCAGGATCACAAGCGCGTAAGGCGCGCCGGCGCGCGTGGCTGCTTGGTACTTGGCGACGGCTTCGGCTCCGTCCGACGCGAGCGCGACCTCGTAGCCGAAGCGCCTCAGGGCCTTGTCCATCATCTTCAGCACCCGCTCGTCGTCGTCCATCACCAGCACGCGCGGCGACGCGGCCAGCGCAAGGTCCGCGGCGACGCTCCGGACATCCGCTCGCGGTGACCGGGCCGCGCCCGCCACCGGGAGGAAGAATCGGACCAGCGTGCCTTGGCCCGGCGTCGATTCGATCTGCAGGTGACCGCCGTGACGCTTGACGATCGAGAACGCGATCGAGAGGCCTAGCCCGGCGGCGCCGGGACGCGCCGCTCCGAACGGCTCCAGCACCTGCGGCAGCACGTCGAGCGGGATCCCCGCACCCGAGTCCTCGACCGTCACCGCCACGTAGGCGCCGGGCTCGAGGGAAGCGACCTCGCCCGCGCCCACGCTCACCTCGCCGGCACTCACCGCCAGCGTGCCCCCCGACGGCATGGCCTCGAGGGAGTTGCTCACCAGGTTCTGGAGCACATGAGAGATCTGCTCCCGGTCCGCGCGCACGGCGGGCAGCTCGGGCGCGACCCGAAATCGCAGCGTGACGGTCCGGTTCGCGTTGCGCAGCGCCTCGCCGACCGCCTGGCGCAGCAGCGACTCCACCGAGACGTCCGCAGGCACCGGTGCGCCGCCCTCGGCGAACGTCAGCAGCCGGCCGGTGAGCGCGCGCGCCCGGCTGGCATTGGCTTCCGCCTCGGCCATCGCCTCGCGCGGGTCCGCTCCCTCCTCGGCCGCGAGGCGGGCGAGGCCCAGGTTGCCGACGATCGCCTGCAGCACGTTGTTGAATTCGTGCGCGATGCCGGCCGCGAGCAGCCCCAGCGATTCCAGCCGCCGTACGCGCTCGAGCTCGTCCTCCACCCGCTCCTGGCGGGTGACGTCGCGCAGCACCAGCACCGTTCCTTCGGCCTGGCCCGCCGAGGATCGCATCACCGTGCCGGTGACCAGCACGGTGAGCGGCGTGCGGGTCGCGCGGTAGAGCCGGGCGCGCAACGGCCGCTCGGCCGCGCTCTCTCCCGCGAGCAGCGCGCGCACCAGTCGCGGTGCCAGGTCGGCGTCGGGCTGCTGCTCGCCGTGGAGCCCGAGCACCTCGTCGGCCGGGGCGCCGAGCAACTCGGCCTCCGAGCGCAGCAGCATCGACTCGGCCGCGCGGTTGAGGAGCGCGATGCGCCCCCCGGCGTCGGTGCTGACGATGCCCTCGCCGACGCTCCGCAACGTGGTGGCGAGTCGCTCGCTCTCGCGGACCAGCGCCGTCTCGGTGCGCTTCCGGAGCAGCAGGTTGCCGATGGTGCGCGCGAACACCTCGACGACCGGCGCCACTTCGAGATCCTGCCCGGCGGGGTAGATCACGATCGCGCCGCCCAGCACCTGGCCTTGATACGTGAGCCCGATCCCGTAGATCGGTCCCACGCCCACCAGCCGTTCGAGCTGCCGGCAGATCAGCGCGGGGAAGCGGCCCAGCATCAGCTCGTAGATACCGTTGATGCGGACCAGGCGCCCCTTCCAGAGACGCGCCTTCCATTCGTCGGTGACCGGGGTCGTCGAGCCGACCGGGTCGTAGCCGAAGAGCTTGCGCACCGCTTCGAGGTGCTGGTTCTCGATGTGGATCGCTTCGGTGCGCAGCAGGTTCGTCGACTCTTCGAACGAGTTCACGAACGCCGCCTTGGCGTCGGCGAGGGCCGCGAGGCGCTGGGCCACCAGCGAGAAGTCGACCTGGCCGAACGGGAATTCCTGGAACAGGGTGGTGAGCTCGGCGAGCTCGTAGACCTTCTCGTTCACCCGCTCCAGCGAAAAGGCGAGCCGGGTGGAGGCGTCGCCTTCTGCCGCATCCGGCTGCTGCGGTGTGTCCGGGTCGTTCCGTGGGCCCACGTGCTTCCTCGCCCTCGAGTGAAAGCTACCAGAATGCAAGCGGAGCGCCGCGGGCGGGCGAAAGGAATCGTCTCGTCGCGGGGACGAATCCGACGTCTTTCGGGAGCTCGGCGTCGCGGCCGGCTGCACTTCCGAGACGGCCCGGGAAGATCCGTGACCTTCCGTCAGCGCCCCGTTGACGTGGTGCGTCAGCGCGCCGGCGGCGCAGGCGGCCGGTGGCTGCCCGCTACTCGTCGTCGCCGGACTTGAGGACGGCGAGAAACGCCTTCTGCGGCACCTCGATGGAGCCGATCATCTTCATGCGCTTCTTGCCTTCCTTTTGCTTCTCGAGGAGCTTGCGCTTGCGGCTGATGTCGCCGCCGTAGCACTTGGCGGTCACGTCCTTGCGGAAGGCGCCGATGGTCGAGCGCGCGATGATCTGGCCGCCGATCGCCCCCTGGATCGCGATCTTGAACTGGTGGCGGGGGATCTCGTCCTTGAGACGCTCGCAGGCATGCAGCGCGCGAGCGCGGGCGCGCTCGCGGAACACCAGCTGCGAGAGCGCATCGACCTTGTCGCCGTTCACCAGGATGTCGACCTTGATGATGTCGCTCGGGCGGTAGTCGGTGATCTCGTAGTCGAGCGAGCCGTAGCCCTGGGTGATGCTCTTCAAACGATCGTAGAAGTCGTAGATCACCTCGGCGAGCGGCAGCTCGTAGCGCACCTCGACCCGCTTGGGCGAGAGATACGTGTAGCTCGAGTTGACGCCGCGGCGGTCGCGGCAGAGCTGCATCACCACTCCGAGGTAGCGGTCGGGGACCATGATCGTGGCGCGGACGTACGGCTCCTCGGTCTTGTCGACGGTCGCCGGGTCGGGATAGTGGGCCGGGTTGTCGACCTCGATCATCTGCCCGTCGGTCATGAAGAAGCGGTACTTGACGCTCGGCGCCGTGAAGATGATCGAGAGCCCGTATTCGCGCTCCAGCCGCTCCTGCACGATCTCGAGATGCAGGAGGCCGAGAAAACCACAACGAAAGCCCTGGCCGAGCGCGGCGGAGGAGTCCTTGGTGTAGACCAGCGCGGCGTCGTTCAGGATGTACTTCTCGAGCGAGTCCTTGAGGTCGGAATAGTCGTCCGCGGAGACCGGGTAGATCGACGAGAACACGAACGGCTTCACCTCGCGGAAACCCGGCAAGATCGTGGTCGCCGGATTGTTCGCGAGGGTGACGGTGTCGCCGATCCGCGCGTCCGCGATGGTCTTGATGCCGGCGATGATGTAGCCGACCTCGCCCGCGCTGAGCTGATCGCGCTTCGAGCGAATCAGCCGGAAGTGGCCGACCTCTTCCACCTTGTGGACGGCGCCGGTGTTGACCAGCTTGACGGTGTCGCCGGCGCGAACGCTGCCGTCGAAGAGCCGGGTGTGGAGCACGACGCCGCGGAACGGGTCGTACTGCGCGTCGAAGAGCAGGCCGGTGAGCGGCTTCTCGGGATCGCCGGTGGGCGGCGGAATGCGCGCGACGATCGCTTCCAGGATGTCGTCGATCCCGATGCCTTCCTTGGCGGAGGCGAGGATCGCGTCGTCGGGATCGAGCCCCAGCTCGGCCTGGATCTCCTCTTTCGCTCCCAGCACGTCCGCCGACGGTAGGTCGATCTTGTTGATGACCGGGATGATCGCCAG
>CAZYWA010000275.1:0-9989 GCA_964650975.1 uncultured bacterium
GGTGGGGCCCCGCCCGAATTCACTTCGGGCGGGGCGGGGGCTTGGAAAGCCCCCGGACGACTCAGCGCGTGCCGCGCAAATAGTCGTCGATGGCGAGGGCCGCCTTGCGGCCGGAGGCCATGGCGTGGACCACCGAGGTGCCGCCGCCGGCGAAGACGCCCGGCTTCTTGGTGGCGGCGGTCTCGGGGTTCCCCTCGATGATTCCCGCGGAATTCACCGCGATCCCCAGCTCCTCGGGAATGCCGGTGAGGTCGGGGCGCTGGCCGATCGCGAGGATCACCGTGTCGACGTCGAGCACGAAATCCGAGCCCTCGATCGGCACCGGTTTACGCCGGCCGCTCGCGTCGGGCTCGCCGAGCTCCATGTTGCGGCACGCGAGCCCCACTACCTGGCCGGCGCCCTGGATGGCGAGCGGGGCGGTCAAGTACAGGAACTCGATCCCTTCGGCCTGGGCCTCGGCGATCTCCTCGTCGCTGGCGGGCATCTCGACGCGGCCGCGACGGTAGACGAGCGTCACCTTCTCGGCGCCGAGACGCAGCGCGGTGCGCACCGAGTCCATCGCCACGTCGCCGCCGCCGATCACCGCCACCCGCCGGCCCACTTTCACCTCGGCGCCGGTGTTGACGCCGATCAAGAGGTCGAGGGCGCTCAGCACACCGCTCTTCTCGCACCCGGGAATGTCGAGGCCTTGCGGCTCCATCGTGCCGACACCCACGAACACCGCGCGGAAGCCCTGCTCGAAGAGCTCGGCGAAGTTCCGGTCGCGGCCCACGCGCACGCCCAGCTGGAAGTCGATGCCGAGATCCGTGAGCCGCTCCAGATCGTGCTCGACCGTTCCCTTGGTGAGACGGTAGGCAGGGATGCTGAGGGTCATCAGGCCGCCGATCTTCTGGCTCGCCTCGAACACCGTGACGTCGTAGCCGGCCTTCGCCAGCGTCCAGGCCGCCATGATGCCGCCGGGCCCGGCTCCCACGACCGCGACCTTCTTCCCGACCTTCGCGGGCGCCTCGTAGTGCCCCGGCGGTGCGCCGAGCTCGAGCGCGGCGCGCTTGACCTAGCGGATCGCGATCGGCTCGCCCTTCTTCCCGACCACGCACACCTGCTCGCAGAAGTGGTAGCAGACCTTCCCGAGGCACTCGGCGAGCGGGTTCTCCCAGACGATCTGCGCCGCGGCCTCGTCGAAGTGCCCCTCGGCAACCAGCCGCAGGTAGCCGCGCGCGTCCTGGGAGATGGGGCACGCCTCGGTGCACCAGGGCTTGCCGCACTGGATGCAGCGCTGCGCCTCCGCGATGGCTTCCTCGCGGGTGTACGGGATCACCACCTCGCAGAAGCTGGCGACGCGCTCGGCCGGCTCGACCTCACGGACCTTCACTCGCACCGGGTCGAGGCGCTTCTTGGGCTTGGATCCTGAGCTGGTCATCTTCCCGCGGCTAGAACCCGACCGTCTGATAGGCAAGCTCCGCCGTGGAGGGGTTGTTGAGCAAGAGACGAGCCAGGCTCTCGTCGCCGCCGAGCTGCCAGCCGAAAAACGCCGTGGCGGTGGCGCCAATGAGCGCAAATGCGTCGTCGTGGGCGATGAAAGTGAAGGGCGTTCCGTCCTCGTAACGGGTTCCCTCTCCGCACCCATCGCTACCGAAAAGCCCCGGAACGAATAAGCAGGTGTCCGAAAAGGAAACGTGCCCGCCGTTCCGTAACGAAGCGAACACGCGAGGCGGCGCCGAGATCCCGAACAGGGCCTGATCCGCGGCGTCACCGTCGAGCCCGATGGATCGGTCCTCGGCGGCGATCCAGGCCACGGAGGGGATCGTGAAGGGCGTCATCCGGCCCGAGATGGTGGCCGCCGCCATGGGCATCGCCGCGGTCACCCGGGAATCGGCGGCCGCGGTGGCGACCGTGGTGGTTCCCCCGAACGAGTGCCCGCTCACCCCGACGCCGCGCGAGGTGTCGATCGCGCCCGAGAGGAACGAGCCGCTGCCGGGAGCGGCGAGCGCCTCGAACGAGGAGATCAGGAACTTCATGTCGGCGATGCGGCGGTCGAGCGAGGGATCGCCGAACTCGTCCGAGAACGGCACCAGCGTGCCGTCGGCGCGCACCGCGATCCCCGCGTTGCCGATGTGGTCGGGCGAGAACACCACGTAGCCGCGGCTCGCCAGGTGATCGCAGAGCGTGAAGTCCTGGAAACGCACTCCTTCGTTCCCGTGCGAGAACGCGATCAGCGGAAACCGACCGGAAGCGAGCGCCGCGTCGCGCACCGCGCCGGTGTCGAAATCGAAGATGCGCTGGCCGTGAAAGCGAATCAGCGGCACGAACGGGCGCACCTGCGGCGGGATCCAGTCGAGCGGGGATGCGTGCGGGGCATCGCGCGCCGACTCGGCGGCCGGATACCAGACCTCGGTCTTCAAGAACCGCGGACCGGCGGAGAAGGTGTCGGGGCGCGACTCGTCGGTGAAGTCGAGGGTGCGCATGCCGACCGGAAATGGGCCGGGATCGGCGAGGCCCGCGCTCAAGACATCGGGGCCGTGGTTGCCGCCACTGCCACCACAAGCTCCCGAGACCGTGATCGCCAGAGCGGCGAGCGCAGCGGCCAGGCTCGAGGTCGAGCGGCGCCCCATGGCGCCCGAGGCTACAGCGGTGCGAGGTGCCGGTCCATCGCCTGGAGAAGCGGGAACCGGAGAGGAACAAAGACGCGGCCGGAATTGTCTCAGCCTGCGAATCGCACCGCCTCGCGCGACGGGCGAGGCGGTCGCGGTCCAAACCGAGGCAGGACCACGCGGCACGCGCCCTTCTCTCCAAGACCGCCGTCGTGGTATTCGGCGAGATATGCAGGGGAGCGCGTGGCGGAACCGGAAGAGGTTCACCGCGGTCACGGTGAGCCTCTGCGCCGCGTCGCTCGCGGGCTGCGGATCGTCCGGCGGCGGGCACGGGCCGGCGCCGTTTCTCGCGGTGCTGAGCGCCATGCCGGTCGAGCTGGCTCCCAACCTGGCGAGCGCCGACGTGACCGGCACGGTGACGCTCGAGGATCGCGATTTCCGCGAGGGCACCCTCGAAGGCCTTCACGTGGTGATGGGCATGACCCGGATCGGCCTGGTGAACGCCAGCACCGCCAGCAACGCGGTGCTCGACGCCTTCCCGGTCACCGGCGTCATCGTGTCGGGCGTCGCCAAGAGCTCGCTACGAGTGGGTGACGTCACGGTCGCCGACACCTGGGTCGCCGACGACGGCGGCTCCTACCACGCGGACCCCACCTGGCTCGCGCTCGCGCAGCAGCTGACGGCGCAAGGCGCGCTGACCCTCACGCACTGCAGCACCAACCGGCCCGGCTCGGCCGAGTCGCCGATCTGCGTCGACTACGATCCCGTGCTGGTGGTGGGCGGCGTGGGCCACTCGAGCGACCCGTTCGGCGGGTCCGCGGCTCCCTGCTTCGACAACGGCAATCCGGTCTTCGGTTGCGATCCCGGCTCGACCGCCGGCGGCGCCATGAGCCACACTTCCGCCGCCCGGGCTCGCGCCGCGAGCGAGCCGCCTTCACCGAATCGTGCCGATGACGCGTCCACCACGGTGCAGGACATGGAGACCGCGGCCATCGCCGCACAGGCGACCGCGCGTGGACTGCCATTCATCGCGTTCCGCGCCACCTCCGACGACGCGCCGAATCCCATCGCGTCGCTCGACGAGTTCTTCACCTACTACGATCTCTCGTCCCTCGACGCCTCCGACGCCACCCGTGCCTTCCTGCGCAAGCTCTGAGCACCGCGACCTCCGGGGGCACGCGAGGGCATGACCGACTTCGCGTCCACCTTCCTGCTGGGCATCCTGAGCGGGTTCATCGGCTCGATGCTGATCGCCGGGCCGATCTCGGTGCTGGTGCTGAGCCGGGTCGCGCAAGGCCGCGACTCCGAGAGCTACACCCTCGCGGCGGGCGCCGCGGTGGCCGAGGGGATCTACGCTTCTCTCGCCGGAGTCGGCGCCAAGCTCCTGGTCACGATCCACGGTTCCGTGGTGGTGATCGCGCGCACCCTCGGCGCGCTGCTACTGCTGCTCGCGGGGCTGGCGCTGATCCGGCCCGCGCACCCACCCAAGGAGGCCGGGCTTCCCAAAGCGAGCCGCGCCTTCCACGGCTTCTGGCTCGGCTTCGCCGTGGCGGCGCTCAATCCGGCACTGATCGCCGGCTGGACCGCGGCGGTGGCCGCGCTCGTTTCCTGGGAGCTCATGCCGGGAAGCCACATCGCGGCGGTGTTCTTCGGGGCGGGCGTCTCGGTGGGCGTGGCGCTGTGGTTCACCTTCGCGATCCGGATGATGCGGGTGCTTCGCGAGAAGGTCCGCCCGGCGACGCTGCTCAAGATCCGTCACGGTACCGGCGCCGTGCTGCTGGTCCTCGCCGCCGGTGTCGCGGTCAAGATCGTGATCACGCACTGGCCGCGCTGACCTCGACCGGGACACCGTTCAGCACCGAGGTGCCGGAGAGCCGGTCGACGGAACGCTCGTCGACCAGCTGGTTCACGTTGACGCCGGGACGAAGGCTCGCGACGGAGAGCCGCGCGCCCGGACTTCCGTGCCCCCAGCCGTGAGGAAGGCTCACGACGCCGGGCATCAGCTCGAGGGTGATCTCGACCGGTACCTCGATCGCGCCCGTCGCGGTGCTGACGCGGGCCCGCGCTCCGGTGTCGAGCCCACGCCGCTCGGCGTCGTGCGGGTTCATCAGCAGCACGCAGCGCTCGCGACCGCGCACCAGGTGCGGGCTGTTGTGCATCCACGAGTTGTTGCTGCGTAGCTCGCGGCGGCCGATCAGCAGCAACGGTCGCGGGGTCGCAGCGCGCTCACCGGGTCGGGCTGCGAGCTCCACCAAGCGGCTCTCGAGGCGCGCGGCGTCGTCCAGGATGCGGCGCGGTGCCAGACGAATGCGCCGGTCGGCGGTGTCGAGCACCTGCGGCAGCCGTGGCTCGAGCGCACCCAGATCGATCCCGTGTGCTTCCCGCTCGACCCGACCCAGCGTGAGCCGTGCGCCGCGCCGGCCGAGCCCGCGCAACCAGCCGTGAGGCCCGATCGCGAGCAAGGCGCCGAGAACACCGCGCGGCCCCAGCGCTCGCGCCGCGGTTCCCACGGCTCCCGCCGCCAGCCGCGCGGCGAAACCGCCCCGTGACGCGATCCGCACTCCCAGCTCGAGCAGGATCTCCCAGTCGTCGGGCGCGCCAGGCGGTTTGGGCAGTACCGGTGCTGCGTAGTGCGCGGTGTTCCGCACCGCCAGCGCGTGCTCGATGAACGGATAGTGCTCCGATTCGAGCGGCGACGGAGGCGGCAGGATGAGGTGCGCGTGGCGGGTGGTCTCGTTCACGTAGAAGTCGACGGCGATCACGTGCTCGAGGCGCTCGAGCGCCCGCTCGATGCGCGGTCCGTTGGGCAGCGACAGCACCGGGTTGCCGGCGTGGATCAGCATCGCGCGCACCCGACCGGGGCCCGAGTACTCGAGCTCCTCCGCGAGACCCGCCACCGGCAGCTCGCCGTTGAACTCGGCGTAGCCGCTGGCACGCCCGCGCCAGCGGTCGAACGAGCCGGTCTGGCCGAGCCAGCGCGCCAGCCCCGCGAGATCGACCGCGGGCGTCGTGAACATCGCCCCGCCGCGACGATCCAGATTCCCCGTCAGCACGTTGAGCACGTCGATCAGCCACGAGGCGAGCGTCCCGAACTCCTGGGTGCAGGTGCCGATCCGGCCGTAAACCGCGGCGGCGGGCGACGCGGCCAGCTCGCGAGCGAGACGGCGAATCACCGCCGGATCGATACCGGTGGCGGCCGCGACGCGCTCGGGCGGAAACCTTCGCGCCAGCCGCTCGACGTCGCTGACACCGTCCACCCACTCCGCGAGGCGCCCCATCCGCACCAGCCCCTCGGTCACCAGCACGTGCGCCATCCCGAGCAGCAGGAAGGCGTCGCCGCCGGGGCGGATGAAATGGTGCTCGTCGGCGATCGCCGCGGTCTCGGTACGCCGCGGATCGATCACCACCAGCTTGCCGGCGCGCGCCCTGAGCTCGCGCAGCCGGCGCGTCACGCCCGGCGCGGTCATGGCGCTGCCATTCGACACCACTGGATTGGCGCCGAGCATCAGCAAGTGCTCGGTGCGATCCAGATCGGGAACCGGGATGCGCGCCTGGTTCCCGTAGAGCAGATCGGAGACCAGCACCCGCGGCAGCGAGTCGACCGAGTTGGCGCTGAACACCGTATGGGTGCCGAGCCAGCGCACCAGCGGGATGGCGAAGAGCGTGGCACCCATGCTGTGCGCGGTGGGATTCCCGAGATAGACCGCGATCGAGTCCGGTCCGGACGTGGAGCGCACGTGCGCCAGCGCACGGGCGGCCTGGTCGAGCGCCTCGCCCCAGCCGATCTCCTCCCAGCGGCTGCCGCGACGGCGCAGCGGAGCGCGCAGCCGGTCCGGGTCGTGCTGCACCTCGCCGAGGGCCGCGCCCTTGGGACACAGATGACCGCGCGAGAACGGATCCGCGTCGTCGCCGCGAATGCCGGCGACCCGATCGCCGTCGACCGTGACCTCGAGCCCACAGATCGCATCGCACAGGTTGCAGACGGTGTAGGCGGTGCGAGTCGTCATGGATCACCCACCGGGGAGGCCGGCCTTGGACCGGCTCCTGCGCGCAACGAGACGCCGTGGACTATCGCATCCAGCTGATGGCTGGGATCGGCGATCCTGAGCTCGATCCCGTCGTTCCACGGCACGATCACCATCGCGAGGTGGTTGACCCCCGCGGGCTCGATGAGGTCGACGTCGAGCTCGGAGTCCGTGCGCCATTCCATGCGCACGGCCACCGGCTTCCCCGCGGGGCCGCGCGCGGTGGTGCGGTAGCGAGCGTCGAGCCCGGCGGCGAGATCGAAGCGCTCCCCACCTCGCACGAGCTGCAGAATCGTCTCGTCGCCCGCGCCGAACGTGAAGCCGATCGACGTGATTCCCGCCGGATTCCGGTCGAGCGCGAAGGACATCCCCGACCAGGTGCGGGCCAGCTCCGGAACCGGCGCCACCGGGTGCGGCGCGGGCGGCTGGCGCGCCGCCACGATCGCCGCGGCGAGCGCGGCCACTCCCTCGGGATCGTCCGGCAGCGGACTGTCCGAGCGCAGCGCGCCCAGCAACGGCTCGACCAGCGCGGTCAGCTCGGCGCCTCCCGCCGTCACCACCAGCACCAGATCCTTGGCCGGCCACACGACGATTTCCTGGCCGGCGCGCCCGCGCGCCTCGAAGAGCCCGGGCAACCCCACGTCGGGAATCCACCAGCCGAGTCCGTATTTCGAGCGCTCGGCGGGCGCCGCGACTCGCGCCTCGGTCAGCGCGCGCAAGCGTTCCCGCGACACGATCGCGTGGCCACGCCACTCGCCGCCATGCAGGTAGAGGAATCCGAGCTTCGCCATGTCCTGGGGGTGCATGCGCAGGTCGCCCCAGCCGTGTGCCAGGCCCTGAGGATCGCGCGGCCATTCGATCTCGCCGATTCCCAGCGGATCGAACAGCTGGCCGCGCGCGAACGTCTCAATGGACGAGCCGGTCGCGGCGGCGAGGATCGCAGCCACGACGTGGTAACCGGGGCTGCAGTAGCGGAACGTCCGTCCGGGCTCTTCGGCCATCGGCAGATCGAGGGCGAACTGGACCCAATCGGAGCCTTCCATCATCGCGTAGAGGTCGCGCTCCGCGGCGTCGCCGCCGCAGTCGAGGCCGCTGGTCATGCCCAGCAGATCGCGTACCCGGATCCGCGCCTTGCGCTCGTCGAGATGCGCGATTTTTCGCGCGGAAAAGAAGGACACCATCGGTGCGTCGAGATCGAGCTGACCACGATCGGCGGCGATCGCGGCCAGCGTCGCGACCACGCTCTTGGTGACCGACGCGACGTCGTGAGCGCTCCGGCAATCGTATGGGTCGAAGCAGGCGTCGAGCACCAGCTTGCCGTGCCGCACCAGCGTCAGGCTGTGGAAGCGAAGCCCACGCTCGCGCACTCCGTTCACCGCCTGCGCGAGCCGCGCCGACACCAGGCCTTGCGCCTCGGGTGCCGAGAGCGGGAACCCGGGAAGCCCGGCCGACGGCCATTCGGCCGGCAGCGGAACGTCTCCGGGCCCCGGGACGCGCGCACACGCGAGACCCACGAAAAGCAGCAGCACGATTCCGCCCGCGCGAGCCCGCGGATACCATCCCCCATCCGACCCAGTGGCACGAGACCGAACCAGTTGGTAGCCTCCCCTACCGGCTGACGCTCCCCGCGCCAGTTCCCCCATCACCCCACTCCAGTCCGAAATGTCCGCCCCCGAACCGTCCGGGCCCGATCCCGGCCATCCACGGGTCGTCGTGGTGGACGACGAGGAGCTGGTCGTGGCGCTCGTGAGCGCGAGCCTCAAGCGAACCGGCGCCGTATGCAGCTCGTTTCGCAGCGCACTCAATGCCCTCGAGCACCTGCGCTCGTCGCCCGCCGATCTGGTGGTCACGGACTTGCGCATGCCGGGGCTCGGCGGGCTCGAGCTGGTCGAGCGGCTGCGGGCGGAGTCGAATCCGATCCCGGTGATCCTGATCTCGGGATTCCCGCTCGATCCGCGAGAGCGTCAGCGCGCCCGGGACCTCGGGGTGTTCGATTATCTGCGGAAGCCGTTCGTGGTCGCCCAGCTGGTGAGAGCGGCGGCGGCGGCGCTCGCCAACGACGAGAGCGCCCGCTGGCGCGAGGCCACGCAGGGCGAGTGACAGCGCGGCGACGCGTCATCGAACGCGCGCCGACCACGCGCCGCACACGTAAGGGATGTGCACCGACGTGATGCCCTGCCGATCCAGGTGCTCCGCCACCTCGACCAGGAACGCCTCGAAGCGGCCCGATCCCACCATCTCCTGCAAGCGGCTGCGGCTGCGCCAGTAGTCGAGGAATCCGTCGCGACTGACCGCACGCTCGTGCACGACTTCGTCGTACGCGACTCGCCCGAAGCTCCCGCCCTGTTGCAGCAAGAGCCCGCGGCTCACGCGACCCGCGTCGCCGGTGAGCTGGGCGAGCAAGCCGATTCCACGCTGCAACCCGAACGGCAGGCGCGCGATCCCGCGCGATCCTGCGCGCCGCATCGCGGTGGTCCGGTCCACGTAGCGATACTCGGGCAGCCGGCGCCGGATCAGCTCGTAGGTCCACCGGACGACCGGTGAGCCCGTGAGTCTCTCGGCATTCCAGAGCGCCGTGAACCAGCCGCCGGGCTCGAGGATGCGCCGGATCTCGGGCAGCGCCCGCCGGGCGTCGGCCCAGTGGAAGGCCTGCGCCGTGACCACCCAGCGCTGCGAGCGATCGCTGAGCCCGGTACTCTCGAAGCGCCCTTCGCGCCACGTCACGTCCGGCAGCTCGGGAGCATGCGCGCGCATCGGTCGTGACGGCTCGACGGCCACGACGTGGAGCCCGCGGCCGCTCAGGAGGCGCGTGAAGTGCCCGGTCCCCGCGGCGATCTCGGCCACGCCGGCGCCCCGCTGGGCGCCGATGCGCGCCTGCAACCGGTCGACGATCGAAGCCGGGTAACTGGGACGAATCCGAGCGTAGACCTCGGCCAGCGCGGCATCGGCATACTCGCGATCCGAGGGAAACTCGACGTTCGCCTGGGCACTCATGCGGCGGAGTGTCCCGCGGCGCGCGCTCCCGGCGCGCCATCGAGGAGCGCCCGGAAGAGGCTCGCCAGCTCGACCGGCGCCACCGTCGGCAAGGCACCTCGTTCGCGAAACGACGGGCCGGCCGCGATCATGAGCCCAAGGGCGGTGTGGCGGTTGGCCCGCGCCAGCGCTGGCCGCGGCGGCTGGAACGAGACCCGCGGATGAACGATGCGCGGCCGCGCGCCGAGCGCGTCGCTCCACTCGACGAAGAGATCCGGGATCTTGTCGGGCGGTCCCGGCGGGAAAACCCGCGCGGCACGCGTCACCGAGCACACCGCGGGAAGTCCCGTGTCCGCGGCCGTGAGCGCGCGCAGCTCGCGCTCGATCTCGTCGAGCAACC
>CAZYWA010000276.1:0-9962 GCA_964650975.1 uncultured bacterium
CGGTGAAGCAGCCGATGCAGAAGCGGATGCCCGCGGGGTTCACGAACGTGTGGGCTAAGCTGCTCCTGGGCCTGGTGCTGGTGGAGCTCGGCAGCCTCACCGAGTTCCAGATCAAGGGCATCGTGCGCACGCTGGTGGAAGTGCGCCTCTCCGAGCTCTTCGGCTGGGACAAGGGCACCTGGAGCTTCACCCAGGACGATCGCGAGCGCGACGATCTGGTGCTCACCCAGGTCGACATGAGCCGCATCCTGTTCTTCGGCCTGAAGACCAAGTTCCCGTGGGAGAAGGCGCGCATCGAGATGGAGCGCGATCAGGACCGCTACATGGTCCGCAACCCGGAAATGGCGCACGCCGTGGCGCGCCTCAAGCTCGCCGAGCGCGAGCGGCGGTTTTTCGAGGACGTCATCGACGGTGCGCGCACGCTGCGTCAGGTGATCGGCTACTCGACGCTCAAGGCGTCCGCCACCTGGCAGCTGGTGCACGCGTTCGTGGTCACCGGGTTCATCAAGTTCCAGGAGAACGCCGAAAAGAACGTGGTGTCGAGCAAGGCGGCGATCGACGTCGGGAAGAAGCTCGCGACGTTCCGCGGCTCCACCCACTTCGACATCCTGGAGATCCACTGGACCGCGCTCGACTTCGAGGTGAAGGCCGCGTACGAGCGCCTGAGCCGCGAATACTCTCCCGATCGGAAGGAGTTCCAGAACGGACCGCCGGAGGTTCACGAGAAGGCCAAGGAGGTGCTGGCGCGCGTCGAGCTCGCCTATCGCGCCATCCACGACCCGGCCTCGCGCCGCGCCTACCGCGACACCGTGATCCCCACCGACAAGATCCGCTTCGCCGCCAACTTCAACGTCCAGCAGGCCAAGAACTTCAAGTTCATGGGCGACATGCGGCAGGCCAAGGAATGCTTCGACCGGGCGCGGGAGTTGATTCCGGGCTTGAAGGTCGATTTCTGAGTCTCCCGGGGGGCTCAAGAGCCCCCGCCCCGAAAGAGGTGCGATTTTTTCGGGGCCCCACCCCTGGCTGCTCACTGCGTCCCCCCGGCGCCTCTCGGCGCCGGCACGAGATCCAGGCGAGCCGTCGGCTAGTCGGTTCGGGGGTGGCGGCGAGGCGGAGGGTCCCCGAACCGACTGACGAGGGAATTCCTCACGCGCTCGGTCGATCAATCACTGCGAGGTCACGGCCCGTTCGGGTCGGTGCCGGGGATCGCGAGGATCGCGATCGTGGTGGCGGCGAGCGGCACGGTCGCGACGCCGCCCGCGACCGTGACGTCGGGTTTGTGGATCAGGGTCGCGCCGCCGTCGTTGGCGTAAAGCTTTCCGGCGCCGCTCGGCTGGAACGCGCCCACGCCGACGGTCAGGGTTCGTGACGAGGCACTCTCGTTCACCAGCACCACGGTGAGCCCGCTCGGGCCAACCGACGCGTAGCTCTGGAGCTGCGTCTCGCTGGCGGTGGCGCGGACGCTGGTCGACTGGAAGGCGGAGCCGGCGCCGTCGTAGTTCCGGAACAGCCGATACGCCGCGAACGAGCGGTCGGTGGAAGCGGGCGGCGACCACGCCGTGGCCATGTCGAGGCTCTCGCGTCCGAAGATGCCGAGCACCTCGGCGTAGGTCACGGCGCCCACGGCTTCGTCGTGATGGTAGAAGTCGAACTCGCTGACCCCGATCTTGGTGCCCGGATAATTCTGCGCCACCCAGTTCCGCATCCGCGGAATCAGCTCGATCTGCGCGTCGATCCACGACGGATCGGTGTAGGTCGGATCCCAGAGCGAGCGGGTGATCGCGGGAGGGTTCCCGCCTTGCGGGTAGTAGTGAAGGTCGAGCACGTGCAGGATGCGCCTTCCGTTCGCCTGCTCGTAGGCCTTTGCTTGCTGCAGGAGCCACGCGGTGAGCTCGATGCCGCCATGCGCGGCGCGGTCGGGCGACGTGGCCGAGCAGCCTTGCGAGATGTCGTCGGCGTCGGAGCAGAAGTAGTTGGGCCAGCCCCATTCGGCGGGCCCGGCGATGAGCGCCGTGGGATCGGCGTTCAGGATCGCCACGGCGTTGTCGCGCATTCGCTGCCAGAGCTCGTCGTAGGTGAGCTTGGTCTTGCGGATGTCGTGGTGGGTCGAGCTCCACAGGTTGGGCTCGTTGTCGAGCGCGTAGATGCGCTTGCCGTTCGACGGCCCGAACTTGCCCACCAGATACGTCGCCCACTGGCCGGCCCACGTGGGATCGACCGCGATGCTGGTGCGCGTGGCGCTGCCGCAGTCGATGTAAGCACCGCTGCCGGGGACCGTGCCGTCGCCGCAGTTGGGGTCGTAGGGATCGAACGAGCCCTGCGTGGGATACGCACTCTTGGGGCAACCGCAGTCGAAGGGATGCGCGTACTTGGGTGGCGCCTTGGCCACGAAGCCGATCGTGGGGACGGTCAGGAGCGCGGTCGCGCCGCGCGCGCCGAGCGCCGCGAGGAACGTGTTTGCGCCGCTTTGTTCCTGGGGATTGGCGGGCGGATTCGCGCACCAGTTGGCGTCGGCGCTCCAGCAACCGGGGATGTTCTCGAAATAATAGTCGGCGGCCGTGTTCTGCACGTCGATCTGGTAGTTGTAGCGAGTGACCGAGTTCCCGCCCCAGCGGCCGAGCGGGGCGTGCACCGTGTCCAGGTAGGACGTATCGGGGAAGTTGACGCCGTAGACGAGCGGCGAGATCGGGTGCCGGTCGGCCGCCAGATCGATCGACACCGAGGTCGGCGTACAGGTGGAAGCGGGCGCCGCCGCGAACGCGAACACCAGAAGAACCACCAGCCCGATTCGTTTGTGCATGCCTCGATTCTCGGGCGCCTGGGTGCCGAGGTCAACGATCACGAGCGCATGCCAGCGCCGCGGACGCGAGTGACCGCGTCCCTCCATCCCGGCCGCCCGGCCGGAGGGCTGCGGTCCCTCGCAGCCGCAGCGAGCGACTCGCCGCGCTATCTCGGCTTCCAGATCCGTCGCGCGAGTGGCAGGCAGACGAGCATCACCAGCCCGTTCGCCAGGCCGAACCACGGCGGTGGCAGCACGAACTTGGCGCCGAGCCAGGTGCCCATCCCGTTGAGCGCCATCCGTTCGGAGTTGGACAGCAGGAGCAGGATTCCGCCCCAGCACTGGATGTCGTTGCTGAGTGGCCGGAGCCACCGGAAGAGCGCCCCGGCCGCGAGCCCCACCGCCCACGCGGCCTCGGTCAGGCTCCACCGGAGGTCGAGCCACGCGTGCGAGCGCCGCGTCATCGCGTCGACGCAGAACACCGGAAACCAGACCAGCGCCACGATCCAGAACCAGCGAAGGTTGCGCTGCCGCCTCACGTGCTCGGGTGTGAAGCGGAACGCGAACTGCTGCGGCGTGGTGCGCATCATCTGCGCGCACACCTTGCAGTAGAAGCGTCGCCGCGGCTTGATCCCGGCGAGTTCGATCGACCGGCCGCAGCCGCGGCACTCGGTGCTCGCGGGGATCGGGGTCGCCGGCCGGTACCAGCGCCGCCGGGTGGGCGTGGCGGCGTCGGCCGTCATAGACCGAACGTGACGGTCGCTTCGTTCACCTTGTAGTTCAGGTGCTCTTCGATGTACGTGCGCAGCGTGTCGCGGGCGATGTCGCCCACGTCGCGGAACTTGAGGCCCATGCCGGGGCCGCGAGCGGCGGGCGCGTCGTCGCGGCGCGGCCGCATGTACACCACTTTCCCGTCGAGCTCGAGCATGACCTCGAGCGCCGGCAGCTGAAAGCGCACCTTGAGATCGGTGCCGAGCGGGCAAGGCTCGGTGGTCTCGAGGAAGCAGCCGCCCAGGCCGATGGTGCGCGCGTAAGCGGTGTGCAGCCGGTCATCGAAGCGGTACTCGACCGGGAAATGCACCGACACCCGCGCGTGACGGCGGTGGGGCGGTGTCTCGTTGCCGCGCAGCAGCCGGTTCACCAGATCGGCGAGCTCGCCGGGGAGGATCGATTTGTCGAGGAATCCGGAGACGCCGAGCGACCGCAGCTCGGTATCCGAGCGTTTCTCGAAGAGCGGCTCGATCACCCAGAGCGGTGCCCCGAGGAAGACCGACGGATCGGAGAGCCGCTCCAGCGCCTCGGCGCCGCCCAGCCGGGTGTCGGTGAGGTTCACGACCACCAGCGAGAACTCGCCGCGCTGGCGGACCACGTGGTCGAGAAGCTCGACGCCGCTCGCGGCCAGCACCATCGGCACCTTGAGCTCCTGGAGGATGTCGCCCAGGAGCACGTCGTAGAACTCGGTGTTGCCGAGGACCAGCACCGCACGCGCGTGGGTCGCGGGGTCGTCGCGGGTTTCCCGGGTGGTCGCCTTGGGCACGAGCTGCGGCGGAGCGGGCGCCCGGTGCGGCACGGGCCCGGCGTCGGTGCGCTTGCGGCGCAGCTCCTCGATCGCGACGCGGGTTGCGTCGAGGAACGGCTCGACCCCGTCGCCGAGCCGGAACACATGCTTTCGCTCCTCGGTCTTGACCAAGAGCCGGGGCTCGCGCCCCGCCTCGAAGCCCACGTCGAGCACGTTGCGCAGCGGCACCGACACGTCGTGCATGCCGATCGTCCGGTCGAGCCGGTTGGTGGGCACGAACACCAGCCGCTTGCTGGTGAGGTGCAGGGTCCCTTCGGCGGCCAGGATCCAGTTGTACGAATAGATCGCGCCGCGGACGTCCAGAATGCGCTCGTCGCGCAGCAGATCGAAGGGATCGCTCACGGTAGGGTTCGCGAACCCGGGCGGAATGGCGCCCGGCCGGCCAGGGAGTGCCGCCGATCGTACCGTGGCCCGCGCCGGGAGTCCTCAAATTTCGGCGGCGGGCGCCCGCGGCCGCAAGACGGGCACCGGCGGGCTGTGGTATTAGCGCGAGCGCGAGACCGCGATTCCGGGATGGGGGGGCCGAATGGCCGAGCTGAGACGGCACGAGCGACGCGCCATCGAGATGAAGGCCATCGTGAGGGGAACCGATCTCGCCGGGCAGGCGTTCGCGCGCGACGCGCGGATCGTGAACCTGAGCCGGAGCGGCGCCTACCTGATCGCGCAGGGCGAGGTCCCGGTCGATCTCGACGTGGAGCTCTTCCTGTGGCTCGGCGACCCCGATCAGCCCTCGGCCACGCCCCATGTCCAGCCGACGCCCTCGCACGTGGTGCGGGTCGAGCCGATCCTGGTGTCCGACGGCTCGAGCGGCGCGGTGCTGCCGCGCCAGGGGGTCGCCGTGAGCTTCGCCGCGGACCTGGACGTCGTGTGACTTGGCGCGCTCGCATCGCGGTGGCGGTCGCGCTGGCCGCCTCGATCGGCTGTCACTCCGATCGTCCCGCGCCGCATCCCACCGGCGAGGTGGCCGCGGCGGCCGCGGCGCGCCCGCGCTGGGCGTACCTCTACGCGGGCGCGACGGAGATTCGCGCCGAGATCGCGGCCACCCCCGAGTCCCGCCAGGTGGGCCTCATGCACCGCCGCTCGCTCGAGCCCGATAGCGGCATGATCTTCGTCTTCCCGCGCCGTTTCGATCTCGACTTCTGGATGATGAACACCCCGCTCGGGCTCTCGATCGCGTTCCTCGGCGACGACGGCACGGTCGCCAGCATCTCCGAGATGCTCCCCGGCGACGGCATCCCCGCCGAGCTCCAGCGCCACTACCGCGCGGGCGCCGAGGTGCGGCTCGCCCTCGAGATGGAAGCGCACTGGTTCGAGCGGCACGGCCTCAAGGCCGGCGACCGCATCGACGTCGGCAAGCTGCTGACCGACGTCAAAGCGGAGTGAGCGGCCCATCGCCGCGAGCTACGCGCGCGGAGGCGGCGCGATCTGGTGGGCGAACGTGCGGCTCACCAGCTCCGGAGTGAACCAGCGGGCGAAGAGCGCCACCGCCACGGCGCCCAGGGCGAGGGTCCCGAGGCCGGTGGGATCGAACGCGGCGACGCCGGCGGCCGACGACGTGCCGAGCGTGCTCAGCGCCTGACCGGCGAGCAGCGCCGCCGTGCCGAGCGGCGCCCAGAAGCCGAAGAACGAGCGGAACAGCCGTTGCGAGAGTCCTGGTCGATCCTCGCGGGCGAACACCTCCTGGTAGAGCCGCGCGGCGCCGTAGCGGGTGATCGCGTAGCCCATGAGTGCCGCGCCCACCAGCAGCAGCGATTCGCAGATCCAGCTCTCGGCGTCGAGCGCTCCCATCCGCAAGACGGCGGGGAGGCCGAGGATCACCGCGAGCAGCGTCAGGCCACTCACGATTCGCACCCGCTCGGCGCCCAGATCGATGCCGATGCGGCTCACGGTCTCGAGCTGCGCCACCAGGGTCAGCACGGTGGCGAGCGTCAGCGCGCCATAAAGCAGGATCGCGAGCACCGGCCCCCATGCGACGCGCGCCAGCAACGTGGGCACCCACACGAACACGAATCCGCCTGCCTTCGACACCAGGTTGCGTCGCACCGCATCGGGAATCTCCGAGCCGTAGGCGAGCGGCACCAGCGCCACCGTCGCGAGCAAGCTCGCCACCGCGCACCCGGCGATCACCCGTGCCACGGCCCGCGAGCGGCGCGTTCCCGGCGGCATCGAGCCCGCGTAGGTGAGCATCCAGCCGAATCCGGCGGCCGTGGTTCCGACCGCCTGCAGCAGGCCGCGATACCAGAGATGCGGCTCGAGCAGCCGGCTCCACTGGATGCCGAACACGCGGCCGAGTCCCGCCGCGACGCCGGTGAGCGTCACGCTGTGAATCGCCAGCACGAAGAGGATCGAGAAGATGAGCGGCACCGCCACCCGGTGCAGCCGCTCGATGCCGCCGCGCACGCCGCGGCTCACCGCGGTCCACGCGAGTGCCAGTGCCACCACCTGGTAGGGCACCGCGCTCCACGTGCCCGCGAAGCGCCGCCACTCGATCTGGTGATAGTAGATCTGTCCCGACAGCGGGCTCGCGAAGAGCTCCTGACTCAGCGACTGCACGAAGTAGCGGAAGCACCAGCCGCACACCACCGCCACGTAGCAGAGCGTCCCGAGCGTGGCGATCGCCAGGAACGTGCCGATCCAGGCGTGCCGGCGATTGCCCAGGTTGGCGAACGCCCCCACCAGCCCGAGCCGGACTCGCTGGCCGAGCGCGACCTCGCCGAGCAGCAGCGGATAGCAGAAGCACACCAGGCACACGCACCACGGGATCAGGAACACCCCGCCTTCCTGTGCGATGATCCGCGGAAAGCGCCAGACGTTGCCGGTGCCGAGCGCGATGCCGAGCGCCGCCAGCACGAACGACCACTCGCTCTGAAACCGTTCGTGGGGCGCGCGCATTCGCGAGAGGCTAACTCGGATTCACCATGAAGAGTTCTACCTGGGTAGCGGCCCGCCACCGCTCGCGCCGCCCGCCGGGGACCGGCGGGCTCCACCGTGGAGCGCGACGGTCTCCGGCGCGCGAGCGATCGACCGGGACGAGCGGCAGCATCTCGGCCATCGCCGTCCCGAAGGTTGCGGTCCCTCGCAGCCGCAGCGAGCGATGGTGATCCGGTGAGGGTGGCCTACATCCTCGGCCGGTTTCCGGTGGTGTCCGAGACCTTCGTGGCGGGCGAGATCCGGGCCATGGAGGCGCTCGGCCACGAGGTGCGGATCTTCGCGCTCGGCGAGGGCGACGAGAGCGGCCGGGCACTGCTCGGCGGTTTGCATGCCTCGGTTTCGGTGATGTCCCGCGAGGGGCGGGCGAGGGCGGCGCTGCGCATCGTGGCGCACGCGCTGGCGCGCCCGCGGCGCACCGCGGCGGGAGTGGTGCGCTCGGCGCGCGCGGGTGGATTGGGTGAGGTGAAACGCTTCCTGCGGGCACTTTCGTGGGCCTGGGACCCGTGGCTTTCGAGTGCTCAGGGGATTCATGCGCATTTCGCGAGCGAGCCCGCCCGCGTGGCGCACCGCCTGCACCTCGCGACCGGGGTGCCGTTCGGCGTGACCGGCCACGCGACGGACCTGTTTCCGGTTGCACCCGACGTCGGCGAGCGGCTGAAGGAGGCGAGCTGGGTGGTGACCGTGTGCGAGTACAACCGCGCCGCCCTGGTCGAGGCGCTGCCGTGGATCGACGCCACCCGGCTCCACGTGGTGCCGTGCGGCGTCGACGCGGAGCGGTTCCGTCGCGCTCCGGGCTCGCCGAGGCAGGCCGGCCGGGTGGTCGCGGTGGGCCGGCTGGTGGCGAAGAAAGGCTTCGCCGATCTGGTCGAGGCGAGCCGTCTCTTGAGCGAGCGCGGTCTCGACCACCAGATGCGCATCTGCGGCGACGGCCCGCTGCGCGCCGAGCTCGAGCGCGCGATCCACGCGGCCGGACTCGACGCGTATGTGCGGCTGCTCGGAGCTCTCGATCACGAAGCCGTGCGCGACGAGATCGAGCGCGCCACCGTGCTCGCCTTGCCTGCCGTGATCGCGGCGGACGGGGATCGCGATTCCATGCCGCTGGTGCTCAAGGAAGCCATGAGCCTCGAGGTCCCGGTGGTGGGGACGCGGGTTGCAGGCCTGCCGGAGGCGATCGACGAGCACTGCGGCCGGTTGGTCGCGCCGCACGATCCCGCCGCGCTCGCGGCGGCTCTGAGCGAGTTGCTCTCGCTCGACGCCGAGGCCGTCGGCGAGATCGGCCGCCGCGGCCGCGCGCGGGTGCTCGGCGAGTTCCGCATCGACCGGCTCACCGCGCGCTTCGCCGCGGTGCTCGAGCACGCGGCATGAGCGGCGTGAGCGAGCTGCCGCAGTATTTTCGCTACCCGCGCGCGGACGTGCTGGCGCTGGTGCCGCTCTCCGCCACGCGCATCCTCGACGTGGGTTGCGCGGCGGGTCGCGTCGGCGCGGCACTGAAGGAGCGCCAGCGTTGCGAGGTCGCCGGCATCGAACGCGACCCCGTCGCGGCGCGAGCGGCGCGCGCGGTGCTGGACGAAGTGATCGAGGCCGATCTCGATGATCTCGCGATCGACTGGACGTCGCGCCTCGGCCGCGCACGCTTCGACTGCCTACTACGCCGACATCCTCGAGCACCTGCGCGACCCGTGGCGGCTGCTCGCCAGTCAGCGCGAGCTGCTGGCGCCTGGCGGCCACGTGGTGGTCAGCCTCCCCAACGTGCGCCACTATCCGGTGGTGCTCGGGTTGCTGCGCGGCCGCTGGCGTTACCAGGACGAGGGAGTGCTCGATCGCTCGCATTTGCGCTTTTTCACCCGAGATTCGGCGCGCGAGCTGGTGAGCGGCGCTGGCTATCGGATGGTCGAAATCGCGGGCGAAGAGTACGCATCGAGCGCCGCGCGCGCGGTCAACCTCTCGAGCTTGGGGCTGCTGCGTGATTTCCTGGTTCGCCAGCACTTGCTCGTGGCCACCCGATGACGCGCGCGACGGACGGCTCCCGATGACCGCAAGCGAAGCTCGCGAGTCGCTGCCGCGCCGAGTCGCGCGGCTCGGCTTGAACGCGTTGCTGGCCTGGCGACGCAACTCGTTTCTGATGCGATTGCGCTTCGAGGCACGGCTGCGCGGTGTCGCGCTCGAGCTCGCCGTGGGCCGGAATTTCGTGGTGGGGAAGGGTGTCCGCGCCGAGCTGGGCGGCCGCCGCGTTCGTTTCGTGGTCGGCGACGACGTGACCTTCGCCGATCAGGTCCGCTTCCACTTGATGGACGCCGAGGTCTCGGTGGGTACCGGCTGTGGCTTGAAGCGCGAGTGCCTGATCCACGTGTTCGGCGGCCGTTTCATCCTCGACGACTACTGCGGCCTGAGCCAGCGCTGCATCGTCCACTGCGCGGAGGAAGTGCACATCGCCAGCTGGACCGTGGTGAGCGAGTACACGACCCTCGCCGACTCGCTTCACGAGGTCCCGATGGAGCCCGTGACGCGGAACTGGCTGCGCGACGCGGACGCGGTGGAGAAAGCACCGATCCGGATCGGCAGCTACGTGTTCGTGGGAGCCAAGGCCACGATCCTGAAAGGCGTCACGATCGGCGACCATTCCATCGTGGGCGCCAACTCGCTGGTGATGTCGGACGTGCCGCCGCGCACCAC
>CAZYWA010000277.1:0-9935 GCA_964650975.1 uncultured bacterium
TCGGGGCCCCACCCCCGAGTCGGCTCGCTGCGCTCGCCGGGCGCCTCTCGGCGCCTGGCCGAGATCCGCGCGAGCAGTCGGTTCGGGGGTGACGGCGAGTGGAAGGGTCCCCCGAACCGACTGACAGCGGCCCTCCTTACACACGCTGACTTCTCGCTTGTCCGCCAAGCAGAGGTCGCGAGCTGCCAACTCCGGTTGGCGAGCGTTCGCGCGTGATCGGTCGAGCGCTCGAGCGCTGCGGCCAGGGCCGTGCTCGGGCGCGCCGTCATCGCATGAAATCCCACGCTTTTCTGGGAGGGCGGCGAAGAGGCCGCGGCGTTGGCCCGGCGGCTCGGCCTCCCCCACGCGGTGGCACGAGTCTCGCTACTCGGTATGCGCTCACCGCGAAGCCGCACACGAGGAGATCCCATGCAGGTGCCCGCCCTCAGTCAAGACGAGCTGGTCGAGATGATCCTGGACGTCACCGATCGCCCCGAGCGGCGGCGTTTCCCGCGTCGTGCTTCGCATGGGCCGGTGACGATCCAGACGAGCGAGGGATCTTGGACCACTCGGTCGATCGACGTCAGCGCGGGCGGGATCCTGCTCGAGCTCTCCGCTGAGGATCGGCCGCCGCTTTCAGGGCGGCTGGAGCTCACGTTTCGGATCCCGGGAACCGGGCGAGAGATCGCGCTCGAAGCGCGTCCGGTGCGGCTGGTGGCGGCGCAGCGCCGTTCCGCCACTCCCGGGTACATGGCCGCCGTGTTCGTGCATCGCGACCCGAAGCTGCGCAGCGATCTCGAGCGCTTGCTCGGCCCCAGACCACCGCACCGCGCGGGTGACATCCGGTCTCCGGTCGCGTGACTGGGCACGATTCGCCAGGCGGTTGGCCGCGCTAGCGGTGTTTCCTCGGTGGCCTTTCAAGCCCCGCGCTAGCATGGCGGCGTGGGTGCGCGAAGGCGTTACGGCGCGTGGCTGGCCCTCGCGCTCGCGGCGAGTTGCGGCGCTGACGGATCGAGCGCCTCGTCGCGGAACGCGTTTCACGTCACGGGGATCATCGAGGGCTTCTACGGGCCGCCGTACCCGCACGAGGACCGGCTGGCGCTGCTCGAATTCCTGGGGCGGAACGGCCTCGATCATTACGTCTACGCACCCAAGACCGACCCGTACCACCGGGCGCGCTGGCGGGATCCCTATCCGGAGGCGGACCTAGCGCGGTTCGGAGAGCTGGCGGCGGCGGCAGAGCGGGCAGGCGTCACCTTCACGTTCGCGGTGTCCCCCACGGACATCGTGTTCACGCGCGACTCGGACGTGGAGGCGCTGACCGCGAAGCTCGACGCACTGTGGAGCGAGGGCGTCCGCTCGTTCACGCTGTCGTTCGACGACACCATCCCGGTTCTCACCGACCCCGGCGACCTGCTCCATTACGGTCTCGACGTGGGCCGGGCTCACGGCGAGCTCGCGAATCGCGTGCTCGCGCACCTGCGCTCCTTCGGCGAGCCGGTCGAGCTCTTCTTCACGCCCATGGATTACAACGGCGCGATCCAGCCGTATTCCCATCGCCTCGGCGAAACGCTCGATCCCGGCGTTCCGGTGTTCTGGACCGGCAGCGGCGTGTGGTCGCCGACCGTGGACGCGTCCTACATGGATCAGGTGGCGACCGCGCTCCGCCGCCAGGCACTCGTGTGGGACAATTTTCCCGTCAACGACGGCCCGTTCGTGAATCAGCTCAACCTTGGGCGCTACCGGGGCCGCGATCCGGCGCTCGGCGACGCCGTGGACGGCGTGCTGCTCAACACGATGATCCAGCCGCGCGCCTCCGAGGTGGCCGTCTATCAGCTGGGCCGCTACGCGGCGGCACCCGCGACCTACGATCCCGAGCGCGCCTGGAGCGACGCTCTCCGCGCGGTGGCTCCCGGCTCGGCGGCGTTCCGGCTGTTCGCGAACCAGTCGAGCGCCAGCTTTCTCGACCCCACCGAATCGGCCGAGCTCGAGATGGACGTGGATGCGCTCTACGATTCGTTCGACGCGGGAGGCGCCGCGTTCCAGTCGGCCGCGACGGCGCTCGGCGACTTGCTCGACCGCTTCGCGGGCATCCGCGCCGAGCTCGCGAGCGAGGTTGCGGACCCGCGATTGCTCGCCGAGATCGATCCCTGGGCCTTGCGTCTCGAGTCGCTGGGCCGGATCGGCCGCGAGGGGCTCGACCGGATCGTCGCGGGGCGCGACTCTCGCCCCGACCGCGCTCAGGCGGTGCTGGTGAAGGCGCTCGCGGTCGAAAGCGCTTCCGACCCGCACCGCATGTGCGGCGACGCGATCGCGCGCTTCCTGAGCGAGGGGGCGGATCGGCTGGCGCTTCCGCCCGGCTGAGTCTCCCGGGGGCCTGTTCCAGCCCCACCCAAGGCGGCTCACTGCGTTCGCCAGCCGCCTCTCGGCGCCCACAAGAGATCCACGCGAGCAGTCGGTTCGGGGGTGCCTGCGGGTGGAGCGTCCCGAACCGGCTGACGAGGGAATTCCTCACACGCTTTGCGGTCCCCGAGCGCCCCGCTGCCGCTTCCCCGGATCCAGGCTTTCGCCTCGGATGAGACGCAGCGGTAAAGTGCCCGCGTCATGCAGGCTTCTGCCGCTGCGAGGAAGCTGCGACGCGGGCGCATCTGGACGCGACGCCGCTGGCTCTGCGCGGTCGTGGCGCTGGTCGCGTGGCCGCCGCAGGTCCGCGCCGCCGACGCCGGCCCGATGGTCTACCGCTACGACGCGCCCGAATCGGCGCTCGATCAGCGCTACCGCTACCACTGGAAGATCCTCGAGACAGCCCTCGAGACGACGCGCGCCGCGTACGGTCCTTACGAGCTGGTGCCCTCCGAGCTCATGACCGAGGCTCGTCAGACGTTCGAGCTCGAGAACGCCACCGGCAAGCTCACCGTGATGTACCTGGGGACCACGTCCGACCTCGAGCAGCGTCTGATCCCGGTCCGCATCCCGGTCGACAAGAACCTGGGTGGCTACTGCGTGTTCCTGATCCGGAAGGAGCGCCAGGCGGATTTCGACCGGGTCCAGAGCCTGGCCGATCTACGCAACCTGCGCTTCGGCCTGGGCTTCGGCTGGCTCGATGTGGACGTGCTGCGCGGCAATGCGTTCCAGGTCGTGACCGGCTCGAGCTACGAGGGGCTCTTCGAAATGCTGCTCAACGATCGCTTCGACGGCTTCCTGCGCGGCGCGGTCGAGGTGCTCGACGAGTACCAGGAACGCCAGGCGAAGATGCCGGACCTCCACATCGAGGACCACCTGCTCTTTTACTACCCCATGCCGATGTACTTCTGGTTCTCGAAGACCGACGAGGGGCGGCGCCTGGCGGAGCGCGCGGAGCACGGCATGCGTCTCATGATCCAGGACGGGACCTACGACCGGATCTTCTCCGAGTACCAGGACTGGAAGATCGAGCGGCTCGACCTCGCCCATCGCCGCGCCTTCAAGATCCCCAATCCGCTGCTCGGGCCGGAAACCCCCTTCGACGACCGGCGGCTGTGGTTCGATCCGGAGACCTACCGGCGTTCCGCCAACTGAGCGAGAGCGATGGACCGGAAGAGAACCTCCGTCGCATTCATCGTGATCGTGGCGCTGGTCGCCGCGACCACGGCCTCGCTCGGCGTCCTGGGCCACGCGAGCTACCGGCCGGTTCGCGACGCGCGCTGGCAGCGGCTCCGCGAGAGTCACGCGGCGACCACCGAGCAGCTGAGCGTGGCGCTCGCCCTGCCGATCTGGAACTTCGAGCACGAGCAGATCGACCGCATCGTCGAGAGCACCATGCGGAACGAGGCGGTTTCCGCGGTGGTGGTGAGGCTCGCCGACCGCAACCACACGATCCACGCCCGCGCTCGTGACGCGAGCGGGAAGCTCCGGGTCGCGCAGGGCGAGCGCGACATCGATTCCGAGGGGCTGACGCTCCTCACCCACGCGATCACGCTCGGCAACGACGTGCTCGGTACGGTGGAGGTGCTGATCACCCCACGCTTCGCCGAGGCCGAGCTCGCGCACATCCGTTCCTCGATCGTGGCGATCGTGGTGATCGTCGATGCGGTGCTGGTGCTCGGTCTCTATCTGCTGCTCAACGAGCTGGTGCTGGAGCCGCTTCGCTCCCTCGAGCGGTTCGCAGCGGGGGTGCGATCCGGATCCCGGTCCAGCGACGAGCTCGGCTCGGTGCGGTTTCGGGGCGAGCTGCGGGGCCTCAAGGACTCGACCGAGGCGATGATCTCGCTACTCGACGCCCGGTACGCCGACCTCCAGAAATCGGAGCAGGAGTTCCGCAGCCTCTTCGAGACCACGCCGGTGTCGCTCTGGGAAGAGGACATGTCGGCGGTGCGCGCTCGTCTGGACGAGCTGCGAGCGCAAGGCGTCGTCGACCTGGAACGGTACCTGGCCGAGCATCCGGGCGTGGCCGCGGAGTGCGCGGCGCGGATCCGCGTGCTCGACGTGAACCAGGCGACGCTCGACCTCCACGGCGCGCGCGAGAAAGCGGAGCTCCTGGGCAACATCGCGCGGACGTTCGCGCCTGAATCGCTGGTCGCGTTCCATGCCGGCTTGCTCGCGATGTGGAACGGCCGCACTCGCATGGAGACCGACGGCGTCGTGCAAACGCTCGCCGGCGAGCCGCGGCGGGTGGTGGTGCGATGGTCGGTGGTGCCCGGATTCGAGCGCACCTGGGCGCGAGCGCTGGTGTGCCTGAGCGACGTGACCGAGCGCCGGCGAGCCGAGGAAGCGCTGCGGCTCAGCGAGGAGCGCTTCCGCTCCGCCATGCAGCATTCGCCGGTGGGAATGGGAATCTGCGCTCCCGACGGACGGTGGCTGGAGGTCAATCCGAGGCTGTGCGCGATCGTCGGCTACGAACGAGACGAGCTCTTGGCGACGGACTTCGAATCGATCACCCACCCCGACGATCACGCCGCGGACCAGGCGCTGGGTCGCCGCCTGATGTCCCGCGAGATCGAGAGCGGCGGAATCGAGAAGCGCTACCTGCACCGGGACGGTCGCGTGGTGTGGGTGCAGGTGAACGTGTCGCTGGTGTGGAACGCCGACGGCACGCCTCGCCACTTCGTCGCCCAGATCCAGGACATCACCGCGCGGCGTGAAGCGGAGCAGGCGTTGCGCGAGTACCAGAGCAAGCTCGAGCTCTCGATGGATCTCGCCGGGCTCGCGCCGTGGGAGCTCGATCTCGAGAGTCGCAAGGTCATGGCGTCCGAGAGCCTGTTTCGGATCTATCGAACCACCGCCGCCGAGCAGGGTGGCCTCGAGGTCGAGGCCGAGGCTGTCGCGACGAAGTTCTGGGGACCGGACGCGGCGGAGTTGTTCAATGGCGAGCTCGAGCTGATGCAGTCGGCGACGGATCCAGCCTTCACCCACCAGATGGAGCACGGCATCGTCCGCGCGGACGGCTCCAGGGGAGTGGTTGCGCTTCGCTACAGCATCGTGAAGGACGGCGCGGGCCGCACCGTGAGGGCCTACGGCGTCACCCAGGACATCACCGAACGCAAGAACCTGGAAGAGCAGATGCTGCGCATGCAGCGGGTCGAGAGCGTCGGGCGCCTCGCCAACGGCGTCGCTCACGACCTCAACAACATCCTGACTCCCATCCTCATGGGCTCGGAGCTGTTCTCGGTCCAGGGCTGGAACGCCGACGATCTCCACTACCGCGACATGATCCGCCGCAGCGCCGAGCGCGGCGCGGACATCGTCAGGCAACTCTTGCTCTTCAGCCGCGGGGTCGAGACCGACCGCATTCCGACCGACGTGCGGAAGGTCCTGAGCGACACCGTCCGGATGATCCGCGACACCTTCCCCAAGACCATCGATTTCCAGATCCACGTTCCACCCGATCTGTGGCTGGTCATGGGCGACGCAACCCAGCTACAGCAGATCGCTCTCAACCTGTGCGTCAACGCGCGCGACGCCATGGGAACCCGGGGCCGGCTCGAGGTGGGCGCCGAGAACGTGGTGCTGGACGCCGACGCGGCTCGCGCCCGGATCGGCGCGCAGCCCGGCCACTACGTGGTGGTCAACGTCTCGGACTCGGGTTGCGGAATCCCGCCGCAGATTCTCGACAAGATCTGGGACCCGTTCTTCACCACCAAGCCGCTGGGGCACGGAACCGGGCTCGGGCTCTCGACGGTCCTCGGCATCTCGCGGAGCCACGGGGGATTCGTCGAGGTGCAGAGCGAGGTCGGGCGCGGAACCCAGATCCTGGTCTACCTGCCCGCGCTCCAGGATCGGCCCATCGCCGCCGCCGAGACGCCCGACGCGGGCGCCGAGCATGGCCACGGCGAGCTGATCCTGGTGGTCGACGACGAGGAGATGATCCGCGAGACCACGCGCCGCGCGCTGGAGCTGAGCGGTTACCGCGTGGTGGTGGCCGCCAACGGCTTCGACGGTCTGGCCAGCTACGCGGCGCGCCGGGGCGAGATCGCCGCGGTGATCACCGATCTGTGGATGCCGTTTCTCGACGGCATCTCGATGATCTCCGAGCTCAAGAAGCTCGACCCCGGCGCGCGCGTCATCGCGGTCTCGGGCCTGGCCGAGCTCGAGCAGCAGCTCTCGCACCTCCGCGACGTGGTCCGGCGGTTCCTGGTGAAGCCGGTGCCGCTCGCCGAGCTGGTGAACGCCGTGGATCAGCTGCTCGGCGGCGACGGCCAGCGGGCTCGCGCGCCATCCAAACCCGCGGCGTGATCGAGCCGCTCCGGACCGGCGACCTCGACCGACAGGATGGTCAAGCGGTCGGCCGCTTCTGGATCAGCTCGATCTTGTAGCCGTCGGGGTCCTCGACGAACGCGATCACCATGGTGCCGTGCTTCATCGGGCCGGCGTCGCGAGTCACCTTGCCGCCGCGCTTCCGGATCTCCTCGCAGGCGGTGTGCGCGTCGGGCACCTCGAGCGCGATGTGGCCGAAGCCGGTACCGATCTCGTAGCTCGCCACGCCCCAGTTGTGGGTGAGCTCGATCACCGCGCCGTCGGATTCGGGACCGAAACCCACGAAGGCCAGCGTGAACTTTCCGTCCGGGAAATCGTGCCTGCGCAGGAGCTTCATGCCGAGGACGTCGGTGTAGAAGGCGATCGAGCGATCGAGGTCGCCGACCCGGATCATGGTGTGAAGAATTCGCATGGGTCTTTCCTCCCCCGCTCACGCCCGCGGCTCGGCGTCGAGCGCTCGCACCGCCGGAATGAACACCTCGAACAGGGCGCCCTGCCCGGGCGCGCTGGTCACCGCGATGTGGCCGCCGTGATTCTTCACGATGCCGTAGGTGGCCGCGAGCCCCAGGCCGCGTCCCTGGAACTTGGTGGTGAAGAAAGGCTCGAAGACCCGCGCCATGATCGCGGCGTCCATGCCCGCGCCGTCGTCGCCCACCGTCAGGCACACGTGCGGACCGGGCCGCAAGCCGGGACGCTTGGACGAGAGCTCGGCGTCGACCTCGGCGTTCCGGGTCCGGATCTCGAGCGAGCCCTTTCCGGCCAGCGACTCGACCCCGTTGATGCACAGGTTCACCACCACCTGCCCCATCTGCGTGGGATCGGCCTCGACCTGCCACAGCCCGGACGCGAGCTCCACCACCACCCGCACCCCCGCGGGAATCGAGCGACGCTGCAGTCCCAGCACCTCGGTGACGACCGTGTTCAGGTCGACCGGCAGCGAGCGCGTCTTGCCGCCGCGGGCGAACGCGACCAGCTGCTTCGCGAGGTCGCCGCCCTTCCGCGCCAGCTCCGAGATCTCGTGCACCACCTCGAGCTCGTCGTCGCGACCGGCCAGGCTGCGGCGCAGCATCTCGGTGTCGGTGAGCACCACCGCCATCAGGTTGTTGAAGTCGTGCGCCACGCCGCCGGCGAGGGTCACGGTGGCTTCCATGCGCGACGCCGCCACCAGCGCCGCCTCGGCGCGCTTGCGGCGGGTGATGTCGCGCACCACGCCGGTGAAGAAGCGGCGATCGTCGGTGGTGAGCGCCGTCACCGAAAGCTCGAGGGGAAACGTCGTGCCGTCGCGATGGCGGCCGACTCCTTCGCCGATCGAGCCCAGCCCGCGCCGCAGGTACCAGCGCAAGAGCTCGGCGGCGCGCGGCTGGATCTCCTCGGGCATCAGCATCCGCACGCTCCGCCCGACGACCTCGTCGGCGCGATAGCCGAAGGTCTGCTCGGCGGCCGGGTTGAAGGAGTGGATCACGCCCTCGACGTCGATGGTGACGATCGCGTCGAGCGCCGTGTCGACGATCGCGCGCACCCGCTCCTCGGTGCGCTTGCGCTCCGAGATGTCCTCGGCGAGGCCCGCGATGCGGTAGACCTCGCCGCGCCCGTTGCGCACCGGAAACGCGCGGTCGCGGATCCAGCGCACCGAGCCGTCGGGGCGCACCACCCGGTACTGCTCGTCGTAGGCGCCGGTCAGCTGGTTGGCGAGGGCCGCGTCGAGAACCCGGGGCCGGTCCTCGGGATGAATCGAATCCACCCAGGTGAGCGGCGATTCGTAGAGGTGGGCGCGCGGGCGGCCCCAGATCACCTCGTAGGCGGGGCTCACGTAGAGCATCCGGCCCTTGTCGACGGTGGTCATCCAGAACACCTCGTCGATGTTCTCGGTGAGCTGCCGGAAGCGCTCCTCGCTGTCGCGCAGCTCCTCTTCCTGGCGCTTGCGCTGGGTGATGTCGACCGCCAGGCCCTCGGCGCCCACCACCTGGTGGCGCTCGTCGAAGATCGGATACTCGGCCACCTCGAGCCACCGGCGGCTGCCATCCTTGTGAAAGAACTCCACCTCGAAGGGCGGCGGCACCCGGCCGGAATTGGTGATCGCCTGCTGCCGCTCCGCGTGCTCGTTGACCGGGTTGTCGGTGAGCAGCTCGCGCACGTGGCCGATGATCTCCTCGGGCGTGTACCCCACCACGTGCACCGAGGAGGGCGCGGTGTAGGTGAAGACGCTGTCGACGCCCCGCGCGTAGATCAGCCGGTCACGCAGGCTCTCGACCAGCCGGCGGTAGCGCTCCTCGCTGCCCTTGAGCGCGTCCTCGGCGGCGCGCCGCTCCTCCTGCGCGCCGAGCGAGCGCGCCAGGACGCCCAGCACCTCGAGGTCCTCGCCGTGAGGCACCCGATCGTCGTCGAAGCCCACCATCAACACGCCGACGGCTTGGCCCTCGGTCCGGACCGCGTGCACCACGAGCGTGGCGAGGCCGGTCCCTCTGAGCAGCGGATCGCTGGCCGCGTAGGGCGAGCGCGCGAGGTCGCGCAGCACCTCGCGATCGCTCGGTCGCGCGTGTTGGGCGGCGACGCTCCCCGCGGCCGGGTGCTCCGCCGGGTGATCGCCCGGCACGTTCCAGGCTCCCAGGGTCCGCACCAGGTCGCCGTCGACGCGCTGGAAGATCGCGCACGTGGCGCCCAGGAGCTCGCCGGCCAGCACCGTGATCCGCTGCACGTTGGCCGCGGCGTCGAGCCCCAGGCCGGCGAGGCACCGATTCACCGCTCCCAGGCGGGCCTCGAGCTCGCGGCGCTCCTCGATCTCATGCCGCAAGCGCCAGTTGGCGGATTCGACGTCGGCCGCGCGCTGGATGGCCTCGCGCTCGAGCTCGTCACGCGACGCGCGCAGCTCGCGCGACGCCCGCTCCTCCGCCGTCATGTCGAGGGCCAGGCCGATCGAGCCGACGACCACGCCGGTGTCGTCGCGCAGCGGCTCGACGAAGGTCACGAAGCTGCGATCTCGCCAGCGGAACTCGTAGTGCGAGCGCTCGCCGTCGAGCGCGCGCCGGTGCGCGGCGATCGGCGCGAAGCCGGGGTCGTCGGTGTGGAAGTAGTCGAAGAGCGAGAGCCCCACCACCTGGCCGGGCTTGGCCGCGATATTGAAACCAAACCGGTGGGAGCGGTTGCCGAATAAATTGTCGTTAATCAAAATTGTGGGTGGTGGGGGCGGGGAAGCCGATACCGCGAAAGCGATACATTGATTCGCC
>CAZYWA010000278.1:0-9933 GCA_964650975.1 uncultured bacterium
AGGGCCACGATCTTCCCCGAGCGCTCGACAGTGCGGTGTTCCGGCGGGTCCTTCCCCAGCGCGAGGTGGTTCCGGGACCGATGGTAGCAGTCGAGATAGGAATGCAGCAGGCGCTCGAGGTGGGATGCATCGAGTACGATCACATGATCGAGTAGGTCGCGAAGGATCGAGCCGATCAGGCGTTCGACGTACGGGTTTTGCCACGGGGAGCGTGGCGCGGTTGGGTGGTCGTCGATGCCCATCCCGTCCACTCGGGACCGGAACGCGGGCGAGTAGATCGAGTCGCGGTCGCGGAGGAGGAGCCGCGGCGCAGTGTCCCAGGGAAACGCCTCGATGATCTGTTGGCTCACCCAGGCGCTCGAGGGCGCGGCAGTCACGCGCAGATGGACGATGCGGCGTCGCTCGTGGGCCAAGACCAAGAAGACGTAGAGCGTGGCGAATCGCGCGGTGGGGACGGTGAAGAAGTCGATCGAGACCAGGTCCCGGGCATGGTTTCGGAGGAAGGTATGCCAAGTCTGCGACCGACGCGGGTCGCCCCGGCGCACCATGCACTTGGCGACGGTCGACTCGGACACCGAGAACCCGAGCTTCAGAGGCTCGCCATGAATGCAGGGCGCACCCCAGAGCGGGTTCTCGATGCTCATCCGGCGCACGAGCCCGCGGATCTCCGTCGACACGGCCGGCCGACCCGGTGGCCGGCGGGACATCCTGGTCCAGTGGGCACGGAAGCCCTCTCGATGCCACCGGATCACCGTCTCGGGTGTCACGAGGACGAGCACATCGCGCCACCGATGCCACAGTCGCGATACCGCGATCCAGGAGAGCCGGTCGGTCGGCGCCACGCCGGGCCGCTTGACCTGGCGGCGCAGCACGCCGAGCTGCTGGCGAAGGAGGAGGTTCTCAGCGACGACGGTGGGCGTGCGGTCGGAGGACGTCGATCAGGAGCCGGAACGCAAGGGCGATCCATCGCATAGTCCGGTGAGGCTAGCGAGCGGATCGAGAGAACCCCAACGATTTCGCGGCAGCTGCGTTTCTGGTAGGGACAGGCCTCAGTCACAGCCTCGCGCCTGCCTTCTTGAGCAGATCGACGAGCTTTTCCTTGGCGTGAAGGGACTCGGCGCCGTGGAAAGTGAGCGACAGATCCAGATCCTTGCCTTTGTAGTACGCCTCGACGGTGGCGCTCGACACGCGCGCCTCGAACGTGAACGCCCCCGCATCGCCCACGCCGCCGATCTCGCTCGCGTCCGGTCCGCCGACCTTTGCCTTCGCGAGAAGGCCCTCCTTGATCGTGTCGGGGCGCGTGCCCGGATAGGCAGTCGAGATGTCGATGACGGTGATCGTGAGGGCGGAGTCCCCCCACTCCTTCGTTCGGGGCCCCCAAGTGTACGTGCACCCGACACCGAGAGGCAGCATGCTGCCGGCCGAGATTCCGCTACCGATGCTGACCGCCGGAGCCAGCGCTGCCTGAACCTCGGCGGGCGTGAGAAGCGCGCAGGCGTCCTTGGGCAGCGTTCCTGCTACGGCCTCGTCGCCCAACACCGCGATCGATCGAACCAGCGCGAGAGTCACCCCGACCAGCAAAGGCACTCGGGACTTCCGATGTCGGCTCATGTCTCCTCCGTCCAGGATCACCCGACCCAGCGCTCGACGACTCCAGTCCCTGCCGCCGCGACCTTTGCCACCCTCGACGATTTCACGCCAACCATACTCTCGCCCGCACTCGCACCGGGAGCCCCCACGCACCGTGCCGCGCCTTCGGGGATCGGATCGAGCAGGTGCACGACGTGGCGGTTGTCGAGGGCACCGCAGCCGGTGCACTGGAAGCGGACGGTGGGGTCGGCGGTCACGAAGCCGAGGCGAGTCCTGGCTGCTCGGGGGCCGGACCCCGGAGGAAGTCACTCAGCCGCCGAAGGTCGTCGACCCTCACGCACTGCAGGTCCTGGCACAGTCGCCGGCTCCTCGTCCCGGCCCTTCGTAGCCTGCCGGAAGCGCCCTCACCGGGACTCGCGCTCTCACGACGTAGCCCCACGATTGCGCTCATTGCGTGTGCATCGTCCAGGCTCCAAGATCCCCGCTCTCGAACCCGTCGGCGAAGAACGCACCAAACATCATCGCGATGGCGCCGTTCCCAGGCGTTCCCGCTAGGCTCACCTCCGGCGCGCTCACCGCGACGTCGCCGGCGCCGTCTCCATCGAAATCGGCGATCGCGAGCGCGCCTCCGAGGTTGTCGTCAATGCCGCGGTCGAGCGCGAGGTCCTGGCCCCAGATCGCTTGCGTGCCGCTGCTTCCAATTCCGCCACTGCCGCCGAAGAAGAGCTGCACGTAGCCACCGCTGCCGCCGTTCACCAACTTGTTCGGCGCACCGACCGCCAAATCGGCGAAGCGCGCGCCAAGGAACTGCTGGGAGTCGACCAGCGAACCCGCCGCGAGTGACGTCCCGAAGTAGTCGTACTGCGCGGGCGCGAAGCCGCTGGCCGACACGGTGAGCACGATCGCGCCGGTCGACTGGACTCCGCCCGCTCCTCCGCGGGCGACCACGACCTCGCCGGCCGCGGGTATGGAATCGACCGTCTTCAACGGGATGCCGATCGCGAGGTCCGCGGGACAGAGATGGAAGACACAGCCCGGGCCGCCACGACTGAACCGGCCAGCGACCAGCACCAAGCCGAATTGATCGCCAAGACCCGGTGAACCGACACCGACCAGATTGTTCTCGGAGAAAAGCTCCTGGTAGAGGGTGGTGAGACCATTCGGCGATCCTCGCAGCACGTGGATCTCGCCAGCCTGTGACGTGCCCGCGACGGCACGGCCCGGAGCACCGATCGCCAGATCGGCGTAACCGTCGCCATCGAAGTCGCCAGCAGCCATGGAGAGGCCCATCTCGTCGTAGCTCCCAGGGGTGCCAATTAGCCCATTGGCGCCGGCCCGAAAGCCCTGCACGAAGTCGGATTGCAAGCCCGAGCCGCTCCCGTAAAACACCTCCACGGCGCCGGCACTCTGGCTTCCACCCACCACCTCTCCGGGCACGCCCACCGCCAGGTCCTGAAAGCCGTCTTCGTTCCAGTCCCCGACAGCGAGCCCGTCGCCGAAATAGTCGCCGTTGGCCGGCCCCGAAAGCCCCGAGGTCGCGACCTCTAGGACCGTCTGGGCGATCTCGAAGCACTGGCACGCTTCGCTGAAGCGCTCGATGAGCACGCGCCCCGCTCCGCTGTAGGAGCTCGCGTCGACAGTCACGTCCACGCCAGGCTCGCCGATTGCGAGCGCGGCATGGCCGTCGCCGAAAAAGTCGCCCGCCACAATCCGAACGGGGCCCGAGCCGTTGGTGACCGGTGCAACGTCGTCCCAGACCGTGAACCTTCGCGTCAATCCCCCGCCTCGAAAGATCCGCACCCGTCCGCCGCTGTCGAGGCCGGGCGCAGTCATGGCCAGGTCGAGGTAACCGTCGCCGTCCAAGTCCCCGACAGCCATCGCGGTACCAAAGTTGGCGTAGGGCGCGAGCGCCGCGGACGGCAGGAGGACGCCATCGACCGGCCAGACCTGCGCTCGAGCGAAGGAAGCGCCTACCAGCCCGGTCAAGATTGTGAGCAACCTGATCGCATTTCGCACGTCCACCTCCGGTCCCTCCCGTAGGAGAGATCGGAATTGGCGCGCCGATCCCGACACCACCGAACGAAGCCGGCGAGGAACAGCGTTCGGTCGCGGATCCAGACCAGGGTCGTCGGCAGCGCCGGCAGCGTCGAACGCAGCTCGTGGTGCCGCGGACTGTCACGCCCTCAGGCCAACGACCGCCACCGCGGCGTTCTCCTCGAAGACGTTCGCGCGCCGGATGTACCCGCGAAGC
This sequence comes from uncultured bacterium, assembly GCA_964650975.1. Taxonomy (GTDB): domain Bacteria; phylum JADJOY01; class JADJOY01; order JADJOY01; family JADJOY01; genus CAZYWA01. Next base: position 3,842 of record CAZYWA010000278.1, read on the forward strand.
ACCGGCATCGACCGGTGCCCGGTCTGGTTCGCGATGGAGCGCTCCGAGCACCCTCGTCGTGCCGCCGTCGTGACGAACCCGAGCCGCAGCGAGTGCCCCGAGAACCGCTCGGCGTCCAGCCCAGCAGCCAACGCGGCCCGCTTCACGACGCGCGCGACAGTGAGTCCGCTGGTGCGGTCGGGCGCGACGTTCCCATGCCGGTCGATGGATCGGAACAGTGGACCGCTCGTGATCCGCGCCGCCTCGAGCCACGCCTTCATGGCCGTCACCGGACACGTCGCCGTATCCCCGCCATACGGAATCGCCTTCGCGAACCCGCGTGGCTCCTGGTCGACCTTCGAGCGCCGCAGGATGACCACGAGCCCCGCGGCGTGTGCCGCCACGTCCTCGACGTCCAGCGCCACCAGTTCGCTGCGCCGGAAGGCTCCGACAAATCCGACAAGTAGGATCGCCCGGTCGCGGATCCCAACCAGGGTCGACGGCAGGGTGGCCAGCACGGCGCGCAGCTCGGCCTCGGTGACCGGCGCCTTCGAAGCGGTCGCCCTTCCCAACTCCCGCGCAACCCCGCAGTGAACCGCTTCAGCCCGGGATGCTGGCTCGGTGACGCCAACCCCCCGTCTTCATACCGGAAACTCACCGCAGCCAGGTCGAGCCTGCAAGTCGGCACTTCATTCTGCCGTCGGCGCGGTCACGCAGGTACTCGGCGACCGTAGCGGCTGCCCTGCGTGGCGGTCACGGGCCGCGGGCCGTTTCTCCTTGAGACGCGCCTCCCCGGCGCTTGATCCCTCCGGACCGCATCCGGCGTTCCTGTATCTAGGGGAGCCTGAGAGACGCCAATGAACAATCGATCCGTCGCACTCATACGGTTCGCATCGGTGCTCGTCGCGGCCCTCTCCGGCGGCTCACCTTTGGCGCGTGCCGCTTGCACCAAGGCCATCGTCGCGAGCGGACTCGAGAACGCCGCTGCCTGTGTCCAGAGCAACGCGCAGCCTGCTCCCGCGGGCTGCGTCGGGATCTGGACGGCGTCCCTCGACGGCTGCGAGGCGAGCCTGCTCTACGCAGGGGACAACCTGGGGACCTTCGGGGTGCCGCCGCAATGGAACCAGTGCGGATCGCAGGTCCGGTTCACCGCGGCGTCCACGCCTTCGTACGTCACCATGCGGGTCGACGCCGATGGCACCCATGCCATCGACGTGCCTTTCGGATACCTCTCGCCCGACTGGTCGTGGGTCGTGACCAGCAGCAACGATGCCCTGGGTCAGCTCGAATACACACTTCAGCCGGCCGATGGGTCGGGGGTACCGATTCACAAGAGCCTCAGCGGCTCGGACGCGGACCAGGGAGTCGGCTGGGCGCCCAATAGTCACGTCTTCGAGGCGAACACCGAGAACACCGGCACGGATATGTTCGACGGAACGGTCATTTTCGACACGAGCCTGAACGTCGTGCTGGATGCGCGCGGCGTCTTCTACGAGGGCGAGAACGTGGCATGGCGGTCCGATTCGAGTGGATTGCTCGAGTCCGACCAACTCGTCGCCGACGGATCGTTCGGCACGTGGCTGCTGGAAACGGATGGGACCCTCACCAAGCGCTCGAACGCCTGGGGACAAATGACGCTCAGCCCGAACGACGACGATTTCGCCGTCCAGGTGCGGCACTACCCGGCGCGGGACGATTTGTGGGTCGGCTCGATTTCCGGGGCACTGCCGGATACCCAGATCTGGCACGACGCGAACACCAGCCCGATCTACTATCCATTCTTCTCGCCCGACGGTGCCCATCTTCTGACGAGCGCCGGGCCGGTGGGGGGAGCCTTCGCCGGCCCGCTCTATACGCTCGGCCTCGACGGCAACAACTTGCAGAAGGTTTCCGATGCCGCGGCTGGCAATGTGGCCGGGAACCAGTACTACTGGTCCCCCGGCGGCGGGGCGATCGCCTACAAGGGGAATTCGATCTACGTGGCGAGCCCCGCCGGCCCCACTCTCTCGCACCTGACGCAAGACACGTCGACCGCGACCACCCTGGGCGGCTGGTCGCTGGGCGGAAAGCGCGTCGTCTGGGCGGGACCGCCGCCGGTCTGCAACTGCGTCGACAGTGGCCCGATCTTCTCCGATAGCTTCGAGAGCTGTGGCACCGCCGCGTGGGACGTGACGGTCGGGGGCGCTGGGCCGTGACGTCTGCAGCTACACCTGGATCGTCGGCGAAGGCCGCTCCGACCGGCCGCGCTCCGGGTGGTCGTCCGCAACAGTGCGGGCGCGACGCTGCCGGGCGCACGCTCGCCTGTGCTACCTCACCACCGCCACCGCCGCGTTCTCCTCGAACACCGTCGCCCGCCGGATGTAGCCGCGGTGCACGACCATCGACCGGTGCCCCGCCTGGTTTCTGATTCGCCAGCTCGAAGCAGCAGCGCGGCATGGACCGAGAGGGCCACCAAGCTCGCGAATGCAGCAATGCACCGAGCAGGAATCCACGCTCGACCGTTCACCGGCCGGGCGCCATTCGGTCTCGCGCCTTCAAACCCAGCGAGGCAGATGCCTCTCCGAATCAATCTTTCGGGCACGCGAGCACGTTCGAGGCGAAGTTCGCGTACGTCGGCGTCTGGTAAGTGACGTCGATGCTCCACGTGACCTGAGCGGACGAGAGGTCGTAAGGAATCGCTGTGCAGTGGACGGTTACGGCACCGTCCACGTCGCCATCGATCGTCGAGACGCAGGTCCCGTCGAAGGGCTGCCCGAGCCCGGGAAGGTCGAAGTAGTCGACCGTCGAACCCAGTCCGAAACCGAGCGCCCAGCGACCGACGAGACCGTCCTCGAAGTGGTAATCGAAGCTGACGTCCAGATCGGAATCCCCGGACGGATCCACAGAGAGCGTACATGAGAGGTGCGCGATCGCCGGAGCACAGCCGTCCGCGGGCCACCAGTCGGGCCAGCACGCGTACGACTGGTACGGATCCGTAACCGTGCGCACCAAGACGGATCCCTCGGCTTCGTCGACCCGGTAGTCGAGACGAACCCGCTCGAACATCGCGTCGTGATCGGCGTCGAAGCCCTGGCCCGAGAGAGTCCCTGCCCGGCTCGGGTCCGAGGTGTCGATCAGTGTTGCGCTGAAGGCGTAGCGCCCCGTCCAGTGCGGTTGCCGCACCGTGAACACCTTCGCGGGTCGCGGGTTGCCCGGCTCGAAGAGATAGAAGACGGCGGAGAACGCACGCATGCGACCGGACGCGGCGAATCCGACGTCGTATTTCCGTCCTTGGGCGAAGTAAGGGGCCTGCGTGAAGTACGGAGGAGGGGTGGCCCACGCTTCGCGTTCCGCGAGTTGCGCGAGCGCGAAAAAGGTCCCGGCTACAACGGCCCAGCGCCGAGTCACGAAGCCTCCGTCACGATTCACGTGGCCACTTCGCGGCTCGCGCGATCATGGCGGCGGACAATAGAGCTGATTGGACCCCATGCCCGAGGAGTCGTAGACGATGGTCTGGACACCGAAGTCCAGGCCGTCCCACGGTCCGAGACGGAGAGACGTGCAGTGGTATTGGATCGATCCATCGGTGTCGCCTTCGATCTCGAAGTCGCATGTGCCGAGCCACACGTCGTCCACACCGGGCATCGGGAAGTAGGAGCCGTTTCCCCCGTTTAGGATGCCGGCCGACCAGTTACCGACGAGACCGTTGGCGTATCGGTAGTCGTAGCGCGCGCCGAAGTCCACCACATCGGGCGCCGTCTCGTTCACGTTGCAGGTCAAGTTTCGAATGACAGGCGCGCAACCGTCCGAATTGGAATCCTTGGGCCAGCACTTGTACTGCTCGTACGGGTCGGCCACGAGCGCGACGGTCGCCGTACCGGTCACTCCGCCGATCGTGTAGCGAAGGGCGGCTTGGTCGAAGACACCGTCCCCATCCGTATCGAAGCCTTTGCCCCAGAGCAGACCGACGACATCGTTGGGATCGTCGATGCTTGTCAGGTGCGCGCGAAAGTGGTCGTGGAAAGAGCGAATGGGAAACGGGAAGGTGTAAATCCGATCGGGGTGGGGCTCGCCGTGCGGATAGAGGTATAGGGTTCCGTGTAGGCCCCAGCCCCATCCCGACGCGACGAGCCCGACGTCGTCGGGCGAGCCCGTCGCCAGGTAGCGGCCCTCGAACACCTCGGGGTAGCTCACGGCGATCGCTTCGTACGGCTCCGCGACCGCAAGGCCGACGAAAACACAAAGAGCCAACGATGGGAGCGTCTTCACTCGGGACATGAGAGGTCCAGGCGCGAAGGGTCAGCAAACCTCGTGCCTCGAGCGAAGCAGATACCCGACCCGCAAAAACGACGGTCGTTCGGGCCTGCGAGATCCTGCCCGGGCGCCGCTCCGCAACTTCTGTTGCAGGGGTGCAACCGACGTGCACGTCCAGAAGTTTCGTCATCGGAGCGGCGAAAGGGCCCGATCCCGCGCCTCCCACTGGGACTGAGACGTGCCGCTTGCGGAAGATCGACCCAGGGTGTGGTGTCCCGCCGCGTTGTTGCGCTCAGACGATTACGGACCTGGATGCCGCCACTGCCACTGCCACCGCCACCGCCGCATTCCCCTCGAACACGTCCGCCCGCCGGATGTACCCGCGCAGCACGAGCATCGACCGGTGCCCGGTCTGGTTCGCGATCGAGCGGTTAGGAGCACCCACGCCGTCCGGCGGTGGCCACGAACACGAGCCGCAGCGAGTGCCCCGAGAATCGCTCTCTGGGTCGAGCCCGGCGGCCTCAGCGGCGCGCTTGACCACCCGCGCGACGGTCACGCCAGCGGTGCGCTCCGCCTCCAGGTTCCCTGGGCAGTCGATCGACCATCGACCCTCGCCGGGACCGCGGGCGCCGCTCACGCCGCCGACGACCATACTGATGGCATGCGCGGCCTCTCCATCGTCGTCCTGGGCGCAGGCCCGGCCGGCTTGTCAGCAGCGCTGGCACTGGGCCGAGATGGCCATCGCGTGACGCTGATCGAGCGCGACCCGGTTATCGTCGACAGACCGGAGACCGCTTCCTCCTGGCAGCGAGCTGGCATCCCGCATTTCCACCAACCGCACGCCTTCATCCCACGTGGGCGCCTGGAGCTGCTGGGGTCGTTTCCGGACGTCTACCGCTCACTGATCGACCACGGTGCATCCGACGTCGACCCGCGACCGAAGATCCGCGGGCCGTCACAACGCCAGGACGACGAACCCCAATACCTCGCGGCGCGCCGTCCACTCATCGAATGGGCACTGCGGCGCGCGGTGGTGTCCGAACCGCGCATTCAGGTGCGCTCCGGGGTCCAGGCCCTCGGCTACGAGGCCACCTGCGGCGCCCCGCTGCGGGTCAAAGGGGTCGCGACTCGAGCGGCTCGATTGCGGCCGACCTCGTGGTCGACGCGATGGGTCGGCGAAGTCCCACGACGTCCTGGATCGGGGCGCACCGGCCTCGAACATTCGCCAGGAGCCGAACATGCCTACCTCCGACCTACACCAGCGCGCGTCGACTGTCCTTTCAACCCTCCGGAAGCTCGATGGCGAGCTGAACGATCTACTCGCTGCGATCGGTGGTTCAGTGGGCGCCTCGATGCGGGAGAGGGCGGAGAGTCGGGTCAAGTTCCTCGCGGATCTCCTGCAGCCGCTGCTCAGCCGACTTGGTGGCGAGACGCCGCTCGCTCCACCGAGGCGTGGGGCAGGTCGACCGCGGAAGGCTCGCGGCGCAAGGTCGGCAACACCCGGAAGAGCGGTCGGCGGCGCGCTCGAGCAGACTGATCCCCATCCATGGATGCGGCGAGATGGGCGGATTCAGTCCGGCTCAGGGGTCGCCTCAAAGAACCCGCCGAGCCGCGGCAGCTGCTCTCGTTCGGGCACGGCCGGCGGCACCGCCTCCTCCGGCTCCTGAATCGCTCTGGCCTTCCGCGGGACGTGTAGCGGTTGAATCGGTTCAGCGGGGGCAGTCTCAGTGGCCGGCGGCGCCGGGGCCCTGAACCTGGATCGGCTTCCATCTCGCCGGTCGGGACGGTCATTTCCTCGTTCGCCGTGCCCCCGGATACCTTCGATATCGGGGGGGCACCCGATCGTCGCGATCTCATCGCGAGGAGGACCCACGATGCGC
>CAZYWA010000279.1:0-9924 GCA_964650975.1 uncultured bacterium
GGCCGCGCATGGAATTGCCGATCGCTTCCGCCACCAGCGCGTGGCCGATCGCCCACTCACCGCCGACACCCAGACCGACGATGCCGCGGCCCAGCAGAAAGATCGCGAGGTTCGGCGCCAGCCCGGCGACCAGCGAGCCGAACGAGTAGAAGAGGATGGTGGTCGCGAGCATCGTGCGCTTGCCGATGCGATCGGCCAACGCACCCGCCACGATCCCGCCCAGGCCCGAGGTCCCGAGCGCCACGCCCAGCATCCACGCTTCCGCGCTGGGCGTGAGATGAAGATCGTGCCCGACGCGCTCCTTCAGGAAACCGAGCAGCACCAGGTCGTAGAAATCGAACGTCCAGCCGAAGAACGCGAACAGGAAGATCTCGAGCGGAAAGGGCGGCGAATCCGACCGCGCATCCGCGCCACGGGCCGCGACGTTCATCGGCCGCGCTTGACCGCCTTCCACGCCTCTTCGCTCGGCCACTTCGCGGCCCACTCGGCGCTCACGAAGTCGTAGCGCGTCGACGCGTCCGCCGGAGCCTCGAGCTCGAGGAGCTCCAGCACCTCGAGCCCGCACGACCGGAGCAGCCGGATCATCTCGCCGTGGGGAAGGTGGAAATCGACGCTGCCGTCCAGCTCCTCGGTCCGGTGAGCCCCGAACTGCGGCAGGAGCAGCTCGCGTCCCGCCGTGGCGACGTCGGGCGGCAAGACCAGCGTGAGCAGGAAGCCGTTGGTCAGGAAGCGCAGCTCACCGCCGGGGCGCAGCAGCCGCGCGGCTTCCGGCACCCAGCGGTAGGGATCGCACCACAGGCAGGCTCCGTACTCGGAGATCACCAGATCGGCGCACTCGCCGCGCAGCGGCGAGCGCTCGGCGTCGGCGTGGATCAACGGAAACGAGAGCGCGTGCTTCCGCTGCAGTCGTGCCGCCGTGATGAGCTGGGCGAGGGAGTTGTCGAGACCCACGGGACGCGCGCCGCGACGGGCGAGCCACGCCGACACGTAGCCGGTGCCGCAGCCCAGCTCGACCGCGTCGAGACCGGCGCATCGCTCCGGCAACATCCGCACGCGCGATTCGGCGATCCCCCAGATTCCCCAGCGGGGCTCGCTCGCGCTCCAGGCTGCTTCACCGGCGGACACGTACTCGCCCGCCCGGCCTTGCCAGTAGCGGCGGTTGGCTTGGACATGATCCACGGCTTGCTAGAATCGTGGGCCTCAACCCTCGAGTAAAGCCCCGCCGCCCTGGGCTTCCGGACACGCCGTGCCACGGTTCTCGCGACACGCTCTCGCTACCGCTGTGCTCGCCGCGGGCCTCTGCCTCGCCCACGGAACGGCGTGGGCGTATCAGCCGACCCTGGCCGGGCGCGTCGACTACGCCACCGGCGCCGCGCCGTTCGCGGTGCGCCTCGCGGACATGAACGGCGACGGCCGCCTCGACATGGTGACCGCCGATCACGACTCCGACACCGTCTCGGTGCTGCTCGGAAACGGCAACGGCACCTTCCGCGACGCGATCCATCACCCCGCCCCATCGGCACCTTTCTCGGTCGCGGTCGGTGACATCGACGGCGACGGGAGCCTCGATGCGCTGGTTGCCGAAAGCGGCAGCGACAGCATCGCGGTGCTGCTCGGAAACCGCGACGGCACGTTCCACGACGGCACCCCGATCCCGGTGGGCAAGGCGCCCGCGTCGGTGGTGCTCGGCGACTTCGACTTGAACGGCACGCCCGACGCCGCGGTGGCCGACCACGACGACGGCGACGTGCGCGTGCTGCTCGGGATCGGGGGCGGCGCGCTGATGGAGGTGGGCCGCTACCCGACCGGCGACGGAGCGTGGTCCATCACCACGGGCCGGATCGACGGCGACGCCTTCGACGACCTCGCGGTCGCGAACTCGGAGCTCAACACGGTCTCGGTGCTGCTCGGGAAGGGAGACGGCTCGTTCCAGCAGCCGCAGAGCTACTACGTGGGCCTCACTCCATGGTCGGTGGCGATCGGCGACGTGAGCGGCGACGGCAAGGCGGACCTCGCGGTGGCCAGTCGCGACAGCAACACCGTGACCTTGCTGCGCGGCAACGGCGACGGGACCTTCCGCACGCCGTCCCCGGTCAAGGTGGGCACGGCTCCCAGCACCGTCCTCGAGCTCGATCTCGACGGCGACGGCATCAACGACCTCCTGGTCAGCAACTTCTTCGGCAACTCGCTCTCGGTCTTGTTCGGCGAGGGCAACGCCGCGTTCCAGCCACCCGTCGACTACCCGGTCGGATCGACGCCCTGGTCGCCGGTCACGGGCGATGTGAACGGCGACGGCATCCTCGACGTGGCGGTCGCGAACCCCCAGAGCAGCACGGTCTCGGTGCTGCTCGGCACGGGTGGCGGATCGTTCGCGAGCGCGCCGCGGTACGGCTCGGGCGCGTCACCGCAGATCATGAAGGGCGCCGATCTCGACGGCGACGGCCACCTCGACCTGGTGGTCGCGAACGGCGGCGACATCAACGGCGTCAACGGCGAAGTCTCGGTACTGCTCGGAAACGGCGACGGCTCCTTCCAGCCGGCGTTGCACTACCTCTCCGGTGCCTATCCGGATTCGGTCGCGATCGCGGACCTGAACCACGACGGCCATCTCGACATCGCGGTCGCCAACGTCGCGTCGAGCGACGTGTCGATCTTCCTCGGCTACGGCGACGGCACGTTCGAGAGCCGTGGCCCCTTCCCCACCGGGACCAGCCCGTGGTGCGTCGCGATCGCGGACCTGAACCACGACGGCAATCCCGACCTGGTCACCGCCGACAACGACGCCGGAGACGTGTCGCTGCTCTTCGGCAACGGCGACGGAACCTTCGCGCCGGCCCAGAGCCTGCCGGTCGGGCCGCACCCGACCTTCGTGGCCATTGCGCAGCTCGACGGCGACTCCAACCGCGACCTGGTGGTGACGAATTACGACGCGGGCACGGTGTCGGTGTTCCTCGGCAAGGGCGACGGAACGTTCCAGCCGAAGAAGACGTTCGCGGCGGGCGACGGCGCGTGGATGGTCGCGGTCGGCGACCTGGATGGAGACTCCAAGAGGATCTGGTGGTCTCGGACTACGCCCACGGCGGAGCCGCCGTGCTGCGCGGAAACGGCGACGGCACCTTCCAGGCACCGACCTTCCTCGGCTCCGATCTCTATGCGTGGATCAGCATCGCCGACCTGAACGGCGACGGGTCACCGGACCTGATCGCCGCGAACCCGAGCGCCAACACCGTCACCGTCGCGCTCGGAAAGGGAGACGGCACGTTCCCGTACATCCAGAGCTACGGCGTGGGAGGCGGCCCGGACGCCATCGTGATCGGCGACCTGAACGGAGACACGCTCCCCGACGTCGCGGTCGCGAACATCTACACCAACGACGTCTCCGTGCTCCTCAACATCACGCCGCCTTGCCACGCGCTGACCACGACGCACATCGGCCTGGGCGACGACCCGACCGCCGTTCCCGCCAATTCGCCCGGCTGTCCGGCGGGAAGCTTCCAGGCGGGCGACGTCGTGCAGCTCGTCGCGGCGCCCGCCCCGGGCTCACCGGTCTCGGGCTGGTGGGGCACCGACGACGACACGTCGTCGGCCACGATCGACTTCGTGACGATGCCAGCGGCCGACCTGACCGTCACGGTCCGCTACGACGTGCTCACGTGCGGCGGGATCGCTGACGGCGCGGATCCATCGGCGGTCGCGAGCGCGGCGACGCGGGTCGCCGCCATGCTCGGCACGATCGCGCTGCTTCGCTCGCGCCGCTCGGCCTGAGCCCGAGCGGCGCCGTCACGGCGCCGAGCAGCCGCCCGGGGTCGCCGGGTTGCAGTCGTCGTCCAGGCCGTTGCCGGGGATTTCCGTCATGCCCGGGTTGATGTTCGCGTTGGCGTCGTTGCAGTCGAGCTGCGGGTGCGCGCAGTCGGCCGACGCGGGATTGCCGTAGCCGTCGGCGTCCAGGTCCTTGCAGTCCTTGGTCGCCGGGTTGCAATCGTCGTCGAGGCCGTTGCCAGGGATTTCGGTCTTGCCCGGATTGACGCTGGCGTTGGCGTCGTTGCAGTCGGTGTTGTTGATGACGTAGCCGGCGGGCTGGGCGCACGCCTGCGTCGTGACCGCCGGGTTGCCGTAGTTGTCGCCGTCGGCGTCCCGGTAGAACGTGGTGCTGACACCTTCGTCGGTCTGGCCGTTGCAGTTGTCGTCGATGCCGTTGCAGACCTCGGCCGCGCCCGGGTGGACGCTCGACGCCGAGTCGTTGCAGTCGGTGCTGTTGGCCACGTAACCGGCCGGTGCCGAGCACGCTTGCGTCGTCACGGCGAGGTTGCCGAAGGTGTCGCCGTCGGCGTCGCGGTAGAAGGTGATCGTCACCCCCTCATCGATCGTGCCGTTGCAGTTGTCGTCGACACCGTTGCAGCTCTCGGCGGCGCCGGGGTGGACCGAGGCGTTTGCATCGTTGCAGTCGATGGCTCCGCACACGCCTCCCGAAACGGAGTAGCCGTCGCCGTCGGCGTCCACGCAATCGGGAGTCGCCGCGTTGCAGTCGTCGTCGACACCGTTTCCAGGCACCTCCGCGTGGCCCGGGTTCACGCTGGCGTTCGAATCGTTGCAGTCGACCGGGCCGCACACGCCGCCCGAGACGGAGTAGCCGTCGGCATCCGCGTCCACGCAGTCGGGCGTCGCGGCGTTGCAGTCGTCGTCGGTGCCGTTGCCCGGCACCTCCGCGTGGCCTGGATTCACGGCCGGATCGTCGTCGTGGCAGTCCGCCTCGGGATGCGTGCAAGTGGCCGAGGCGGGGTTCCCGTAGCCGTCGTGGTCGATGTCGGTGCAGGTGTCGCACGCGTCACCGATGCCGTCGTTGTCGACGTCCGACTGATTGGAGTTCGCGACCGTCGGGCAGTTGTCGACGCTGTCCGGCACACCGTCGTTGTCCGTATCGAGTGGCGGCATCGTGAAGAAGTAGGCCGCACCGGCGTTGAACGCTTTCTGATCGTCCGTCGCGGCACCGATCAGCATCCAGGAGCCCGACAGCGACACGTCCGAGCCGAACTGCTTGAGCGTCGTGACGTCGCCCGGCGTGACCTTGGCGTAGTAGCTCCAGGTGCTGCCGTTCTTCTTGTAGAGGTAGACGGCACCGGTCGATGAATTGTCACCCTCGGCTCCGATGGCGACGAAGCCCCCCAGCATCTGCACGCTGTCGCCGAACGAATCGCCGGCGGCGATGTCGGGAGATTGGATCTTCGCCGACTGCGTCCATGTGGTGCCGTTCCAGCCGAAGACGTAGGCCGCTCCCGCGGTCGACGCGGGCTGATCGTGGAACGGCGATCCGATCACGATCGTGGTCCCATCCGTGTCCATGCCGGCGCCGAAGGAATCGAAGTTGCCGCCGTCCGACGGAAGAAGCGTCGCGTCGAGCCCCCAGGTTCCCGCGCCGTTCTTCCGGTAAACCTGGACCCTGCCCGTCCCGGTCTCCCAGAAGCCCACCAGGATCAGGTTCCCTCTGAGCTTGACGATGGCTCCGTTGATACTGGGCAGACCCGTGCTGATGGCTTGCGTCTGTGTCCAGACGGTGCCGCTGCGCTCGAAGACGTAGACCTTCTGCACCGTCGCGCTGCCTTCGCCGACCACGACGGTGTTGCCCTCGACCGCGACCGACGTGCCGAACATCGAGACCGCCGGGGTCGCGGTCAGCACGGCCTCCTGTGCCCAGGTCGATCCGGTTCTCCGGAACACGTTCGCCCTCGCGGCCCCGTAGTCGCCCACCACCACGGTGTCGCCGCTGATGCCGATCGTCCGCCCCCAGAGGGACGACGCTTGGCCCGTCGACGGGAGCAACTTCGCTTCCTGGACCCACGTGGTGCCGCTGTACGAGTACACGTAAGCGGATCCGGAGTCGGTGCCCTGATCGTCGTCGGCCTCCGAGCCGATCGCGGCGCGTGTGCCGTCGATCGAGACCGCGATCCCGAACTGATCGCTCGAGGCGCCGTCGACCGCCATCACCTTCTGCTTTTGATCGACGTTGAGGTCACACGCGTCACCCTTCCCGTCGCCATCCGAGTCGTGCTGGTCCGAGTTCGGAACCGTGGGGCAGTTGTCGGCAATGTCCTCGATGCCGTCCCCGTCGGTGTCGAGGCCGGGCACGCGGAAGCCCGCGACGATCGGCGCCGAGATGTTCCCGGTGCGGTGGTTGTCGCGCTGATCGGTGATGCCGGTGGGGAAACCGTTGAACGAAACGCCCGGATTCGAGAAGCGCTGCACGCGGGTACAGCCGAGCGTGCACGGATCGGCGTACGACATCACGGTGCGGAACGACCCGTCCACGTAGTGGCCGTAGGACCACACGAAGGAGGCCGAGGTGGGCGGCTGGATGCCGTTCTCGGGATTGTGCTCGAAGCCCAGGTTGTGGCCGTGCTCGTGGGCGTACGAAAGGTTTCCGACCGCGCAGGACCGCACCGTCACCTGGAACGCCGACTCGGAGAAGCCCGACGAGATCGAGCGCTGCACGTACGCCTGCCCGCACACTCCCGATCCGCCGTTCTCGACCACCAGCGACACCAGGTCGGCGTAGTACTGGTTCCGCATCGCCTTCACGGTGGCGTCTCCGGCGACCCACGCGAGATCGGTGCCGGTGTTGTTCGAGTCGTTGTGATTCACCAGCGCCGTGTGCACCAGGTTGAAATGGACGTCGATGCCGCTCGCGGTGAACGACGTGTTGGCCACGTCGACCGCCGACTGGATCGTGGTGTCCATGCTCGCCGCGCCGCCGGCGGCGGCCTGCGCCTGCGGCGTGTACACGGTGAGGATGTCGATCTGCGAGACCGAGGCGCTCGTGAGGTTGCCGCGCGAGACGTCGGCGAGCGGACGGCCCGGAATCGGGTCCGCCACCACGCCGTCACCGTCGTTGGTCGCGCAGGGCGGGAAGAGACTCTGGTCGAGCCTCATCAGCCGGTGGGCGCCGCCGCGCGGCTGGATCTCGTAGACCTCGTCCTTGAGGGTGATCAACCCCGCGAGCAACCCGTGCTTCACGGTGAGAGTGATGTCGCCTTCGGAGGCACCGCCGTCCGCGGCCGGGACGCCGCGCCACGCGAAGTCGCCCTTTCCGCGCGACTCGAAGCCGGTGCGGTTGGCCTTGAAGGTCGAGCCGTCGGTGCGTGACAGCGTGATCGACGCCGGGTTGGCCGCGAGCGCCGCGAAATCGACGCTGATCGGCACCTCGGCCACCGAGGCGGGCGACGCGGGAGGGCCTTGCAGCGTGGCGCCGGTGGGCGCGAACACCGGCGACTGCGCCGACGCCGCGAGCGCGCTCGCCGCGACGATTGCCAGCGCCAGACCGAGAGCGCGCAGGCGTGCGAAACCACGCGGGCAAACGAATCCCGTCCTAGAGCTGCGGTACTGCATGGGCGTTCCCCCCCAGGTGCGCCGGTCCAGCAGGCTTGGGCCGGCTACCGCCCGATTCGAATGTTTATACGTCCCTCACCGGGACCTTCGAATCCTACGCTTTAACTCGGACGTTTCGCAATTGCATGTGGTGGTCTCGTGATTTTCCGTGCGATTTCAATGCGTACGGAAGGCGCGACGGGCCCATTCAGCCCTTCGACGGGGCGCGCCGCGCGTCGGGCAAGCCGTCGTGCGGACCGAGCGGACGCTCGGGTGCGTCTTCCCACCAGTCCTTGCCGAGCTGCGCGCGACGCTCTGGATTCCGCGGATAAACGAGCTGATTGTCGGCGCGGTTGCGATCGCCGACCACCAGCAAGCGGGCCGGCTCGGCCGAGTTGTTGATGAAGGTGTGCGAGATGCCGGTGCCGGCGGGGAACCCGACGGCGTCGCCCGCGGCGAGCGGGAAGATCTCGCCGTCGATCCACGCATCGACGTTACCCTCGATCACGTACACGAATTCTTCCTCGGTCTTCTCGGCGTGCGGATACGACGTCCGCCGCCCCGGCAGCAGCAGCTCGTGATGGATGCCGAGGCGGGTGAGACCGAAGGTGCGGCCGAACGGCGAGCCGATGCTCAAGAGCTCGTCGCTGCCGGGGTAATGGGAATCGTCGGCCTCCTGGACCTCTTTCCAGTGCTTGATGAAGCGTGGTCGCTCGGTCATGGGTGGCTCCTTTCGGCGGCGCGCCCGCGATCGAGCGCGCGAAAGATCGCGAGCAAATCCTCCGTGCCGAGCGAGTCCGCGGCCGCCGCTCCCTCCCAGGCCAGGATCGAGCGGGCGGCCTCCGTCACCGGCACTTTGGGACGCTCGGTGCGCGTGAGCGCGTGGACGAGCTTGAGGCATCGGAAGGGATTCAGCCAGTCGCGCATCCGCCGGCCGAAGCTCTCGGGTGTGGTGGTGTTGGCTTGCAGCTCGCGGAGTGCCTGCGCGAAGCCCTCGTCCTCGAGAAAGCCAGCGACGGCGGTGGGGAGACCGCGCGTGGCGCGCTCGGGCGACGCCGCGAACCAGCCGTCGATCCGCCCCAGCGCCGCCGCCAGCTCGCGATAGATGCGCGGGTCGTAGGCCTGGATCTCCGGTGCGCCGCTCGCGAGCCAGTCGCCCATCGCGCGACCGGTGCCGAACGGCACGCGGTTCGACACGCGGCCCGACGGATAGACCGTGGTGCCCTGGATCTCGCCCACCGCGCCGTGCGACGCGAGCTTCTGCACGAAGTAGAAATCCTCGCCGGCCTTGCGACGGTTCATCCCGCCCACCGCGGCGTACGCACGCGCCCGGACCGCCAGGCTCGAGCCCACGGTCTGGAATGCGCGCGCGCATCCCGCGAGCCTGAGACCGTGGACGTGGGAGCGGAGGAAGAGCTCGTAGCCCGCGATTCCGGCTCGATGGCGGGGATCCTCGACCTCGCTCAGGCGATGCTCGAAGTGGATCGCGGCGCCGCACGCGCCGGGATGAGCGGCGAACCAGCGGCGCAGCGCGCGCAGGTAGTCGGGCGCCACGGCGCAGTCGGCGTCGAGGCACGCGATCACGCCCTCCGCCGCCCCGGCGCGATCGAGCCGCGCGAGGGCCTCGTCCATGCCGAGCTTCCGCGCGAGCCCGACTCCCGCGTGCCGCTCGGGGAGGTCGAACGCTTCGATCACGTGGAACGTGCGGCGCGCCGCGCGCGATTCGACCGCGAAGGCGCGCGCTTCCGCCGCGCTGGCGGCGTTCCGCGCGCGCACGGCCGGTGGATCCGCGTCCGAGCCGTTGACCACCACCAGCACCTCGACGTCGCCGTCGGCGGCGGACGAGTCGCACGCCGCGAGCGAAGCGAGCACGCCCCGGAGGTCAGGCTCGTCCTTGCACGGGATGACCACGGCCATCGCCAGCGCGGCGCTCGGCGGGCGCGCGATGGCGGGTCGAAAGCCCACCTGCTTTCGCAGATACTCCCCGATCATGCCGAATCGAACCGTTCCCTTGCTGGTGGCGAGCGATCCGCGCTGGCTCGAGACGGTGCTGGCGGATCTCGACGCGTTCCTGGTCGATCACGCCAACTGCGAGCGCAAGGCGTCGGTGCAGGCGATGAGCTTCGTGGTCAAGTTCCCCGATCGCACCCGCATCCTGCCGTCGCTCATCCACCTGGCGCAGGAGGAGCTCGAGCACTTCCGGCAAGTGTACGCGCTGATGGAGACCCGCGGCCTGATACTCGGCAAGGACGGCAAGGATCGCTACGTGAACCCGATGCTCGAGCGGCTGCGCCACGGGCGCGACGAGCGGTTCCTCGACCGCATGCTGCTCGCGTCGGTGGTCGAGTCGCGCGCGGCCGAGCGCTTCGGGTTGCTCGGCGCGGCGCTTCCCGAGGGAGAGCTGGGGCGGCTCTACCTGAGCTTCGCGAGCGGCGAGGCCGGCCACGCGGCGCTCTACGCGTCGCTCACGGCGAAGTACTTCGAAGAGGACGAGATCGCGGCGAGGCTCGACGAGCTGACGGCGATCGAGGCCGAGGTCGTGACGAGCCTCGCGCCGCTGCCGGC
>CAZYWA010000280.1:0-9921 GCA_964650975.1 uncultured bacterium
GGCCGCGATCTCGGTACCGTAGCGGGTGGCCGGCAAGAGCGGGCCCTGGGTGTACTCGAGGTGAGTGCCGGACGAGATCGCGATCGAGAGCGCGTCCAGACCGGTCGCGCGCCACAGCTCGAAGCCGCCGAGCGCCGCGTCGGGATCAGGTAGCTCGGTGATGCGGCGGGGCAGGAAGTAGTCGTTGGTGAGGTTGAGCGCGGGCGCCGTGGGACGTGTGGCGTAGGCGGGGTCGCAGGTGCCTTGCTCGGCGCTCGAGAAGTCGTCGCAGGTCGAGAGGTTGTCCCAGGCGACGGTGGCGCGAATCGGCTGCCGCAGGAGCTCCGGATGTCCCTGGACGAACGACACCGCCGCGGCGCCGAGCGAGTGGCCCGCCGCGCCGACGTGCGCCGGATCGACGAAGTCGTGCCACGGGTTGTAGGGCTCGGTGCCGGTGCCGTCCTGGAAGAACTCGTGGGGTGCGTCGGGAGTCGAGAGCAGGAAATTGTGCGCGTCGATGTGGCCGCCGCCGAAGTTGGCGGATTGTTGCCACGGAAAACCCGGACACTGCGTGGCCTCGCGCAGGAAGGGCGGCGTGTCCTGCGGCTGGCTGGCGCCGTCGCACCACACCGAGCCGTCGGTGTGATGGGCGTAGGTCTCCGATTCGCCCTGGCCTTGCACGTCGTACGTGAACGCCACGTAGCCGGCCTCGGCGAGGGTTTGCGCGGCCCACCAGTACATGCGGGCGCTCGCCTGGATCGAGCCGTCGGTGATGACCACGGCGGGATGGAGCGCGGGGCGCTCGAAGAGATCGGGCGGGCCCCACAGATCGCCGGTGAGCTTGGCGCCCCAGCGGTTGAGGAAGTAGACGCGCTGATGGACGCCGCCTTTCCAGCTCACCTCGTTTCGCCACGGCTCGCCCAGGTTCACCAGCACCAGCCACTCCTCGAGGGTGATGCGCGGACGGTCGACGAACTGTGCCGCGTTCTCGCTGGCCCAGAAGTGCTGGAGGCGGTCGATCTCGGCGAACACCGCGGGGAAATAGCCAGCGGTGTCCTTCTGCTCGGTGATGCGGGCGCCCGCCAGGTGATAGCTCTCGTCGGATTTCGCGAGCCACGAGGGAGCGCCGACGGGCGGCTCGCTGGAAGCACTCGACCCGCCCCCGCACGCGGCCGCGAGCGCGATCGCGAGGAACAGCGCCGGCCGCGCGGAAGCGTGACCCACCAGACGGAGTCGCTCGCGGAGGACGTGACCGAAGGTCGGTCGAGCTCGCGCCGTGTCTTGCCGGGCCCAGCCCGGTTGGCGAAGCTCGGCCGCGGGCTCACGCGTCATCTCACCGGAGGCCTTCATGCACGCATTCCTCGGCACCTCGCTGGCGATGGCGCAGTGCGCGTCGTGCGACGACGGCACACTGCACGTGATCCAGATCTCGACCGCCGCGTTTCTGGGAATCCTGTTCCTTCAGTCCGGGTTCGACAAGGTCTTCGACTCGAAGGGAAACCTCGATTACCTGAAGAGCCATTTCGAGAAATCGCCGCTCGCGCCGTTCGTGCCGCGGATGCTGGTGGTCATCACGCTGATCGAGGTCGCCGCCGGTGGGTTCTCGGGCCTGGGTGCCGTCGGCGCGCTCTTCGGACGCACCGGTCTCGCGTGGCTCGGCGCGCTGCTGGCGAACGTGGCGGTGGTGAGCCTCTTCTTCGGCCAGCGTCTCGCCAAGGACTACGCGGGCGCCGCGGCCCTGGTGCCGTACTTCCTGCTCACCCTCGCGGCCCTCTGGATTCAGCACCTGTAGCAGCGGCCAGGTCCGCCTCCCTCCGCACCTCTTCACCGTCGGCGCGCGGCGAAGAGCAGCAAAGCACCTCGGGCGGTGAAGTCGAGCGGTTCGAGGCCGGCCGCGCGCAGGCAGCGCTCGAGCTCGCTTCGCTCGAAGAACCGCACGGTCGCGATTCGCGAGAACGCCCGCTCGGCGGCGCGCGCGGCGAGCCCGGCCGTGAGGCCGGTGGTGAGGCACGTGAAGGCGCCTCCGGGCCGGAGCACACGCCCCACCTCGCCGAGCGCCTGCTCGGCGCTCGGGAAAAGGTGCAGCGCGCCGAAGGAGCTCACGGCGGCGAGCAAGCCGCTTGCGATGGGCAGTGACAGCGCACTGCCGCGCACGTAGAGCAGCTCGCCCTGCCCCTCTGCGCGCGACGCGGCTCGCGCTCGGCGCAGCATGGGAGAGCTGAGATCGAGACCGAGCACGCGCGCGGCACCCAGGCGGCGCGCCATCCAGCGGGTGTAGCGGCCGGTGCCGCAGGCGAGATCGAGCACCGGGCCGTCGGGTGTCCCGAGCCACGCGTCGAGATAGCGCTCCTCGTCGGCGTAGCTCGGCCCCGACACCGCGCGGGTGAGCGCCGGGCGGAACCAGTCCTCGTAGATGCGCGCGACGGCCGAGTGCTCCATGAAGCGCTGGGCGACGCCAGGTTGCGGCGCGATCTCGGGCGCGAAGTCCCATACGCCGCCGTGCGCGATGAAGCCGCGGTCACAGCCGACGCAGCGCAATTGCCCGGCGTCGGGCTCGAGATGAGCCCAGCACCCAGGACACGCGAGCACCTCGATCGCGGTGGCCGCGGACACGTGAAGATCGGAGCTTGTGAGGCAATCGTTTGGCGAGCGTTGTCGGACCATGATTCCCGGTGGGCGCGTTGTCGCGCCGGATTTGGGGTGGGGCCCCACCCGAATTCACTTCGGGCGGGGCGGGGCTTGGAAAGCCCCCGAGCAACTCAGTCGGGGAGCAGCGGGATGGGAGGCGGGACTTCGCCGTCGCGGGCCATGGTCGCGAGGAAGATCCGCAGCATCGAGCCCTTGGCGCGCTCCAGGTCGGCGGGCGAGGTGGTGCCCTCGACGATCAGATGGAGCGCGATGCTCTCCATCGCGGCCACCAGGCCGCGGATCAAGAGCGGGTCGATGCGGCCGCGGTTGGCGCGCACCGCTTCCTCGTCGAGGATCGCGATCAGGGTGTCGATCACTTCCTGGCGGCGCGCGGCGAGCTTGGTGCCGGGGCGCGTGGCCTCGACGTAGAAGACGCGGTAGATCGAGCCTGCGGCGATCGGGATCTGCAAGTACGCGTCGACGCACCGCACGGCTTTCTCGAACGGCTCGGTGGCGGACGCCGCGGCGATGCGAATCGATTCCAGGAACATGAGTGACGCCACGTCGAAGAGCCGCTCGAACACGTCTTCCTTGCTGCGGTAGAGCCGGTAGAAGGTGCGCCGCGACACGCGCGCAGCGGTCAGGATGTCCTCGACGGTGGTGTCGGCGTGGCCCTTGCGTCCGAACGCGAGCGCCGCCCCCTGCAGGATCTCGGGGCCTGCGGAGAAATCGGCGGCCGGACGCCCGCGGCGTCGCGGACGCCGGCTCGCGGCACGTCCAGGCGTCGGGGCGGAGAGGGGCGGCCAGGCCGCTTGTGGCGAAGACATGTCGAAAATATACAGTTGCGATGATTTACGCACAACGACGAGGATTCCACGCCGTGGGGCCGGTCACCGCGGCCTCGTGGAAGCGCCGCCCCCCGAACGGCGACCAGAATCGCGCTGTGCGGGGCGGTAGCTTCCGCGCCGCCGCCGTGGCGCTGAAACTGGTCTACCAGCGCGTTCCAAGGCGCACGCGGTGACTCGGAGGGACGCGGTCCCTCGCGTCCGCGGCGGTCGATCGTGGTGAGACGCTCCCGGCTGCGAGGGCCCGCAGCCCTCCGATCGGAGTTGCCGCCCGGTGAGCACTTGGTATACATAGATGTATATTATTGGGTGAGGTGACGTCATGGACCTCGATCTCGATCACATGCTGACACAGGTGCGGAAGGGTCAGTGGTCAGTCGAAGATTTCGACTGGCGGATGCCGCTCGCGGGTGCCGAGCGGCTCTCGGCGCGCGATCGCCGCGAGGCGGGTGTGGCGCTGCTCTTCACCGCCGGGCTCGAGCGTCAGGCGGCGCGCATCTTCCGGCTCGCGTCGCACTTCGCCGAGGACGAGCGGGTGCGCGAGATCTACCGGCTCTTCCACGACGACGAGCGCCGCCACGCCGAGGCCGAGATCCGGCTCGCGCATCGCTACGGCGCCGAGTGGAACGATCTGCCCAAAGTGGCGCGCACGATCTTCAAGCAGATCTCCGCCGAGCTCGATCGCAACGATCGCGGCATCCACGAGTTCTCGGCCGCGACCATCGTGCTCTTCGAGCTGGCGCTCGACGGCATCCTGATCCCCACGCTCAAGGACATGGCCAAGGATCCGGTGCAGGAGGCGGTGTTCCGGCGCATCGATCAGGACGAGGCGCGGCACCTCGCGATGGACTACTGGCTACTCGACGCGAGGGGCCGATTCTTCCGGGAGCAGGGGCTCGAGCGCGGGGTCGAGACCCTCTTCGGCCGCCAGACGCCGTGGCGCCGCGTCCGGGGCCGCGCCGAGCTGGCGCTCAGCTTCGTGGGACTGTTGCTCGCGTTCGGCTCGATGAAGCTCGTGATCGGCCGGTTGCACCGCAAGTTCACCGAGCCCGAGACCATCCGCCGCTACGTGCAGCGCGTCGAGGCGGTCCCGCGCAAGGCGCCGGCGGCGCTCTCGCACCCGATCTACCGCTCCGGCCTCGCCGGGCAGCGCTACATCCTGAGCTTCGTGCTCGCCGCCGCGGGCCGCTCGCCCAAGGTCGCGCAGGCGTGAGAGCTCATCGGCGGGGGACGAGCCCCCGCGCTACGATACCCAGCGCCGACGTATTGCCGAAAACAGCCCGCGCCGCAGGCGCGCGGCGAGCAAGGCGAGCTCCGCAAGACCGCGCCGAGACGTTCGGGTCGGGGGCCTTGGAAAGCCCCCCGAGGAAGGGACGGATGGGACGCATCGTTGCGGTGACCGGCGCCGCGGGAAATCTCGGGCGCCTGGTGGTCGATCGGTTGCTCGCCGCCGAGTCGGTGGAGCGAGTGCTCGCGCTCGACCGGCGCGAGATCGATCGGTCTCATCCGAAGCTCACGTCGGCCATCGGCGACGTGCGCGACCCGGCGCTCGACCAGAAGCTGGCCGGTGTCGACGCGGTGGTGCACCTGGCGTTCATCGTCGAGCGCGGTAGCCGCGACGAGAAGCTCACCGAGGAGGTGAACATCGGCGGCACCCGCAACGTGGCCGCCGCGGTGGCGAAAGCCGGCGTGAAGCAGCTGGTCTACGCGTCGAGCGTCGCGTCCTACGGATTTCGCGCCCAGAACGACGGCGTCGAGATCACCGAGGAGGCACCGCTCCACGGCGACGAGGGCTTCTACTATCCGCGGCACAAGGCGATCACCGACCGGCTGCTCGCCGAGTTCGCCGACGCGCACCCGGACATCGCGGTGGCGCGCATGAGGCCCAGCATCTTCATCGGACCCAAGACCGATCCCGCGCGAGTCGCCGCGCTCAGGGCACCGCTTTTCTTCTATCCGTCCGGGACCGACCTGCCGGTGCAGGTCACTCACGAGGACGACGTGGCGGACGCTTTCGTGCTGGCGCTCGAGAAGGAGGCGCGCGGTGCCTTCAACGTGGCCGCCGGCGAGCCGCTGCCGTTCAGCCGCTGGGGCGCCGCGATGGGAAAGCCGCGGGTACGGCTGCCGGACCTCGCGGTGAAGGCTTTCGAGCTCGCTTATCGCCGCGGCATCGGCGACGTCGACCCGGCCTGGCTGCACGATACCTCCCGGCACGAGCTCATCGTGTCGTCGGCCAAGCTCAGGAGCGAGCTCGGCTGGGCGCCGCGCTTCGACTCGACCGGCGCCGTGCTGCGCGCGATCGCGCGCCGTCCCACGGCGGCGGCGGGAGCGGGCACGCGGGTGCTGTTCGGTGGGTTGGTCAGGACCACGCGACTGCTCGGTGGCATCCCGATCGCGAAGCGCGACAAGGCGGAGCTGCGCGGCGTCACCGGCACGCTCAATCTGGTGTTGACCGGCGATCACCCGAGCGAATGGCACGTGCGGATCGCGAATCAGACCATCGGTTTCCATCCGGGTCTCGACCCGGCGGCCGACGGTACCGCGATGCTGAAGGAGAGCGTCCTCTTCGACATGCTCTCCGGGAAGATCACGTTCATGCGCGCGCAGATGGCGGGCCGTGTCCGCTACCGGGGCGACGGCAACCTGTCGCTCTTCCTGGGCGCGATCATCGAGGGGTTTCGCCAGGCGCGCCACGCCAAGGGGCTGGTGGGTTTCCCGAGCCGCGCGTTCACCCGTTTCGTGCTGCGAAGGGGCGGAGTGAAGGTCGCGCCCGCCGCGCCGAAGGCCGAAGCGGCGAGCGCCTGACGATCCGGGCGAGCCGAGAGACGAGGAGCACCGATGAAATTCTCCCTCTTCTACGAGATGCAGATCGCCAACCCCACCCGCGATCGCGAAGTGCAGTGCTTTCGCGACTGCGTCGAACAGGTGACGCTCGCCGATCAGCTCGGCTACCACACGATCTGGGAAGTCGAGCATCACGGCCTCTACGAATACTCGCACTCGTCCTCTCCCGAGGTGTTTCTCGCGTTCGTCGCCGCGCGCACCAAGAACGTCCGCCTCGGCCACGGCATCACGCTGACGCCGTTTCGCTACAACCACCCGATCCGGATCGCCGAGCGGGTCGCGACGCTCGACATCCTTTCCGGCGGCCGGGTGAGCTGGGGCTCGGGGAAGAGCTCGTCGCGGACCGAGCAGCTCGCGTTCGAGAACGACGTCCCCAAGATCCACGACCAGTGGCTGGAAGCGCTGGAGATGATCCCGCGCATGTGGCAGCAGGACGTGTTCGAGTGGAAAGGACGCCACTTTCAGATCCCGCCGACCCAGGTGATTCCGAAGCCGGTGCAGCAACCGCATCCGCCGATCTTCGCGGCCTGCTCGAAACCCGAATCGGCGGTGGAAGTGGGGAAGCTCGGCATCGGTGCCCTCAACTTCGCGGTCGGGAACGACGTGTTCCTGAGCAAGAAAGTGAGCGAGTACCGGAAAGCCGTGGCGGCGGCGCAGCCCACCGCGTACCAGAAGAACGACCATTTCGCGTGCACGCCGGTGGGGCTCTGTCTCGCCGACGACAGGAAGGCCTGCCAGTACGGGATGCGCGGCGCCAACTTCTTCGCCGAGTCGCTGGCGACGTATTACTTCAGCGGTCGGCGTCCGATCGGCGTGCTGCCGGTGTCGCGCGAGTTCCTGCCGGAGGACGAGCTGGCCGAGGCGATGGAGTTCCGCGGCTCGGCCGAGGCGCCGGCCATGAACGTGATCGGAGATCCGGTCCACTGCCGCGAGATCGTGTCGCGATTCGTGGGCGCGGGCGTCGACGAGCTGATCCTGGTGATGCAGGCGGGCACGGTGCCGCACGAGCTGGTGATGGAGTCGATCCGCACCTTCGGCGAGCAGGTGATCCCGCACTTCGCGGGCGACGGGAAGGCGGCCGCGAAGGGCGCATCGAACCCCAAGTCGCGCCTGGCTGCGTCGGTCTGAGGCAATCGGGCGCTGCCCACCGAGGGACCAGTGGGCCTCCAGCGGGCTCGCACGATGATGATGCCCCTGGAGCGCGCGCGGTCCCTCGCGCGCGAGCGTCCGATGGGGCCGAACGAGCGCTAGGAGCTAGTTCACGCGCCGTTCGCGCCCGGCCCAGAAAGGCTCGCGTAGCACGCGCTTCAAGAGCTTGCCCGCGTTGTCGCGCGGAAGCCGCTCGACGAAATCGATCGTCCGCGGCCGCTTGTAGCTCGCGAGGCGCGGTTCGAGCCAGGCCAGTAGCTCGCTCGAGCCGAGCGCGGTGCCCGGTTCCAGCTCGACGACCGCGTGCACCGCCTCGCCCCACTCGTCGTCGGGAATGCCGAAAACCGCGACGTCCGCGATGGCCGGGTGAGCGATGAGCGCCTGCTCGATCTCCGCCGGATAGATGTTGACGCCGCCCGAGATCACCATGTCGTTCTTGCGATCGCAGATGAAGTAGAAGCCTTCCGGGTCGCGGTAGGCGATGTCGCCCACCGAGATCCACTCGACGCCGTCCTCGGCGCGCGCGTCGGTGGCGCGCCTGTGGTAGCCGCTGAAGACCTGCGAGCTGCGCGCCACGTGCACCTCGCCGGGCGTGCCGTCGGGCACCTCGCGGCCATCCGCGTCGAGCAAGCGGATCGCGACGCCCGACAAGAGCCGCCCGCACGACCCCGGTTTGCGCAGCTGGTCGGGTGGCTTGAGCAGCGTGTTCACGCCCAGCTCGGTCGAGCCGTAGAACTCGTAGAGCACCTGGCCGAGCCGCCGCTCCACGGCTTCCTTGACCGGCATCGGACACGGCGCGCCGCCCACCAGCAAGGTGTGGAGCGAGGAGAGATCGCGGCCGTGCCAGGCCTCGTCGGGCAGGCTCACCAGCCGCTTGATGAGCACCGGTGCCATGAACGAATCGCCGACGCGATGACGTTCGATGGCGTCGAGCGCCTCGGTTGCCTCGAACTTGCGCAGCACCACGACGGTGTTGCCGAGCGCCAGCGCCACTCCCGCGAAGGCACGCGGCGCCGAGTGATAGAGCGGTCCGGCGGCGAGGTGCACGTCGTCCGGGCGGAGATCGAGCTCCTGGATCAGCATCTGCACGTACGCGAGCTGCTCCATCGGAGCCAGCGCGGTGCGGATCGCACCCTTGGGCTTTCCGGTCGTACCCGAGGTGTAGATCATCGTTGCGCCGCCCGTGCCCTCGGGGCCGAGCGGGTCGCCGGATTGGCCGTCCAGCAGCGCAGCGAACGCGAGCCGGCCGCCGCGCACTTCGCCGAGGCGGATCCAGCGGCGCACCGACGGGGCGGTGCGCTCGAGCTCGTCGACCACCGCGTCGAATTCCTCGCCGTGGAAGACGGCGGCGGCGTCGCAGTCCTCGAGGATGTAGCGCGCCTCGGGTGCGGTGAGCCGGTGGTTGAGAGGCACCACGGTGAGCCCGAGCGCTTGCGCTCCGAGCGAGGCGACGAACCCGTCGATCGAGTTGGCGTGGTACGCGACCACCCGCTGGCCGGGCTCGAGCCCGAGCGCCGCGAGGGCGCGCGCGCAGCGATTCTTGAGCCCGTCGAGCTGGGCCCAGGTGAGGGAGCGCTCGCCTTCGACGAGGGCCGCGCGATCGGGTTTCGACGCGGCGTGCAGCGCGACGACGTCCACGCGCCGGAGCCCGTGCTACGGAGAGACTGCGGACCAGTTCGAGGTGGTGCCGTTCTCGAATCCGTCGCCGAACACCGGATGGATGGTGCCGTTGAAGTTGAGCGTCACGCTTCCGGTGAGATCGAACGTGTAGCCCGGATAGTCGAACTCGAGCGGCGAGAAGTCGCCGACGGTGGCGAAGTTGGTGAGCACCATGGCGCCGGTGCCGGGGTCGACGGTCAGCGTGCCCTGCATGTGGACGAAGCTGCCGTCGAGGTAGACGATCTGGTCGCCGTTGCAGGTACTTCCCAGGAATCCGGAGAAGGCCACCGGGACGTCGAGGTCGAAATTTCCCTGGCCGTCGACCTGGGCGGGCATCAGGTAGTGGGCCGTGTCCGTGTAGTCGACGGAGAGCGCCACATCCCGCACACAGGCCTGGAACAGGCCGCCGAACGAGAAGCTCACGTCCGAGCCCAGCAGCAGGGCCCCGGGGATGCTGAGGAATCCGGTGCTCGAATCGTACGCCACGTTCACGGTGCTGCCGGCCAGCACGTCCATGGTCGCGTCGACCGGCCCGGCGTGGCCCCCGGGGGGCGCGAGCTTGGTCACCGAGAGGTGGAGCACGGCGTTGTTGGTGGTGGCCGGCGTCGGGGTCAGCTGGTCCTGGAAGATGTCGGCGCGTGCTCGGGTTGCCGCCAGCGCCGTGAGGGCGCACGCGAGTGCGAGCCACGTGGATCTCATCATGGAGAGGTTTCCGACCACGCGGACAGCCCACCGGACTCGAACCCGTCGGCGAAGACGGGCAGCAGTGTGGGGCCCGAGAAGTTGAAGGTGGGGGTGCCGCTCACGAACACGAAGA
>CAZYWA010000281.1:0-9918 GCA_964650975.1 uncultured bacterium
ACGCTGCGGACGCGAGGGACCGCGTCCCTCCAAACGGCACGAGATCGGTTCGAAGCGAGCGCTCCGGGCAAGGATCCGATCTTGTCCACACCTTGTGAGCTCCGCGACGATCAGGTCGCCCCTCGCTGGGGCCGTCCGCGGGGCCGCTCGTCCGGGTCTCTTCTCGCGGGACCGGCCGCTGCGGTACCCTCATTCGGCGGCGCCGCACGCGCCCACCCAGCTGGAAACCGCGGTCGAAGGGAGTCACGAAGATGGGGGATGACCCTCCTCAGCGCCGTCAGCAGCGTCTCCGGACGGCCATTCCCCTGCTGGCGATCGTGCTGCTCGCGCCCCTCGCGTTCCTGAACGCGAACGGCTGTCCGCCGGCGCCGATTCCGCCCACCAACCTGACGCCTCCGCCCTGGCCCGAGTGGGTGCTCCACCACTGGGTCTGGGAGAACGAAGGCACCCAGGCGAGCGCCCTGGCGCTCACCGACGACTACCTGTCGCACGACATCCCGGTCGGCGCGCAGGTGATCGACCGGCCCTGGGAAGTGCAGCCGGTCGCGTTCCAGCCCGATCCCGCGCTCTACCCCGACCTGCCCGGACTGGTGAGCGATCTGCACGCGCGCAACGTGCGCGTCTTGATGTGGATCGTGAGCGTCATCAACGACACCGCGGTCACGTTCCCGGAAGCGCTCGCCAACGGCTACTTCCTGAGCAACGGCGCCGAGGTCGACTGGTGGGGCGGAACCGGCGCGATGCTCGACTACACCAACCCCGCGGCGGTCGCGTGGTGGCACGGCAAGATGCAGAACATCCTGTCGATGGGGATCGACGGCTGGAAGTGCGATGCCACCGACCCGCTGGTGCTCCTGGTTCCGGGCGGTGCGGTCGGCAGCACCGGACCCGTGACCTGGGATCAATATCGCGACGCGTACTACCGGGATTTCTTCAGCTACACGCGGGCTCAGCTCGGGAACGACCGGGTGATCCTGGCGCGCCCCAGCGACAGCTACATCGGCGTACCGCTGCCGGTCCCGTTCGCGCCTCGCGACGTCAACTTCGCGGGCTGGGTGGGCGATCAGGACTCGACGTTCGCCGGCCTGCAGGCGGCGCTCGCCAACATGATCGCCTCGTCGAACCTGAACTACGTGAACTTCGGCTCCGACATCGGCGGGTTCCGCGGCGACGGAATGCTCGACCGCGAGACGTTCGTGCGCTGGGCCGAATTCGGCGCTCTCTGCCCGATCATGGAGAACGGCGGCGGCGGCGAGCACCGCCCGTGGATGTACGACTCCGAGGTCGAGTCGATCTATCGCACCTTCACCAAGCTCCACCACGAGCTCACGCCGTTCCTCTACAGCCTGGGCGCCAAGGCGTGGAACCAGAGCGTGTCGCTGATGCGCTTCCAGGGCATCGACGATTCGTACCTCCTGGGTGAGGACATCTACGTCGCTCCCATGACCGCCAGCGGGACGACGCGCTCGGTCAGCTTCCCGGGCGGCCGCTGGCTGAGCTGGTTCGACGAGACCGTGGCGTACGACGGCGGCACCACCCAGTCCCTCGATGTGCCGCTCGATCGCTTGCCGGTCTTCGTCCGCGCCGGCGCCATCATTCCCATGGACGTGACCGAGAACGCCACCGGCCACGGCGACACGTTCTCGGCGGGCATGCTCACGCTCGCGGCCTACCCGCTCGCGAGCGGCGCCAAGACCGTGAACATCTACGAGGAGCACGGCACCGGACTCGCGGTCACCTGGCAGACGGAGGGGACCGGGGGGCTGGCGCTCCAGTCGACGCCGACCTCGCGGGCGCTCTTGTGGCGGCTGCGCGGCGGAACGGTCGCGACCTCGATCACCGAGGACTACGGCGCTGCGCCGGTGCAGGTGGCGTCGGTGGACGCGCTCTCGAGCGGTGCGCGGACCTGGACGCGCGATGCGAGCGGCGTCACGTGGATCCGGATCGCCGACGCGAGCGCCGGCGTCCGACTGCACCTGGTGCCGTAGCTAGGGCTCGGCCCCGAACACGACATGAGCGATTCGTCGTTGATCATTCAGCTCGCGGTGATTCTGCTGTGCATCGCGGGCGCGGCCTTTTTCTCGTCGTCGGAAACCGCGCTGACGGCGCTCTCCGAGCGGCGCGCGCGGCAGCTCGTCGACTCGGGCGAGAAGCGCTTTCGCGTGCTCAAGCTGTGGGTCGACAAGCCGAATCGCGTGCTCACGACGCTGCTCATCGGCAACACGGTGGTGAACACGCTGTCGGCCGCGGTCGCGACGCTGATCGCGCAGCGCTACACGGAGAGCCGCGCGATCGCGATTTCCACGTTCATCATCTCGTTCCTGCTCCTGGTGTTCGGCGAGATCTCTCCCAAGACCTTCGCCAAGCACAACGCCGAGAACTGGGCGCCGCGCGCGATGCGCGTGGTGCGGGTGCTCGACATCGCGTTCTTCCCGGCCACCTGGATCCTGACCCACCTGTCGCGCGCCATCGTGATGGCGACCGGTCACCAGGTGTCGCGCACCGGGCCGTTCGTGACCGAGGAGGACATCACGTACTTGATCGATCTCGGTCACGAAGAAGGCGTCCTGCACCGCGACGAGCGCCAGATGCTCGCGTCGGTGTTCGAGTTCGGCGACACCGTGGTGCGCGAGATCATGGTGCCTCGCACCGAGATGATCGCGGTGCGGAAGGACGCCACCGCCGACGAGCTGATGGAGCTGGTCGCGCAGTCGGGCTTGTCGCGAATTCCGGTCTACGCCGACTCGATCGACAACATCGTCGGCATCCTTCACACCAAGGACTTGCTCAAGCTCAAGGCGGAGGGGTCCAGCGAGATCCCCGTGCCCAAGCTGATGCGCAAGGTGTTCTTCGCGCCCGAGCTGATGCCCATCGCCAACCTGCTGAAGGAGTTCCAGCGCCGCAAGACTCACATGGCGATCGTGGTCGACGAATTCGGCGGTACCAGCGGGCTCGTCACCCTCGAGAACGTGATCGAGGAGATCGTCGGCGAGATCCAGGACGAGCACGACGACGAGGAGGCGCAGTTCCGCGTGCTTCCCGACGGCCACGTGCTGGCCGACGGCCGGCTCTCGATCTACGACCTGGGCGAGAAGCTGGGCGCCGAGTTCCCCAACTCCGGCAATTACGAAACGCTGGGCGGCTTCCTCACCGCGCAAGCGGGCCGGCTGCCGACCTCGGGCACGCAGGTGCGCTGGGACGGCTTCGAGTTCCACGTCCGCGAGGCCGACGAGCGCCGGGTGAAGCGCGTCGAGATCGTGCGCGTCCCGGAGCCGAGCGAGCCCGAAGCCAACGGCGACGGAAAGGCCGAAACGAAGGCGGAGACCAAGGCGGCGACATGAACTACTGGCTGATGAAGACCGAGCCCGACGCTTACGCGTGGGGGGATCTGGTGAAGCAGAAGCGCGGCACGTGGGATGGAGTCCGGAACTTCATGGCGCGGAACAACCTGCGCGCGATGAAGGTCGGCGACCTGGCGCTCTTCTACCACTCGGTCACCGAGAAGGCCGTGGTGGGTGTCGCGCGCGTGGTGCGCGAGGCGTATCCCGACGCGACGGCCAAGGAAGGCGACTGGTCGGTGGTCGATGTGGAGCCCGAGATGGCGCTCGCCACACCGGTGACGCTCGAGCAGATCAAGAACGACGCGACGCTGAGCAAGATGGCGATCGTGCGTCAATCGCGGCTGTCGGTCTCGCCGGTTACCAAGGCCCAGTACGACCGCGTGCTGGCGCTGGGCAAGAAATCGGCTCGCTGACCCCCCGGCCGCGGGTGTGGTCGACGCCCGGGGCACCGGGCACGAGCCTGTTGCCCGCCTATCTCGATGACGCGGAATGGGCGGCGCTTCCCGGCGTCGTCGAGGCGATCCACCGGCCCGGCGCGGTGCGTGGCACGGTGGCGGTGCGGCACGGGTCGAATGCGATCGCGCGGTTCGTCGCCCGTTGCTTGCGGTTTCCGCCTCCGTCCGAAGGAGTCGCGGTCGAGCTTCAGGTGACGGCGCTCGAGCCCGAGCGGGCGCTCGGTCCCATGAGCTGGGCGCGGACCTTCGGCACTCGGCGGATGGCGCCTTCGATCCAGGAGATCACCCTGCGCGGGCTGCGCGAGAGCTACGGACCGTTCGCGTGCGAGATGATGGTGTATGCGATGGAGGGCGGCGTCCGTTACGAGCCGGTGGGAGGCAGCGTCCGGATGGGGCGGTGGTGGATGCCGCTCCCCACGCGCATCGCGCCGCGTGCGTCGGCGGAGGTTCGCGCGCGCGGCGACGCGGCGTGGATCTCGGTGACGTTGGCACTCCCGGGGATCGGTGCCGTGCTCGGTTACGAGGGTGAGGTCGCGCCCGTGAGGGCACCGTGAACGCGGCGCTCTGGCTACTGGCCTTCCAGGGCGTGCTGGGAGGCTTCGACACCCTCTACTATCACGAGTGGCGCGCGCGGCTTCCCGCGGGTGGAGCGCGTACCCGGCCCGAGCTCTGGTTGCACGGATGGCGCAGCACGATCTACGCGGTGCTCTTCACGACCTTGCCGTGGCTCGCGTGGCGCGGGGCGTGCGCGTGGGTGCTCGCCGGGTTGATCGCGGTCGAGATTGTGCTCACCGGCGCTGACTTCGCGATCGAGGTACGCACCCGCGAGCCGGTGGGAGTGTTGGCCGGCGAGCGCGTCACCCACGGGCTCATGGCGATCGTCTATGGCGCGGCCCTCGCCTGTCTCGCGCCGGCCTGGCTCGGCTGGCGCGGTGGACCGAGCGGGTTCGCCTGGCAGCCGGTGCCGATTCCCGCCTGGCTGCGGCTCTTACTCGGCCTTCAGGCGCTCGGCGTCCTCGCTTCGGCGCTGCGCGACCTGCTCGCCGCGCAAGGCGTTTTGGGCGCCGCATTTCCGTGGCATCGAGCGGCATGATCGCCCACCGTCGCGCGCACCGCGCGGTCTTCATCGTGGCGGGCGCGTACAACGTGGCGTGGGGCCTCTACACCGCGGCCGATCCGCAATGGTTGTTCCGGTTCGCGCGCATGGCGCCGCTGAACCAGCCGGCGATCATGTCGTGCCTGGCGATGGTGGTCGGGCTCTACGGTGTGCTCTACGCCGAAGTGGCGCGGCGGCCCGAGCGCGGCTTCCTGCTCGCGGCCGTGGGCCTCGTCGGAAAGATTCTCGGCCCGATCGGGTTGGCGGTGTTGATCGTGCGCGGCGCGTGGCCCCTGCGCTCCGGCGTGCTCTGCCTCACCAACGATCTGGTGTGGTGGGTCCCGTTCGCGCTCTACCTGCGCGACGCGTGGCCGTCGTTCGTCGACGATCTGCGGCGAGGCCACGTGTGAACGCGCGGCGGGCTCGCGCGGGCCGCTGGCTCGGGGCGGCGCTTCTCGTGTGCGGATGCTCCGGAAGCGGCGGGACCGGTTCCACCGTCGAGCAGCGCGCCATTCCTCCCGCGCCCGAAACGGCCCTGGGAACCGGTGTTTTCGGGCAGTGGATCACCGATCCGGACGGTTTGCCCGCCTACCGGTACACGCTCGACCAGCAAGCCGACGCGCGCGCGCGTTTCCCCGATTCGCGTGGCCGCGACCGGCGCGATCACGTCCACAACTTCGGCAACGACCACGTCCAGGCGCTCGCCTTCAACGACGGCTACGTGGAGCTGGTCGGCGCCGATCGCGCACCCACGATCCTCAACCATTTCGATCCCGAGCACGGAAACTTCGCGGGCGGCTTCGGCTACCTCGACGACGGCTCGGAGGTGTGGCCGACCGTCTACCGGTGGCGCCCGGCGGACGCGACCACCCGTCGCGTGTTCGGAATGGGCTACTTCGAGACCGAGACCGCTCATCGCGGCGTGGCCGAGACGCGCCGCACCTGGGCTCCCGCCGGCGACGACGCGCTGCTCGTGAGCGAGGTCACGCTGCGGAACGATGGGTCCGCGGCGGTCGCACTCCGCCACTACGAGTACTGGGACGTGAGCCGCTACCAGCTGGTGCCGCTGCCGTCGATGACCGGCCCGCTCGGCGACCTCGGCGATTCGTATCGCGAGGGTCTCGAAGCGTCGTTCGTGCAGCAGGTGCAGTGGGATCGGTCGAGTGAGTTGCTGCGCGTGTCGACCACGGCGAACGGACCGCCACCGGTGGCGCCGGACGAGGTCTCGACGCTCGACTGGTATCCGGACGACGTGTTCCTGGCCGACCTGAGCGGCGGCTCCGCGGATCGCTACACCGAGCAAGCCGCGTTCTTCGGCAAGGGCGGCGTCGCGCGGCCCGACGCGGTCGCGGCGCGCGCCGCGGGGTCGATCGCCGGCCCGGTGAGTGGCGCTGGCCAGCCGCTCTGCCTGGTAATCCGTCACGACGTGAAGCTGGCACCCGGCGAGGCGCGAGTACTGCGCTTCGCGTTCGGCTATGCACCGCCGGGCCGCGATCTCACCGGGTTGCTCCGCGCCTACCGGTCCGCCGACGTGTTCGAGCGCAGCCAGGAAGCGCGCCGCCAGTCGATCGCGTTCCTGACCAGCGCCTCCGACCCCGAGCTCGCCCGCGAGACCGAGTGGCACTCGTTCGCGCTCCCCGCGGCCACCGTGTTTCACGGCTTTCACGGCACCCACGTCACCACCCAGGGCTCGGCCTATCTCTACTTGCAAGGGATCGACGGCGCGCCACGCGACCAGGCGCTCTTCGCGCTGCCGCTCACCTACCTCCGCCCCGACCTGGCGCGCGAGAACCTGCGCTTCATGATGCGACTGACGCGCGCGAGCGACGGGCAGATCTTCTACACCTTCGGCGGCCACGGCTTCGCCAGCGGCCTGGGGATCCACGAGCAGCCCTCCGACCTCGATCTCTTCTTCCTGATGGCGCTCGCCGAGTACCTCGCCGCGACCGGCGACGTTGGATTCTTGAGCGAGCCGGTGCCGTTTCGCGGACCGGGTGACGTGGCGCCCGGAGCGATCGGCACCACGGTGCTCGATCACGCACGTGCCGCCGCGCGCCACTTGCTCGACGTGGTGGGCACGGGCAGCGACGGCCTGATCCGCGTGCGGGACGGCGACTGGTCGGACGGGATCGTCACCTCGAACGTGCTCGCGGCCGGCAACGCCAGCATCAACTGGGGTAACACGCTGGCGCACGGAGAGTCCTGCGAGAACACCGGCATGGCGCTCTGGGTGCTGCCGCTCGCGGCGAGCGTGCTCGAGCCCTTCGACGCGGATCTCGCGGCGCGCCTCGTTGCGCCGGTCGAGTCGCTGCGCACCGCGCTCGACGCGCAATGGGCCGGCTCGTGGTTCACGCGCGCGATCCTGCGCGACGCGGGCGACCGCCCCGTGGTGCTCGGTCACGACGACATCGATCTCGAAGCGCAGCCGTGGCCGATGATCGCGGGTTCGGTGAGCGCCGAGCGGCTCGCCGCGCTCGCGGATTCGATCGCCACTCGTCTGGAGGACCCGTCGCCGGTCGGCGCGCCGCTCACTCCCGCTGGCGAGGTGTGGCCCGCCGTGTCGCAGCTCCTCACCTGGGGCGAGACGCGCGTCAGCCCCGAGCGCGCTTGGCGCTCCCTCGAACGGCAGAGTCTCTTCAACCGGGCCGAGACCTATCCGGAGAACTGGATCGGCATCTGGACCGGACCCGACGGGCTCGAGTCGACGCCTCCCGGCGGCACGTGGGCGAGCCCAGTGACGCCGATGACCGATTTCCCCGCGCTCAACCAGAACGTGCACGCGATGGCGCTCTTGGCGCTGCTGCGCGTCGCGGGAATCGAGCCCACCACCGACGGCCTGCGCATCGCGCCGCGTATCCCGCGCGATTCGTGGGTGCTCGATTTCCCGCTGGTGGCGCTCGACGTGAATCCCGTGCGAATCGCGATCAGCTATCGTCCGATCGTCGACGGCACGCGGGTGCTGCACGTCGAGGTGCCGCGAGAATCGGGCTCGTGGCCGGTGACCGTCGACGGCGAGGCAAGCGACGCCCCGATCGATTCGGGCTTCGCGGCCGTTCCGATTTCGTTTCGCGCCAGGCATCCCGTCACGGTGATCGTCCCGCGCTCGTGAACCGGTCTCTCGAGGCCGGAGGGACGCGATCCGTCGCGTCCGCAGCGATCGATCTGGTTGCGACGCTGCGGCTGCGAAGGACCGCAGCGCTCCAGGTGGCGGCTATACTCGGCGCCCGTCATGACCTCGAATCGCGCGCGAATCGCCGCTCTTCTCGCGGGCGCATGCCTGGTCACGAGCGCCGTCTCGTGTGGCGGGAGCAGCCACCACGATTCGCCCTCCGCCACCCGGGTGCTCGACGTGGCGCGGAACCTCGCCGACACCTGGCGCGCCGAGAATCCCGCGGCCGGCGTGAAGTGGAGCTGGGGCGAGGGCCTCTTGATGCTCGGCATGCTCGAGCTGGCGCGCACCACCGCCGATTCGAGCTACGAGGACTACGCGCTCGACTGGCTGCACGCCCACCAGCAGGCCGGTTACACGATCTTCGACAGCGATACCTGCCCGCCCGGCACGGTTGCGTCGCTCTTGATCGAGCGGCGCGGCGCCACCGAGCTGCAACCGATCGTCGACGACGTCAGCACGTACCTCTTCGACAAGGCACCGCGTACCTCCGACGGCGGCATCTCTCATCTGGGCCTCATCCCGCTGGTCTTCCGGCAGCAGCTCTGGGTCGACTCGCTGGTGATGTTCGGCGAGTTCCTCATCGACGACGGTCTTCGCACCGGCGATCCGCACGACCTCGATCTCATGTCGGGCCAGTACCAGATCTTCGGCACCCATCTGCAAGATCCCGATCTGGGCTTCTGGACCCACAGCTGGGACGACATCGCGAAGCGCAACCAGCCGCCGCTCGAGGACCAGGTGTTCTGGGCGCGCGGCAACTCGTGGGCGCTGGTGTCGGGCATCGACCTCGCGGCGGCGCTGCCCCCGGACGACTCCCGCCTCGACCCCGTGCTCGCGCGCGTGAATCGCCAGCAGCAAGCCCTTCTCGCCACGCAGGATCCCGCGACCGGCCTCTACTGGACGGTGCTCAATCGCCCCGGCGAGACCTATCTCGAGAGCGCCGGCTCGGCGATGATCTCGTACGGCCTGGCGCGAGGCTTCGAGGAGAGCTTTCTCGGACCGGAAGCAGCGGACGCCTCGACCCGTGGTCTCGCGGGCTTGCTGGGCCGCATCCACGTCGATCCGAGCGGCCGCACTGTTCTCTCGGGGACCAGCGTGGGGACGGACCCGGGCCCTTTCTGGTACTACAAGATCGTTCCGACCAAGGACAACGTGAGCTACGGCGTCGGCGGGTTCGTGCTGCTCGCGACGCGGCTCGTCGAGCTCGAGCGCGCCGGGCGGATCGGCGATTTGCCCATGCCGCCCGCGCCTAGCCTCGAACCGAATGGAGGCATGCCGTGATCCGCAAACCTCGAAAGCCGTCGCCGCGCATCGCGGGCTCGGCGCTTCGCACCATGTCGGCCGCGGCCGGCTTGCCGGTGGTCGAGCTGATGCTGGCGTCGGTGCTGCGGAAGCAGCTCGGCATCGACACGCTGCTCGAGGCGAGCTTCGCCGAGGACGAGACGCCGTTCACGCAGCCGCGGCCGCTGGCGCCGATCGTCCGCAGGACCGTGGTGTCGAGAGGCAAGCGATCGTGAGCGAATTCGCGTTCCGCACCTTCGACGACTATCGCGCGGCCTTCGCCGGCGGCGGCACCACACCGCTCGCGGTGGCCGAGAAATTCATTGCCGCTCGGCGACGCTCGGAGAGTGAAACTCCGGTGATGAAGCTCTTCATCGCCAGCGACGACGACGAGATCCTGCGCAGCGCCGACGCCTCGACCGAGCGGCTGCGCAAGAAGAAGCCGCTCGGCCCGCTCGAAGGGATCCCGATCGCCGTCAAGGACGAGCTGCACCAGGCCGGCTATCCGACCACCGGTGGTACCAGCTTCCTGGGTAAGAGCCCCGAGCGCGAGGACGCCACCGTGGTGGCGCG